>NZ_BAAGSN010000010.1:0-746 GCF_054782415.1 Sinomonas soli | reverse complement strand
CTCCGACGCCATGGACCCCAACAGCTTCCCGAGCGGCCACGTCTGCTTCGCGGTCTCGCTCACCATCGCGCTGTACTTCCTGCTCCGCCACCGCCGTCGGGGCGTGTGGGTCCTCGTCGCCGGCCTGGCCGTGACGTTCCTCGTCGCGCTCTCGCGCGTCTACATCGGCGTCCACTACCCCACCGACGTCATCGCCTCCATCCCGGCCTCCCTGGCCGGGATCCTCCTGTGGTGCGGGCTCTGGAACCGGTTCGCCCCGCCCCTGATCGCCCGCGTCCCCCTCATCGCGCGCCTCGAGGCCCGCTGACCAGAGGCCGCCAGGGCCCGCCGGCAGCGGGGATGGGCTGCCCTGCGGCGGCGCGGGCAACGGCGTGGGACCTGCCGGCCCCCGTGCCGACGGGCTGCCCGCAAGCCCCTGTCAGGACGCGGCAGTGCCCAGGACCGCCGCGGCAGTGTGGGACTGTCCGTTGCGGGTGAAGGTGACCTGTGTGCTGGTGCCGGGGGCCTGCTCGCTGACCGCGGCCGAGAGCTGGGCCGGGTCCCCGACCGGATAGGCGCCGACATGGGTGATGACGTCCCCGGCCCTGATCCCGGCCTTTTCGGCGCCGGATCCGGCGGCGACCCGGGTCACCTGCGCGCCGACGGTGAAGGACGAGTTCGGGTCCCCGGCCGGGGCGGCGGGCCGGACGGAGACGCCGAGCAGCCCGTGGGAGGCGTGCCCGGAGGAGATCAGGTCCTGGGCGATG
>NZ_BAAGSN010000009.1:46764-72211 GCF_054782415.1 Sinomonas soli | reverse complement strand
CCACACCGCCATCGGCAAGCTCCCGCCCATCAGCCGGATGCCAAACAACCTGGCTGGGCACTACACCTAGCCTCCCCCGCCTTCCTCTCGCCGCCCGGACGCCCGGCAGGACCGAAGCCTCTGGCAATTACTTGGAAGTCCGAGTATCTTCGGTCACAGATGACCTGGGTCACACATGAGCAAAGGAGCTTTCCATGATCCACGACCTGTACCACTACGTCGGCGGCGCGCGCGTCGACGGGACCTCCGGCCGCTTCGGCGACGTCTACAACCCGTGCACCGGCGAGGTCCAGGCCCGGCTCCCGCTCGCCAGCCGCGACGAGGTCAACGAGGCCGTCGCCGCTGCCGAGAAGGGCCAGGCCGAGTGGGGCGCCATGAACCCGCAGCGACGTGGCCGGATCCTGCTCAAGTTCGTGGACCTCGCCAACGAGCACATGGACGAGCTCGCCGAGCTCCTGTCCTCCGAGCACGGCAAGACGTTCGCCGACTCGAAGGGCGACGTCCAGCGCGGCCTCGAGGTCGTCGAGTTCTCCGCCGGCGCCGCCCCGCACCTGCTCAAGGGAGAGTTCTCGGACAGCGTGGGCACGGGCATCGACGTGCACTCGCTGCGCAAGCCGCTCGGCGTGGTTGCCGGGATCAGCCCGTTCAACTTCCCGGCCATGATCCCGCTGTGGCAGGCGGGCCCGGCCCTGGCAGCGGGCAACGCGTTCATCTGCAAGCCGAGCGAGCGCGACCCCTCGGTCCCGCTCCGCCTCGCCGAGCTCCTCACCGAGGCCGGTCTGCCGGACGGCGTGTTCAACGTGGTCAACGGCGACAAGGAGGCCGTGGACGCCCTCATCGAGGACCCGCGGGTCAAGGCCATCGGGTTCGTCGGGAGCACGCCCATCGCCCAGGCGATCTACGCCGGCGCCGCAGCCCACGGCAAGCGCGCGCAGTGCTTCGGCGGCGCCAAGAACCACATGGTCATCCTCCCGGACGCGGACCTGGACATGGCCGCGGACGCCCTCATCGGGGCAGGCTACGGCTCCGCGGGCGAGCGCTGCATGGCCATCTCGGTGGCCGTGCCCGTGGGCGAGGAGACCGCGGACGCGCTCGTGGCCAAGCTCCAGGAGCGCATCAAGGGCCTGCGCGTCGGAGCGAGCATGGACAAGGACGTGGACTTCGGCCCGGTCGTGGCGGCCTCGGCCAAGGAGCGGATCGAGGGCTACATCGCCCAGGGCGCCGAGGAGGGCGCCGAGCTGCTCGTGGACGGCCGCGGCCACACGGTGGACGGCTACGAGGGCGGCTTCTGGGTGGGCCCCACCCTGTTCGACCGGGTCACCGAGAACATGTCGATCTACCGCGAGGAGATCTTCGGCCCCGTGCTCAGCGTGGTCCGCGCCGCGGACTACGACGAGGCCCTGCGCCTGTGCAGCGAGCACGAGTTCGGCAACGGGGTCGCGATCTTCACCCGCGACGGCGACGCCGCCCGTGACTTCGCCAGCCGGGTCGAGGTGGGCATGGTCGGCGTCAACGTGCCGATCCCGGTGCCGATCGCCTACTACACGTTCGGCGGCTGGAAGGCCTCGGGCTTCGGCGACCTCAACCAGCATGGCCCGGACGCGTTCCGCTTCTTCACCAAGACCAAGACCGTCACCACCCGGTGGCCCTCCGGCGTGCGGCAGGGCGCCAGCTTCGTCATGCCGGCGGGCAGCTGAATGGCTGGGCCCACTGCGGCACCGGACCCGGCGCCCCCCGGAGCAGCCGAGCCGGAGGTCCTGTTCGAGCGGCGGGGACGGCTCGCCGTCGTCGTGCTCAACCGGCCCCGCGCGGTCAACGCGCTCACGGTGGGCATGGCGGAGGCCATGCTCGCCCGGCTGTCCGCGTGGGCGACGGACGGCGCCGTGGACACGGTCCTCGTGCGCGGCGCCGGCGAGCGGGGGCTGTGCGCGGGCGGGGACATCGTGGCGATCTACCGGGACATGCAGGCCGGCGGCCACGCCACCGAGGACTTCTGGGCCACCGAGTACCGCCTCAACTCGCTCATCAGCCGCTACCCGAAGCCCTACGTGGCCCTCATGGACGGGCTCGTGCTGGGCGGCGGCGTGGGCGTCTCGGTGCACGGCTCGCACCGGGTCGTGACGGACCGGACGCGGATGGGGATGCCGGAGACCACGATCGGGTTCGTGCCCGACGTGGGCGGAACGCTGCTGCTCGCCAACGCGCCCGGCGAGTCCGGCACGCACGCGGCGCTGACCGGCGCCCACCTCGACGGCGCAGACGCACTCCACCTCGGCCTCGCCGACTTCTTCGTCCCGGCCGCACGGCTGGGCGAGCTCGCCGAGGCGCTCGAGACGGAGACGGCGGACGACGCCGTGGCGCGCCTCGCCGTCGAGCCTCCCCTCTCGGAGCTCGCGGAACAGCGGGGATGGATCGACGAGGCCTATGCGTCGGAGGACGCCGAGGAGATCGTGCGCCGGCTCAAGGCCAGCCCCGCGCCGGCTGCCTGGGAGACGGCGGCCTCGATCGAGACGAAGTCCCCGCTGGCCGTGAAGGTCACACTCGCGGCGCTGCGCCGGGCCCGGGCCCGCGGCCCCGTCCCCGGGGCGCTCGAGGAGGCCCTCGACACCGAGTACCGGATCGGCCTGCGCCTGCTCGCCGGACACGACTTCCGCGAGGGAATCCGCGCCCAGGTCATCGACAAGGACCGCACGCCCCGCTGGATCCCGCCCACCCTCGCGGAGGTGGGCCCGGCGGACGTCGACGCCTGCTTCGCCCCGCTCGAGGCGGACGAGCTGGGCCTTGCCGCAGGGGTGGCGGCCCTGTGACCTCGCAGCACGAGACAGAAGGAGACACCATGAGTGAGCCGTCCGCGTCCGGAACCATCGCCTTCCTCGGCCTCGGCCACATGGGCGGCCCCATGGCGGCGAACCTCATCACCGCGGGCTACACGGTTCTGGGGTACGACCCGGTCCCGGCCGCCGCGGACGCCGCACGGGCGCACGGCATCCCCCTCGCGGAGTCCGCCACAGCGGCGGTCGCCGGCGCGGCGATCGTCCTGACCATGCTCCCCAGCGGGCGCCACGTCCTCGACGCCTACCGCGGCACCGAGGGCCAGCAGGGCCTGCTCGGGGCGGCTCCGCCGGGCACCCTCTTCCTCGACTGCTCCACCATCAACGTCACGGAGGCGCAGGAGGCGGCCGAGGCGGCCGTCGCCGCCGGCCACCGCTCGGTGGACGCCCCCGTCTCCGGCGGGGTGGTGGGCGCCGAGGCGGCCACCCTGACGTTCATGGTGGGCGGGGAGGACGACGACGTCGCAGTGGTCCGGCCGATCCTGGAGACCATGGGCAAGCGCGTGGTCCACTGCGGCGCCCACGGCCTCGGCCAGGCCGCGAAGGTGTGCAACAACATGATCCTGGGCGTGTCCATGATCGCGGTGAGCGAGGCGTTCGTGCTCGGCGAGAAGCTCGGGCTCACGCACGAGGCCCTCTTCGACGTCGCCGCGCACGCCTCGGGCCAGTGCTGGGCGCTGACCACCAACTGCCCCGTGCCGGGCCCGGTGCCCACGAGCCCGGCGAACCGCGGCTACCAGCCCGGATTCGCCGGGGCGCTCATGGCCAAGGACCTCCGCCTCGCCGTCAACGCGCTCGAGCACACCGGGGTGGCCGCCGAGATGGGCCAGCTCGCGTCCCGGATCTACGACTCCTTCGTCGACCAGGGCGGCGCGGGCACCGACTTCTCGGGCATCATCAACACGATCCGGGAGCAGTCCGAGGCCTGACCCCTCCCCGCCGGACCGCGGTGACCAAATGCCCTGTCCGCCCCGCTGTCCTGGGAGGACCGTGGACGCAGGGGCTGCGGGCGGACGTGGGGCGTGCCGCCCACGCAGCGCGGGAGGAGCCTGCCATGACCAAGGGAATCATCACCAGGACCTGGATCTGGGGCATCATCGGCATGGTGATCGGCCTCGTGGTCGCCGGGGTGGCCACGGCCGTCATGCTCGCCTACGGCGGGACGTATGTGAGCGCGCGCAGCGGCAACGGCTACGACTTCGTGCCGACGCCGGGCGGCACCTTCTGGTCCACGGTCGTGTTCATCTGCGTGGGCGGCCTCATCGCGCTCGGCGGCATCATCGCCCAGTTCGTGGCCTGGGTCGGGGCGCTCGTGAACTCGTACCAGCTGCCGGACAAGATGTGGTTCCTGCTGACCCTGCTCCTGGGGCTGATCGGCTTCGGGCTCGTCGTGATGATCGTGTACCTCATCGCGGCCCCTGAGGGCTACCCGGAGAAGGCCCGGCCCGAGGCCGCCCGGGCGGGGTACCCTGCACCGCCCGAGGACCCGTTCCCCCGCACCGCCTGACGCTGACCTCCAGGAGGTGGCCTCCAGAAGAGGGGGGCATCCGGCGCAGCCGCGGCTCACGCGGTGAAGTCGCCGGCCTGGCGGCGGAAGTCCCCGAGGATGCGCAGGAGCGCGTCGACGTCGTCGCCGGTGAAGCCGGACCGGCCGAACACCTCGGCGTTGAGCGCCACGGTGGCCTTCTCCGCAAGCGCGCGGCCGCTGTCCGTGAGCTCGATCAGCGTGGTGCGCCCGTCGGTGGGGTGCGGTGTGCGCGTGACGTAGCCGGCCCCCTCGAGCCGGTCCACGGCGTTGGTCACCGAGGTGGGGTGCACCTGCAGGAGGGCGCTGGCCTTGCTCATCGGCAGCGCCCCGGTGCGGGCGAAGCTGAGCAGCGCGAGCATCTCGTACCGCGCGAACGTGAGTCCGAGGGGCTTGAGCACGTCCTCGATGCGCGCGATGAGGATCTGCTGGGTGCGCATGATGGCCGTGATGGCGGCCATGGGCGCCGCGACCTCCGCCCATCCGTTGCGTTCCCAGTTGCGCCGGGCATCGGCGATCGGGTCGCGGGGAAGCGGGGCGCCCATGGTCCTCCTGTCACAGCGTGGATGTGCTGGCTAGTCTCTCAGGCCGGGGAAGTCGGCCTCTGCGTACTCGATGCCATACCCGCCGGCGGCCGCCTCGGAGTGCCGCGCCTGCTCGGTGTGCCGCAGCTCGACCCGGCGGATCTTGCCCGAGATGGTCTTGGGAAGCTCGCTGAACTCGATGCGGCGGATCCTCTTGAACGGGGCGAGCTGGCTGCGGCAGTAGCGCAGGATCTCCTCGGCGATCTCGGGCCCGGGCTCGTACCCGCCGGCGAGCACCACGAACGCCTTGGGCACCGACAGCCGCACCTCGTCGGGGGACGGCACCACGGCGGCCTCGGCAACGGCCGGATGCTCGATCAGCACGCTCTCGAGCTCGAACGGGGAGAGCCGGTAGTCGGAGGACTTGAACACGTCGTCGCCGCGGCCCACGTAGGTGATGACGCCGCTGGCATCCCGCGTGGCCATGTCGCCCGTGTGGTAGTAGCCGCCGCGGAAGGCGTCGGCGGTCTTCTCGGGGTCGCCGTAGTAGCCCTTCATGAGGCCCACCGGGCGAGGATCGAGGCGGAGGCAGAGCTCGCCGTCGTCCGCCTCCTCGCCGGTGGCGGGGTCCACGAGCACGACGTCGTAGCCCGGCAGCGGGCGTCCCATCGCACCGACGGTGACGGGCTGGCCCGGGGTGTTGGCGACCTGGACGGTGGTCTCGGTCTGCCCGAAGCCGTCGCGGATGGTCACGCCCCAGGCCTTCTGCACCTGCCCGATGACCTCTGCGTTGAGCGGCTCGCCGGCGGAGACGACCTTCCGCGGCGGGGTCTCCAGCTGGGTCAGGTCGGACTGGATGAGCATGCGCCACACGGTGGGCGGGGCGCAGAAGCTCGTGACGCCCTCGCGGCCCATCTGCTCCAGGAGGGCGGAGGCGTCGAAGCGCTCGTAGTTGTAGATGAACACGGTGGCCTCGGCGATCCACGGCGTGAAGACGTTGGACCACGCGTGCTTGGCCCAGCCGGGCGAGGCGACGTTGAGGTGGACGTCGCCGGGGTCGAGGCCGATCCAGTACATCGTGGAGAGGTGCCCCACCGGGTAGGAGACGTGGGTGTGCTCCACGAGCTTGGCCCGCGAGGTGGTGCCGGAGGTGAAGTAGAGCAGGAGCGTCTCGTCCGCCCGGGTCGGCGCGTCCGGGGCGAAGTCGGCGGAGGCCTGGGCCGAGGCCGCGTAGTCGAGGGCCTCGCGCGCGGGGGCCGGGTCCGCCCCGGCGCCCCCGACGACGATGACGCGGTAGTCGCCGGGCACGTCGTCGAACTTGTGCGCGTTGGCCCCGCCGACGACCACCCAGTGGGCACCGCCTCGCTCCACGCGGTCCTCGAGGTCCCGGCGGCCCATGAGCGTGGTGGTCGGGATCATGACGACGCCGAGCTTGATCCCGGCGAGCATGAGCTCCCACAGCTCGACCTGGTTGCCGAGCATGATGATCATGCGGTCGCCGCGCCGGACTCCCTGGTCGCGGAGCCAGCCGGCCACCTGCGACGAGCGGGCGGAGAGTTCGGCGAACGTGCGGCGGGTCGAGCTGCCGTCCTGCTCCACGATGACGAGGGCTGGCTGGCTCGCCCGCACCGGGTCGGAGCCGAGCGCGTCGAACCAGTCCAGGGCGAAGTTGAACTCCGCGAAGCGGGGCCAGACGAACTCGTCGTGGGCCCGGGCGTAGTCCTCGCGGAGCTCGAGCAGCCTGTCGCGGGCAGCCCTGAAGTCGTCGGTGACAGTCATCGCCTCGCCTTTCCGTCCTAGTGATCTCCGTCACGATGAAATATAGTTGGACTTCCTAGGGTTTGAACAGCGCCGCGATGAAGAGGTCCCTATGCTCCACGCACAAGCCACGCTCCGCCCGGCCGCCGCGCCCGCGGTCCCCTTCCCGGACGCGGACCTCATGCGCGTCGCGGACCTGCTCTCCCCCGCGGAGCGGGAGCGCTTCGCCGAGCTGCGGGAGGTCCTCCAGGAGCAGGTCCGGCCCCTGGCCGCGCCGTTCTGGAACCGGGAGGAGTTCCCCTTCGCGCTCCTGCCGAAGCTCGCGTCCCTGGGGCTCGGGCGGCTGCAGACGGACGGGTCCTCGCGGCTGTTCCAGGGACTTGCGTACATGGAGACCGCTCGGGCCGACGTCTCCCTGTCGGCACTCGTCGGGATCCACAACGAGCTCGTCGTGGGCATGGTCCACGACCTCGGCTCCGAGGAGCAGAAGCGGCGCTGGCTGCCGGGCCTCGAGGCGTTCACGTCCCTCGGCGCCTTCGCGCTCACCGAGCCGGAGCACGGTTCGGACATCGCCGGCGGCCTCGCCACGACCGCGACGCGCGACGGCGACGGCTGGGTCCTGCACGGAGCGAAGCGCTGGATCGGGGCCGGCACCATTGCCGACTTCGTCCTCGTCTGGGCCCGGGACACGGAGGACGGCGCGGTGAAGGCCTTCATCGTCGAGACGGACCGTCCCGGCTTCACGGCCACGAAGATCGCGAACAAGATCGGGCTGCGCATCATGCAGAACGCGGACCTCGTGCTCGACGGCGTCCGGGTGCCCGAGGCGAACCTGCTGCCAGGGGCCACGGCGTTCGACCGTGCCAACGATCTCCTGCGGGACTCCCGCGCGTGGGTCGGCTGGCAGGCGGCGGGGATCCAGCTCGCCGCATTCGACATCGCCCGGGCGTATGCGCTCGAGAGGATGCAGTTCGGCAGGCCGCTCGCCGGCTTCCAGCTCGTCCAGCAGCAGCTGTCCGAGATCCTCGGCAACGCCCAGGCGTCCCTGTCCCTCATGGTCGAGCTCGCCCGCATCCAGGAGGCCGGCCACCTCGAGATGGCGCAGTCGGCGATGGCGAAGGCGACCACCACGCGGCTGGCCCGCTCCTCGGTGGCCATGGGCCGGTCGCTGCTGGGCGGCAACGGCATCACGACCGACTACGAGATGGCGAAGCTGTTCGGCGACGCCGAGGTCCTCTACACGTACGAGGGCACCTACGAGATCAACTCGCTCATCGTGGGGCGGGCCGTGACGGGGGCCTCCGCGTTCGTCTGACGGGCTGCGGTGGACCGCACAGCGCCGCATCGCGGAAAGCTCTGGCGCCCGGCGGCGTCGTATGACTACGGTTCCCGTATGGAACAGGACGATCGCGTGCCGCCGCCCCCGGGCCTTGCGGCATACGACCACGACGCGCCGCTCGACGACGGCTACAGCCAGGGCGAGAACTACGGCCACAACCAGGAACCGCTCCAGCTGCATGACCCCCGCCGCTACGCGGACACACCGCCCGGCGAGCCGCGCGTCGAGCTCCCCGCCCCGCCCGAACCGGCGCGGCCGAAGCGCCGTCCCCACACCGCGGGCCTGGGCACCTCCGGGGCCGCAGGCATCCCCGACGCCGCCGGCGCCGTGCACACCGGGTTCGGCGACACCGACCGCGACTGAGCGCGCCCTACCGGCGAGTTCACACACGCGCACACACTCGCGGACGGCCGCCCGCATCGGCAAGACTGGCCCCATGCACAACACCGACTTCATCCAGGTCTCGCACGCCGGATCGCTCCCCCGCACGCCCGAGCTCCTCGCGGCGAACGCAGCCCAGGCCGCGAACCCGGACGATTCGGCGGCTTTCGAGGACCTCCTCGCCGGCTCCGTCAAGGACATCGTCGCGAAGCAGCGCGAGGCCGGGGTCACCCTGCCGAACGACGGCGAGTACGGCCACACGATGTCCAACTCGGTGGACTACGGCGCGTGGTGGAACTACTCCTTCTCCCGCCTCGGCGGCCTCTCGCAGGGCGGCGTGGACCGCTGGCAGATGACCGAGGAGATCCGCTCCGAGCCGGGCCACATCCGCCTCACCACGATGCGGGACCGCCGCGACCGGGTCCGCTTCAACGAGGCCTACAACGATCCCAACTCGTTCATCCTCACCGGCCGCAAGCCCGTCGCCCAGCCCACCGTCACGGGCCCCATCACGTACATCGGGCAGGAGGCCGTGCAGCGCGACGTCGCCAACCTCAAGGCCGCCCTCGCCGCGAACGGCTACGAGACCGGGTTCCTCCCCGCCCTCTCCCCCGGTTCCGCGAGCCGCCTCCTGAACGAGTACTACCAGGACGAGGAGGAGCTGGTCTTCGCGTGCGCCGACGCCATGCGCGAGGAGTACAAGGCCATCATCGACGCCGGCCTCACGGTCCAGATCGACGATCCCTCGATCGCCGAGAACTGGGACATGATCAACCCCGAGCCGAGCCTGGCGGACTACCTGAAGTTCACCCAGGTCCGCGTCGAGGCCCTCAACCATGCCATCCGCGGCCTGCCGCAGGAGCAGATCCGCTTCCACCTGTGCTGGGGCTCCTGGCACGGCCCGCACACCACGGACATCCCGTTCAAGGACCTCGCCGAGACGATGCTCTCGATCAACGCCGGCTCCTACTCGTTCGAGGCGGGCAACGTCCGCCACGAGCACGAGTGGAAGGTCTGGCGGGACCTCGACCTGCCCGAGGACAAGACGATCGCCCCGGGCGTGGTCTCGCACGCGACCAACGTGGTGGAGCACCCGGAGCTGGTCGCGGACCGCATCGAGAACTTCGCCTCGATCGTGGGCCGCGAGCGCGTCATCGCCTCGACCGACTGCGGCCTCGGCGGCCGCGTCCACCCGCAGATTGCCTGGGCCAAGCTCGAGTCGCTCTCCGAGGGCGCGCGGATCGCGAGCCAGCGGCTCTGGGGCTAGGGCATGGCGCACGACGCCGGCGGCCCGGCTCCCGCGGCAGGGCCGCCGGCCGCTGTGGCCCCGGAGCAGTCCCATGGGGTCACGCTCCGCTTCCTTGCGGCGCCGACGGACAAGGGCCACTCCGGCTCGGTCGACGCCGGCACCGTCCTCGAGTGGGTCGACAAGGCCGCGTACGCGGCGGCCGTGGGCTGGGCAAAGACCTACTGCGTGACGGCCTACGTGGGCAACATCCACTTCGCCGACCCCGTCAACGTCGGGGACATGGTCGAGGTCACGGCCACGATCGTGTACACCGGACGCAGCTCGATGCACATCCGCACCGTGGTGTCCTCGGGCGACCCGAAGGGCGGCACGCCCACGATGCGCAGCGACTGCCTCGTGATCTTCGTGGCCGTCGGCGAGGACGGGCGCCCCGTCGAGGTCCCGGCCTGGGTCCCCCGGACCGAGGCCGAGCGGGAGGCGGAGGCCCACGCGAAGGCCCGCGTGGCCGTGCGGGACGAGATCGTCGCGTCCATGAAGCGCCAGGAGTACACCGACGCCGGCACCGCCGAGCGCGTGGTCCTGAGGTTCCTCGCGGCCCCGACGGACGTGAACTGGGGCGGCAAGGTCCACGGCGGCACCGTCATGAAGTGGATCGACGAGGCCGCGTACGTGTGCGCGTCCCGGTACTGCGGACGGGACGCCGTCGCGGTGTTCTCCGGCGGGGTGCGCTTCTACCGGCCGCTGCTCATCGGGGACGTCGTCGAGGTCGAGGCCAGGCTCGTGTACACCGGGACGAAGGGCATGCACATCGCGGTCCACGTCCGCTCGGGCTCGCCCCGAGGACACGGGCTGCACCTGACCACCTACTGCCTCACGGTCATGGTGGCCCGGGACGAGACCGGGACCGCGGTGTCCGTGCCCCACTGGGAGCCTGTCTCCGACGAGGACCGGCGCCTGTGGGAGCACGCCCGCGAGCTGCTCGAGATCCGCGGGAAGGCGCCCGGGGGCCGCCTGCCGAACCACCTGCTCGGGGCCTGACCCCGCCCGCGGCTCCGCCGCGACTTCCGCGTAGCGGGGCCGCCGGATACGCTTCGCCTGTGCCACTTCGGGGGTGGCCATCTCGGGGAGGAACTGACGTGCGCGTCACCACGGTCCGGGGGCACCGCAGCGCCCTCAGAATCCTGTCTGCCTGCGCTCTGGGCGCCGTCCTGTGGGGCGGTGCGAGCGGCCCGGCGAGTGCGACGACCCCGCCCAGCCCGCCGCCGTCGGCCACCGGTACCGCGACGGCGCCCCCCACAGCCTCGCCCACGGACGCTGCGGGTGCTGCCACGCCGGCCCCCACCGGGACCGCCTCGCCGACGGACACCGCGCCCGCGCCGGCCAGCAGCGCCGCCGCCACCGCCGCGCCGTCGGACACGGCGGCCGCGCCGACCGCGTCCGCCACGCCCACCGCGTCCGCCACGCCCTCGGCCGCCGACTACGCCGTCCGCGGGGCGATCGGGGCCAAGTACGCCGCCGACGGCGGCGCCTCCGCGCTGGGGGCGCCCCTGGGCAACGAGGTGTGCACGGGCCCGCGGGGCGGCTGCTACCAGTGGTTCACCGGGGGACTCATCTGGTGGTCCCCGACCACGGGCGCGCACACGGTGCGCAACGACGGCTTCCGCTTCCGCTACGAGCTTGAGAACTGGGCGTGGGGGCCGCTGGGCTACCCGCTCTGGGACATCGAGTGCTCGGCCCCGGGCGGTGGCTGCTACCAGCGCTTCGAGGGCGGCATCCTGTGGAGGGACCCCAGCGGGAACCCTGCGACCTGGCCGCACGGCGGGATCGGCGCCCGATACGCCGCGCTGAACTGGGCCTGGGGGCCGCTGGGCTACCCCGCAGGCGACGAGCAGTGCTACCCCGGCAGCACCACCTGCTGGGAGCCGTTCGGCGGCGGCAGCATCTGGTGGAGCCCCTCCACGGGCGCCCACATGGTCCGCGGCGCGATCGGCTCGGCCTGGATCGCCGACGGCTGGGCCCTCGGGCTGCCGCTGCAGGACGAGCAGTGCACGGCCCCCCGCGGCGGCTGCTACCAGTGGTTCGAGGGCGCCGTGTACTGGTGGTCCGCAGGGTCTGGGACGCACTACGTCAAGGGCGGCATCAAGGCCGCCTACGAGCGGCTCAACTGGGCATGGGGCGGCCTCGGCTACCCGCTCACGAACGAGTACGCGGTCAGCACCGGCCAGCGGCAGGACTTCCAGGGCGGCAGCATCCTCTGGGACTGGCACAGCGGCGCCACGTCCGTGCTCTGGCGCTGATTCCGACGTCGTGCTTCCCCTCCGGGCGAGTCTGGGCTAATCTACAACCAAATGGTTGTAGATCAGAGCCTCCGAGACCTGTCCGACGCGGAGATCGACCGGATCTTCGCGGCGCTGGCCGACGCGACCCGCAGGGACATCCTGCGGCAGTCGATGCTGCGCGACCAGTCCGTCTCGGAGCTCGCCCGGAACTACGCCATGAGCTTCGCGGCGGTCCAGAAGCACGTCGCGGTGCTCGAACGGGCACTGCTCGTCACGAAGGAACGGCGCGGCCGGGAGCAGATCGTGCACTCCAATCCCGCGGCGCTCCGCACGGCGGCCCGCCTCCTCGACGCCTACGAGGCGCTGTGGAGGGACCGCATCCACCGCATCGAGGCCATCCTCGGCGCGGAGACACCGCAGTCAGGCACCGACCAGGGGACCCAGCAATGACCGTTGTCAGCAGCACCAAGGACACCGAGAACCTCACCCTCACGCTCGTCACCGAGTTCGCCGCCGAGCCGGCCCGGGTATGGCAGGTGTGGGAGGATCCGCGCCAGCTCGAACGGTGGTGGGGGCCGCCCACGTGGCCCGCCACCTTCGCCATGCACAGCCTCGTTCCCGGCGGCCGCTGCCACTACTACATGACCGGGCCGGACGGCACCAGGGCCCACGGGTGGTGGGAGATCACGTCCGTGGACGCGCCGCGCCGCCTGGAGATCGAGGACGGCTTCGCGAACGAGGACGGCTCCCCCTTGGACCCGGAGGACACCACCTCCTTCGTGGTCACGTTCGAGGACCTCGCACCCGGCACCCGCATGACCACCGTGAGCAGGTTCCGCAGCCTCGAGCAGCTCGAACGCATGGCGGAGATGGGAATGGAGGAGGGCATGCGCCAGGCCTCCGGCCAGATCGACGCGCTGCTCGCCGAGGACGCCCGGGACCGCGCCGGCGAGCCGGCCGCCGGCTGACCCCCATCCGGCCACAGCACCACGGCGCCGGGCCACCCGAGGTGGCCCGGCGCCGTCGTCCCCGTCCCGGCGCGGCTAGCTGTGCGCCCGGTCCGGCCGGCTCAGCACCACGAACGAGCGGCGGTGGCTGATGTAGTCGCTCGGCCACGTGGCCAGGGCGCGGATCTTCTGCATGCTCCCGGACAGCAGCACCACGTGTACGCCGAGCCAGGCGAGGAAGGCGAGCGGGCCCGAGAGCAGCTTGCGGTTCGGGCCCGGCCCGACCTCCGCCACCGCCGATCCGCGCCCCACCATCGCCATGTAGCCCTTGTCGGAGTAGTGGAAGGGCTCGCGGGGGCGGCCGTCGATGTCGGCGAGGATGTTCTTCGCCGCCCACCCGCCGGCCTGCAGCGCGCAGGAGCCGAGCTGCGGGAGCTTGTTGCCCTTGTCGTCGGTCATGTTCGCCGCGTCGCCCAGGACGTAGACGCCGTCCATGCCGGGGGCGGTCAGGTCGGGGTTGACGTCGATCCGCCCCCCGCGGCCCTGCGGCAGCCCCGAGCCGGTGACCACGGGGCCGGCCTTGAGACCGCCGGCCCACACCACGAGGGTGGCCGGGATCTCGCTGCCGTCCTTGAAGACCACCTTGTCCGGGGCGATCTCGCTCACCGGGACGCCGAGGTGGAGCTCGACACCCATCCCCTCCAGCCGGCGGGCGGCGTACTGCTTCGACTTGTCCGAGAAGGCGTTGAGCACGTTCGGGATCATGTCCACGAGGTGAACCCGGCACCGGCTGGCGAGCCGCGGGGAGAAGTAGTCGCCGAGGACGTACTTGACCGTCTCGGCCATCGCCCCCGCCGTCTCCACGCCCGTGGGGCCGCCGCCGATCACCACGAAGTTCAACTCCGTGCCGTCGTCCGCCCGGTCTGCCGCCTCGAGGGCGTTCGAGAGCGCCCCGCCGAGGCTCACGGCGTCGTCCACCGAGTACAGCGGGTAGGTGCGTTCCTCCGCCCCGGGGGTGTTGAAGAAGTTCGCCTCCGCGCCGGAGGCGAGCACGAGGAAGCGCCCCTCGTGCACCTTGCCGTCCGAGGTGGTGACCCGCTTCGCGGCCGGGTCCACGGACGTGACCTCCTCGACCAGCACGCGCACGTTGGGCTGGCTGCGGAAGATGTCGCGCAGGGAGCGCGCCACCTCCGAGACGCCGAGCTGCACGGTCGCGACCTGGTACAGGAGCGGCTGGAACTGGTGGTAGGGATTCTTGTCGATCAGGAGGACCCGCACGCCCTTGCGCCCGAGTGTCTGGGCAGCTGCCACGCCCGCGAACCCTCCGCCGACCACGATGACTTCGTAGTTCTCGTCCACACGCGCGACACTACCGAGTTGCCAGCGGGCTGTGAACCGCCCGCGCAGCCGGGCGCGGCGGCACTCCTTGTCGCCGCGCACAAGGTGAGGCGCCCGTTCCTGTGCCCGGACCCACACGCCGTGCCCCGCGGGCCGCCTAGCATGGTGCGGGTCATGGGCCTCTGCGGGGGCCGGGAGCGCTTCAAGGAAGAGGCAGTGAGCCGAACGATCAATGACATCCTCGCGGAGCTTCCGGCGGGATGGGCACGACTCGGGCTCGACGCGGCAGGGGCAGACCCCTCCGTCGGACGGGTCCTCATGCTGGACGCCGAGGACACCGATGAGCAGCCCGAGGTGCGCGCGGCCCTGGTGTGCCTCGTCGGGGCACGTGGCCGCGCCGCCCTGCCGGCCGTGAGGCGCCTGGTCGGCGCGGCGCCCACGGCGCTCGCGGTCAAGGCCTCGGAGGAGCAGGCGCCGGAGCTCGAGGAGCTGTGCAGGGCCGGCGGCGTCGGCCTGCTGCTCATCGCCCCGGACGCGCCCTGGGACCAGATCCTCTCGGTCGCCAAGTCCCGCCTCGACGACGCCGAGCCGCAGCCTGCGGCGATGGCGCTGCTCGAGGAGGACCTGTTCGCCCTCGCCCAGACCACCGCAAGGGTCACGTCGAGCCATGTGGTGATCGAGGACGCCGCGAACAGGGTCCTCGCGTACTCGACGCTCTCGAACAACATCGACGAGCTCCGCAAGGCCTCCATCCTGACCCGGCGCGGGCCCCGCGAGTACGAGCTCATGCTCAAGGACCTCGGCGCCTACCGCGAGATGCACCGCAGCCGCGGCGTCGTCCGCGTGCCGGCCAGCCCCGACCAGCAGCTGCGCGAGCGGGCCGCGATCGCCATCTTCGCCGGCGAGCGGATCATGGGCTACATCTGGCTCCAGGAGACCGGCTCGGGCTTCGGCGACGACGTGGTCTACGCGCTGACGGGCGCGGCCCGGCGCGCGGCATCGGAACTGATCCGCTACCGGAACCAGCAGTCGGTCACCATGCACGAGGACCGGATCGGCCGTCTGCTGTCTGGCCCGGCAGAGGCAGCCGCGGCCGCCAGGACCCTCGGCGTGGCGGTCGACACGCCCTCGTGCCTGCTCCTGGTCGGCCTGTCCCGCCCCGACGCCCTCGCCGAGGACGCCGAACTCGTCCACGGGCAGCTCGCCGACCTCGTCGCGCTGCACGCCGCCGCGTTCAAGGCGTCCTCGATCGTGGGGCAGCACGAGGGCCACACGGCCGTGGTGGTGCCCAGCCTGGCCCCGCGCACGGCCACCGCCGCGCTGCGCTCGCTCGCGGGCCTGATCGTAGCGGACGCGCGCCGCCATCTGGGGGCCGTGGCCTTCGTGGCCATCGGCCGGATCGTCCCCGGCGTGGCCACGCTGCACGGCTCCCGGGCGGAGGCGGCGGCCGTCCTGGACTGCCTCGTGCGCGACGGCGGCCTGCAGGTCGCGTCGATCGAGGACGTCGAGACCGAGGTCCTCCTCCACGAGGCCATCGCCCGCTTCGCCTCCTCCGGATTCAGGCACCGCGCGCTCACGGACCTCCTGCTGACCGACGCGGAGCTCGCGGAGACGCTCGAGAGCTACTTCAGGGCCTCGATGGACGTCTCCGCCTGCGCCCAGGCCATGCAGGTCCACAGGAACACCGTCTACTACCGGGTCGGCAAGGCCGAGCGCCTCACCGGCCTGGACCTCGGCAACCCCGCCCACGCCACGATCGCCCAGCTCCACCTGGGCCTGTGGCACCGCGGCGAGCTCGACGGCGCCGGGAGCGGGCGATGAGCGGCGGCCCGGCCCTCCTCCAGGCCCGGCGCAGCGCCGGAGTCGACCCCGACGCGCTCGGCGGCCTCCTCCAGGACCTCGTCCACGAGTTCCGTCCCACCCGCGTCCAGGGCTCTGTCCCCGGCCACATCCCGCATCTGGCCGCAGCCGACTTCAGGCACTTCGGCATCGCCGTGGCCATGGTCTCGGGAGAGGTCCTCACGGCCGGGGATGCCGGGGAGCCGTTCCTGATCCAGAGCATCTCGAAGGTGTTCTCGCTGGCCCTGGCCCTCGGGCACGAGGACGGCCCGGGCCTGTGGTCCCGGGTCCTCCGCGAGCCCTCGGGGACCGCCTTCAACTCGCTCGTCCAGCTCGAGGCCGAGGGGGGCATCCCCCGCAATCCCTTCATCAATGCGGGCGCGCTCGTGGTCACCGACCACCTCCTCGACGCCTTCCCGGATGCCAGCGACCAGGTGCTCGGGCTGCTCTCCGGCCCGGCCGGAGGGGGCGCGGTGCATGCGGAGGCCTTCGAATCCGAGTTGGCCAGGAGCGAGCGGAACTTCGCCCTGGCCCACTTCCTCGCCGACCTCGGCAACCTCCGCAATCGCCCCAGCGATGTGGTCCGCCACTACGTCCGCCAGTGCTCGATCGAGATGTCCTGCGCCGATGTGGCCCGCGCGGGCCTCTTCCTGGCCAACGACGGCGTCGGCCCCTCGGGGAGGGTCGTCTCCGCCTCGGCCGCCAAGCGGATCGGCGCCGTCATGCTCACGTGCGGGATGTACGACGCCGCCGGGGAGTTCGCCTACCGCGTCGGGCTGCCCAGCAAGAGCGGGGTGGGCGGCGGCATCCTCACCGTGGTGCCCGGCGTCTGCTCCATCTGCGTGTGGAGCCCGCGCCTCGATGCCCACGGCAACTCCCTCGCGGGCACCGCCGCCCTCGCGGAGCTCGCCGACCGCACCGGCTGGTCCATCTTCTGACCCTCCACGGTGGGCGCTCCGGACCGCGCGGGGCCGCCCGAATCGGCATATTGCCAATCGTTACCGCAGTCCCATGGTCGGCCACGGTGCCCCGTGCTACGTTCGATCGAAGAGTAATGAGCGCCAGTGCCAAGCCCTGACTTAGCTGGCCGGCAACCCTCCAGGCGGCGGGGTGCCTCAGGTGACTACTCGGCATTCGTTCTCGATACGCAAGCCCGAAGGAGCCCCGTCATGCCCGATACTGCGACCGAGCAGACCGCGGCGGCAGCCGCGACCACTCCGCTCAACGACCCGGCGGCCCCCGGCGGGCCCGCCGAGGAGAAGCTGGCCTACCGGCTCCTGACCGGCCCGGACACCCGCGAGTTCTGCGCCAAGATCTCCCAGGCCCTCGCCGACGGGTACGTGCTCCACGGCAGCCCCGCCGCGACCTTCAACGGCACGGACGTCATCGTGGCCCAGGCCGTGGTCCTGCCCCACACGGTGGCCCGCGCAGACGCCGCGGTGGCCTCCGCCGTCGACTCCCTTGAGTACGAGGGCGAGGGCCACGCGTGAGCTACGCCGGCGACCTCACCCCCGAGGAGGCCTGGGCCAAGCTCGCGAGCGGCGAGGCCGTGCTCGTGGACGTGCGCACCGAGGAGGAGTGGGCCCACGTGGGCATCCCCGACACCAAGGGCACCGAGAACGATCCGCTCTTCATCCCCTGGGTGTTCGAGGGCGGGATCCCCAACCCGGACTTCGTCATGGAGCTCGAACTCCAGGGCCCCGACGACAGGACCACCCCGCTGCTGTTCCTGTGCCGCTCGGGCCACCGCTCCGCGGCCGCGGCCGCCGTCGCCACCAACCTCGGGTTCACCGCCTACAGCGTCCTCGAGGGCTTCGAGGGCGTGCCCGGGCCCGACGGCGAGCGGACCGTGAACGGCTGGAAGAACCGCGGGCTGCCGACCAACCTTGGACAGGACTGAAGACTTCCGTGAGCTTTGACATCAACGCCGCCGGCTGGAGCGAGGACACGCAGGCGGTGCGGGGCGGACTCCTGCGCACCGAGTTCCAGGAGACCTCCGAGGCGCTCTTCCTCACCTCCGGGTTCGTCTACCCCTCCGCCGAGGCCGCCGAGCGGGCCTTCACCGGCGAGGAGGAGCGGTTCGTCTACTCGCGCTACGGCAACCCCTCGGTCGCGACCTTCCAGGAGCGGCTCCGGCTGCTCGAGGGCACCGAGGCGTGCTTCGCGACCGCGTCCGGGATGTCCGCGGTGTTCACCGCGCTGGCGGCCCTGCTGGGAGCCGGGGACCGGGTCGTCGCGGCGCGCAGCCTGTTCGGCTCGTGCTTCGTGATCCTCAATGAGATCCTCCCCCGCTGGGGCGTCGAGACGGTGTTCGTGGACGGCCCCGATCTGGACCAGTGGCGCGAGGCGCTCTCGCGGCCCGCCACCGCCGTGTTCTTCGAGTCCCCGTCGAATCCGATGCAGGAGCTCGTGGACATCCAGGCCGTCGCGGACCTCGCGCATGCCGCGGGCGCGAAGGTCGTCGTCGACAACGTCTTCGCCACCCCCCTGCTCCAGCGCAGCCTCGACTTCGGCGCCGACGTCATCGTGTACTCCGGCACCAAGCACATCGACGGTCAGGGCCGCGTGCTCGGCGGCGCCGTGCTCGGCACGAAGGAGTTCATCGACGGGCCGGTGAAGAACCTCATGCGCCACACGGGCCCCGCGCTCTCGGCCTTCAACGCCTGGGTGCTCTCCAAGGGCCTGGAGACGATGGGGCTGCGCGTGCGGCACTCCTCGGCGAGTGCCCTCGCGATCGCCGAATGGCTCGAGGCGCGGCCCGAGGTCCGCTGGGTCAAGTACCCGCATCTCGCCTCGCACCCGCAGTACGAGCTCGCGAAGAAGCAGATGAGCGCCGGCGGAACCGTCATCACCTTCGAGCTGGATGCCCCCGAGGGCCGGGGCAAGGAGGCGGCCTTCCGCCTCCTCAACGGGCTGCAGGTCATCGACATCTCCAACAACCTCGGCGACTCGAAGTCCCTCATCACCCACCCCGCTACGACGACCCACCGGGCCATGGGCCCTGAGGGGCGCGCGGCGATCGGGCTCGGCGACGGCGTGCTGCGGCTCTCGGTGGGGCTCGAGGACGTCGGAGACCTGATCGGGGACCTCGAGCGGGCGCTCACCCACGGCGGCTGAGCGGCGTGCGGCACTTCGAGATCGTCATCACCACGCCCCTCTCCGCCCGCGAGGCGTGGGCACGGGTGCTCGACCTGCGCGGGCATGACCGGTTCATCCCGTTCACGCGCATCACCCGGGGACTGGCCACGGCCGACGAGCTCCATGCCGGGCACCTCTTCACCGGGCGCACCGCCGTGGGCCCGGTCGGCTTCGACGACACCATGACCATCGAGTCGATCACGCCGCCCACCGACTCGGCGCCCGGCCGGGCCAGGATCGTCAAGGGGGGCCCGCTCGTGCTGGGCGCGGTGGACCTCACCGTCTCCGCGCACGACGGCGGCTCGACCGTTCGCTGGTCGCAGGAGTTGGGCGTGGCCCGCCTCGGGCGGGTCGGGAGCTGGGCGGCCGGCGCGGTCGCCCCGCTGCTCTACCGGCCGCTGCTCAAGCGCCTCCTGCGCCACGGCGGCTGAGCGGAGCCGGACTTCCTCCCGCCGTGCCGGAGAATGGGCCCATGGACGCTCGTGGCAGGGACCTCAGGGTGCCGCCGCAGCCCGGCGCGCGGTGCGGGGTCACCATCCCGGCCTCCGAACTCGTGGAGCGGTTCAGCCGCTCGAGCGGCCCGGGCGGCCAGGGCGTCAACACGACCGACAGCCGGGTGGAACTGCTCTTCGACCCCGGCGCGAGCGCGTCCTTCTCGGACACCCAGCGCGAGCGCGTCCTCGCCCGGCTGGCCGGCCGGCTCGTGGGGGGCCGGCTGAGCATCGTCGCCTCCGGCGAGCGCTCCCAGCTGCGCAACCGCGAGGCGGCCCGGGCCCGTCTGGTCGCGCTGCTGTCCGAGGCGCTCCTGCCGCCCGGACCCGCCCGCCGCGCAACGCGCCCCACCCGGGGCTCCCAGGTCCGCCGCCTCGAGTCCAAAAAGCGCCGCAGCGAGACCAAGGCCACCCGGCGCCGTCTCCCCCCGCCGTAGGACCCGCACCCCTTGACAGTGATCCACACCACGCCTAGCGTGAAAAAGGGGGTATATCCTATAGGAAAGAGGAGGCTATCGTGGCCGAAGCTGTCCACGGCGCCGTCGGCAGAAAGCGCTGGACGCGCCTGATCCCGGTGGCAATCATCGTCTACATCATCTCGTTCATGGACCGGACCAACATCGGGTTCGCCCTGAACGGGCTCCATAAGGACCTGGGCATCGACGCTGCCCAGCAGGGTCTGGCCGCGGGGATCTTCTTCATCGGCTACCTGACGCTCCAGATTCCCGGCGGCCACTTGGCCGAGCGCTGGAGCGCCAAGAAGTTCGTCGGCATCATGATCCTCGTCTGGGGCGTCCTGGCGGTCCTCGGCGGCTTCATCCAGAACTTCGGGGAGCTGCTCGTTGTCCGCTTCTTCCTCGGCGTGGCGGAGGCCGGCATCTGGCCCGCGATCCTGGTGCTCATCAGCCACTGGTTCCCCGCGGCCGAACGCGCCCGCGCCTACGCCTTCTGGATGATGAACATCGCGATCGCCTCGATCATCACCGCGCCCCTTTCGGGGTGGATCCTCTCCTTCTCGGACTGGCGCTGGCTGTTCATCATCGAGGGCATCTTCCCGTTCGTGATCGCGGCCCCCATCTGGTGGCTGATGATCGCCGACCGCCCGCGCGACGCCAAGTGGTGCTCGCCCGAAGAGCGCGCCTACATCGAGGAGGGCCTCGCCGCAGACGAGGCCGCCGCCCCGCAGCTCGGGCACGTGAGCATCAAGCACGTGTTCGCCAACAGCGCGGTGTGGCGGCTGACGATCGTCTACTTCCTGATCCAGATCGGCTTCTACGGCCTGAACATCTGGCTCCCGAAGGTCGTCAAGACGATCACCTCCGGCTCCTCGATCGAGGTCGGGTTCGTCACGGCGATCCCGTACGTGCTGGCCATGTTCGCCCTCTGGTACAACGCCAAGGCCGCGGACCGCTCCGGCCGCTACTCCACGCACGTGCTGCTCTCCATGGCCGTGGGCGCCGTGGCACTCGTCATCTCGGTGGCAACGGGCAGCGCCATGCCGATCCTCGCGGTCACATTCATCAGCATCGCGATGGCGGGGGCACTGGCCTACGACGGGCCGTTCTGGGCCTCGGCGTCCCGCGCCATGCCGGTCGTGGTGGCCGGAAGCGCCATGGGCCTGATCAACGCCGTGGGCAACCTGGGCGGCTTCGTGGGCCCCTACGTGGGCGGCTTCCTGCAGGACGTCACCCACGGGAGCTTCATGGCCACCTCGGTGTTCCTGGCCGCATGCCTGCTCGCGGCGGGACTGGTGATGCTCACCCTGCGCAAGGGCGGCGACCGCCCGACAGAGGGGGCCACCCCGCGGGCCGACGTCTCGCCGTCCGAACGGCGGGGCTGAGCAGCCACGGAGGACTGGAGGACACCCACGCCCCCGCAGGGCCCGTCGCCGACGGGAGCTGCGGGGGCGTCCGCGTCCGCAGCACGACCGCAGACTTGACGCGGGTCACGTGCTGTCAAATATCCTATAGGAAAGAGGTTCGGCACTTCTGCCGCCTCAGATGACTCAATGTCGAGGAGAAGCACATGACCCGGCTGTGGAATGATCCGGCCTCCTTCGCGGATGACATGGTGGACGGCTTCGTGCGCGCGAACACCCGCTGGGTGCGCCGGGTGACGGGCGGAGTCTCCCGCTCCACCCGGTCGGCAGGGCCGGAGGTCGCGCTCGTGATCGGCGGCGGCTCCGGCCACTACCCGGCGTTCGGCGGACTTGTGGGTCCTGGCCTCGCCCACGGCGCCGCGATGGGCAACCTCTTCGCGTCACCGTCCGCGCACCAGGTCGAGGGCGTGATCCGGGCGAGCGAGCAGGGCCGCGGCGCGCTCCTGAGCTTCGGCAACTACGCCGGCGACGTCCTGCACTTCGGCGCCGCCCAGGAGGCCGTGCGGGCCGATGGCATCGACTGCCGCACCGTCACGGTCACCGACGACATCTTCAGCGCCCCACCGGCCGAGGCCGAGCGCCGCCGCGGGATCGCCGGGGACCTCACCGTCTTCAAGGCCGCCGGCGCCGCGGCAGCGCAGGGCTACGGGATCGACGACGTGGAACGCGTGGCCATCACGGCCAACGCCCGCACGCGCTCCATGGGCGTGGCCTTCACCGGCTGCACCCTCCCGGGCGCCGAGGAGCCGCTGTTCACGGTGCCCGAGGGCAAGATGGCCGTGGGCCTGGGCATCCACGGCGAGCCCGGGATCGACATCACCGACATCCCGAGCGCTGACGGCCTCGCCGAGCTCTTCATCCGGCACCTCCTGGACCCCGCCGAGATCCCCGACGGCGCCGCCGTCCGCGGCGGCCGCGTGGTTCCCATCCTCAACGGCCTCGGCTCGGTGAAGAACGAGGAGCTGTACGTGGTCTACGCGCGCATCGCGGACCTCCTCGAGGAGGCCGGGCTGACGCTCGTGGACCCGCAGGTCGGCGAGTTCTGCACGAGCTTCGACATGGCAGGCGCCTCGCTCACGCTGTTCTGGGTCGACGACGAGCTCGAGCGGCTCTGGCTCGCCCCCGCGGACACCCCCGCGTTCCGCACCGGCTCGATGGACACCTCCGCGCTCGAGCCCGTCGCCGCGGCCGGCGAGGACGAGACGGAGGCCGAGCTGCCGCCGTCCTCCGAGGAATCCCGCCAGGCCGCACGGCTCATCAGCGGCGCACTCGCCGCCGTGCGGGAGCTGATCGCGGAGCAGGCCGCGGAGCTGGGCCGCATCGACGCGATCGCCGGCGACGGCGACCACGGCATCGGCATGCAGCGCGGCACGGTCGCCGCCGCGGAGGCAGCCGCCGCCCTCGCCGAGCAGGGCGCGGGCGCCGAGAGCCTCCTGGCCCGCTGCGGCGACGCCTGGTCGGACCGCGCCGGCGGCACGTCCGGGGCGCTGTGGGGCCTGATCCTCAAGACGGTCGGCTCCCACCTCGGCGACACCGAACCGGCGACCGCGGCCGCCGTCGCCGCCGGGGTCTGCGCGGCCCGGGACGCCGTCATGGAGTACGGGAAGGCGAAGGTGGGCGACAAGACCATGGTCGACGCGCTCGTGCCCTTCGCCGACACGCTCTCGGCGCGGGTGGAGGCCGGCGAGGGCCTCGCCGCGGCCTGGCAGCGCGCGGCCGCCGCAGCGGCGCAGGCCGCCGAGGCGACGGCGGACCTCATGCCCGGAATGGGCCGCGCCCGCTCGCACGGTGCCAAGTCCCTCGGCACGCCGGACCCGGGGGCGGTCTCCCTGGCCCTCATCGCCGAACGCGTCCACGCGGTCCTCGCGGCCCGCTGACCGGCCGCAGACCCACAACCCCCACAGACCCAGAACCACCACGAAGGAGCACGCATGCCCGCATGGCGCATCGTGGTCGGCGCGGACGACGCCGGCTTCGACTACAAGGAAGTCATCAAGAAGGACCTCGAGGACAACGGCCTCGTCGTGTCCGTGGCCGATGTGGGGGTGGACGCCGACGGGCACACCAACTACCCCACCATCGCCACGACCGCCGCCGAGATGGTGGCCCGCGGCGAGGCCGACCGCGCGATCCTCGTGTGCGGCACCGGCCTCGGCGTGGCGGTCGCCGCGAACAAGGTCAAGGGCATCCGGGCGGTGACGGCGCACGACAGCTTCTCGGTGGAGCGCAGCGTGCTGTCCAACAACGCCCAGGTGCTGTGCATGGGCCAGCGCGTCATCGGGATCGAGCAGGCGCGCAGGAACGTGCGCGAGTGGCTCACGTACGTCTTCGACGAGACGAGCGCCTCCAACGACAAGGTCCGCGAGATCTGCAGCTACGAAGGGCTGTGAGCGTGACGGCGTTTCCGCCCGTCCTCCTCGGCACGAGCACCAAGATGTACTTCACCCACGAGCGCACGCTCGCGTGGTGCCGCTCGGTCGCGGAAATCGCGCGCCGGCACCCCGCGACGGTGGGCGGGCGCGCGGGACTGTTCGTGGTCCCGGGCTACCTCTCCGTGCCGGGGGCACTGGAGGCGCTCGGGGGCGCCGCAATGGTCGGCGCGCAGGACCTCGCCACCGAGGACTTCGGCCCGTTCACGGGCGAGGTTAGCGGCGCCCAGCTCGCCGAGCTGGGCTGCTCCCTCGTGGAGGTCGGGCACGCCGAGCGGCGACGCCTGTTCGGCGAGGACGACGCCGTGGTGCGGGCCAAGACCGCCGCGGCGCTGCGCAACGGGCTCGTCCCGCTCGTGTGCGTCGGCGAGGCCCACCGCCTCGACCCGGAGGGGGCCGCCCAGGAATGCATCCGGCAGCTCGACGACGCCCTGGCCTCGGCCGGGGCGTCCGGCCTGTCCGGCCGGATCATCGCCGCCTACGAGCCGCAGTGGGCCATCGGCGCGCCCCAGCCGGCGGATCCCGAGTACATCCGGGCCGTGTGCGCGCCCCTGCGCGACCATGTCCGCGGGCTGCCCGGGCACCACGGCTCGGCGGTCATCTACGGCGGCAGCGCCGGCCCCGGCCTCCTCAACCAGATCGCGGACTCGGCGGACGGGCTGTTCCTCGGCCGGTTCGCCCACGATCCCGCGGCGCTGGAGGCCATCCTCGACGAGGTGCACGCCCTCCTCGGCACAGGTGGCACTGGTACTATCAGGGGCGCAGGAGGAGCCCATGACTGAGACCGTCTACCCCCTCGCCGGGGCCGCAGCCCTCGAGCGCCGGGGGCTGCGTGACCGCGTCTACGACCTCGTCCTCGACATGCTCATGACGGCCGACCTCGCCCCGGGCACCCGGCTGTCCATCGACGCGATCGCCCGGGACCTCAAGGTCTCCCCCACCCCCGTCCGGGAGGCGCTCGTGCAGCTCGAGCGCACCGGGCTCGTGACCAGAGAGGCGCTCAAGGGCTACCGTGTGGCCCCGCCGCTGGCCGAGGAGCACCTCGAGGCGCTCTTCGACGCCCGACTGGTGCTCGAGGGCGGCGCGACGGAGCTCGCGGCCCGCCACGCGGAGGCGCTCGTGCCCCGCCTCGAGCAGGCGCTCGCCGAGCACATCGAGATCTCGCACCTCGTGGACCAGGCCGTGGACGAGGGCGAGAAGCTCTCCGTGGGCCTCATCCGCGACTACTTCGCGGTCGACTGGAACTTCCACCACCTCATCTTCGAGGGCACGCAGAACCCGTTCCTGATCGACATGTCCGAGGCGATCTCGACCCGCGTCCACCGCATGCGCCAGACCGTCAAGTCCGGTGTGAGCGACGCGGACGAGGCCGTGATCGAGCACGGGGCCATCCTCGATGCCTTCCGGTCCGGGGAGCCTGGCGCTGCGACGCGCGCCATGCGGGACCACATCGAGCGCGTCCGCGAGCGGGCGCGGCGGGACGTCGCCTCCAGCTGACAC
>NZ_BAAGSN010000009.1:19908-46707 GCF_054782415.1 Sinomonas soli | reverse complement strand
GCCGGGCGGCCGACGCCGGCGCCCCCGGTCCTCCGCAGAGGACCGGGGGCGCCGTGTGCCAGTAGGGGATCAGTGGACCGGGGTGAGCTCCTCGGCCTCGAGCAGCTCGTCCGACTTCGCGCCCTTGAAGAACTTGGTCGCGAAGACCATCGCCGCGGCGAGGAAGGCGAAGACGCCCAGGGACACCACGCCCCACTCGCCGCTCTTGGTCGGCAGCGCATCGTTGAACGCGGTCCGCATGAGCGGGGCCACGAAGCCGCCGAGGTTGCCCAGGGAGTTGATCAGGCCGATGCCGGCCGCGGCAGCGGCGCCCGTGAGGAAGGCCGTGGGGTAGGCCCAGGTGATCGGGCCGACCGCAAGGAAGCTGGCCACCGCGAGGGTGATGAACACGATGCCGAGCAGCGGCTGGCTGTTCGCGCCGGCCCAGGCGGAGCCGAGGATGAACACGCCGGTGCCGATGTAGAGCAGGCTGCCCCAGTTGCGGCGCCGGGCCACGGTGTGGGCTGCCTTGCCGAGGAAGTAGCAGGCGAAGAGGCCCACGAGCCACGGGATGGCGGAGACGAGGCCCACCTCCCAGCCGACCTTCTTGCCCAGCAGCCCGGCGACCTCCTGGGGGAGGTAGAACGTGGTGCCGTACACGGCGATCTGGAGGGCGAAGTAGATGACCGTGAAGTACCAGACCTTCCAGTTCGCCATGGCACGCCAGATGCCGCTGGGGCCGTCCTCGGTGCGGGCGCGGTCCTCGACCGCCATGGCGTCGGAGAGCGCGAGCTTCTCCTCGTCGCTGAGGAACTTCGCCTTCGCCGGGCTGTTCGTGAGGAGGAACAGGGCCGCGATGCCCGCGATGACGGCGAGCACGCCCTCGCCGAAGAACATGACCTGCCAGCCGCGGGCGAAGCCGAGGGAGTCGCCGAAGCTGATCAGGCCGCCGGAGAGCGGCGCCCCGATCATCTGGGAGAACGGCTGGGCGAGGTAGAAGATCGCGAACATCTGCACGCGGACCTTGTTGGGGAACCACTCGGACAGGAACATGATCACGCCCGGGAAGAGGCCGGCCTCCGTGACGCCCAGGAGGAAGCGCAGCACGTTGAACGAGACGTCGTCCGTGGTGAAGGCGAACGCTGCCGCGACGATGCCCCAGGTGATGGAGATGCGGGCGAGCCAGAAGCGGGCCCCGAAGCGCTTCAGGAGCAGGTTGCTGGGGACCTCGAAGAGGGCGTAGCCGATGAAGAAGATGCCGGCACCGAGGGCGAACGCGGCGTCGCCGACGCCGCGGTCCGCCTTCAGCGCGGCCTGGGCGAAGCCCACGTTGGTCCGGTCGAGGAAGGCAACGAAATAGAGGATCACCAGCATCGGCATCAGGTGCCGTGCGGCCTTCGAGATGGCGGATTTCAGCGCAATGTCATGCGCCGAGGGCGCGGCCGTCCGCGGAGCGGGCAGGGTCACGTCAGCTCTCCTTTGAGATGAACCCGTGGGGTGTCGGTGATGGAACGGAAGAAGGGTGGTGCTCAGCGGCCCTGCAGGAGCGTGACGACGCCGACGGCGACGAACACGACCCCGAGGGCCAGGAACGCGAGGCGGGACTTCGACCAGGGGCCGAGGATGGATTTCACGCGGGGTGCTCCGTCTCAGTGCATATAGAGGCCGCCGTCGACGTTCAGGGTCTGGCCCGTCACGAAGCCGGCATCCTCGCTGATGAGGTAGGCGATGGCCGCGGCGATGTCCCGCGGGGTGCCGATGCGCGGCAGCACGCCGTCGGCCGCCATCTTCTCCTTGCGCTCGTCCGTGAGCGTGCCGCCCATGATGTCCGTGTCGATCGGCCCGGGCGAGATCGCGTTGGCGGTGATGCCCTGCTGGCCGAGCTCGCGGGCGATGCTGCGGGTGAACCCGATGACGCCGGCCTTGGCCGCGGAGTACACCGTCTTGCTGTAGGTCCCGCCGCCGCGCTGGGCGGAGACCGAGGACAGGCTGACCACGCGGCCCACGCCGTGCTTGACCATGGACTCGACGGCGCGGCGGGTGGCGTAGTGGACGCCGTTCATGTTGATGCCCATGACGCGGTTCCACTCGTCCGCCGTGACCTCGAGGTACGGCACGGGCGAGGAGACGCCGGCGAGGTTCACGAGCGCCACGATCTGGGGCAGCTGCCCCTCGAGCTCGTCGAACGCGGCGCGGACCTGCGCCTCGACCGAGACGTCGGCGCCGGCCCCGGCGGCCTGGACGCCGTGCTCGAGCGCGATCTCCTCGGCCACGCGCTTGGCGGCCTCGGCCTCGACGTCGATGATGCCGATGTTCCAGCCGCGCTCGGCGAGGTAGTGGGCGGACGCGCGGCCGATGCCGCGCGGGGAGGCCGCGCCGGTCAGGACGACGGTGCGGGAAGCGGGGAAGTCAGTCATGCGGTTCTCCTGGTCCTCAGTGGGCAGCCGCGGCGGGCGCGGACTGGATGGGGGCGGGGCCGAGCTCGTCGATGAGCTTCTTGATGGCCACGTAGGCCTTGTTGCGGTAGGCGACGAGCTCGGGGGTGCGGTCCGCGGGGACGTCGAGGTAGCCGGCGCCGGACTTGGTGCCGAACTTGCCGGCGTCCACGAGCTCCTGGAGGGACTCCGGCGTGGCGAACCTCTCGGGCCAGCGGGTCTGCAGCGACGCGTAGCAGAAGGCGTACACGTCCAGGCCCGCCATGTCCGCGATCGCGAACGGGCCGAAGACGGGCAGGCGGAAGCCGAACGTGGTGCGCACGATCGTGTCGATGTCCTCGGGGGTCGCGATGCCCTCCTCGACGATCTGCGTGGCCTCGTGGAACAGCGCGTACTGGAGCCGGTTGAGCACGAACCCGGTCGCGTCCTTCACCCGTGCCGTCTCCTTGCCGGTGGAGGCCACGAGCTCCTCCACGAGCGGGATCACGGCCTCGTCCGTCCCGGCGTGCGGGATGAGCTCGACTCCGGGGATGAACGGGGCCGGGTTGGAGAAGTGCACGCCGAGGAACCGCTCCGGGTTCGTGACGGCCTCCGCGAGCGAGGCGATGAGGATCGTCGAGGTGTTGGAGCCGATGACGGCGTCCGGCCGGGCGGCCGCGCTGATGCGGCGGAGGGTCTCGTGCTTGATCTCGATCTTCTCGGGCACGGCCTCCTCGATGAAGTCGGCGTCGGCCACCGCCTCCTCGATCGACGCTGCAGGCGAGAGGTGCGCCTCGAGGCGCGCGACGGCGTCGTCCGGGAAGAGCCCGTCCGCCACGAACTGGGCCGCCTCGGCGAGGAGCCGCTCGTAGTTCTTGGTGGCGATCTCCTCGGAGATGTCCGCGATCTTGACGGTGGCGCCGGCGAGCGCGAGGACCTGGGCGATGCCGCCGCCCATGTAGCCGGAGCCGACGACGGCAACGGTGATGTCAGGCATGGTTCCTCCTAGCCCTTGGGGAGCAGAGTGCGGATGTACTTCTGGTTCGTGGCGCAGACGCCGAGGCTGTCGCCGCCGTACTGCTCGGTGAGGATGATCCCGTCGAAGCCGACGGCGATGGCGTCGCGGAACACCTCGCGGTAGTTGATGAGGCCCGTCTCCATGGTCGAGGGGACCGAGGTGGCCCAGCTGCCGTCCGCGGCCTCGTCCCGCGTGTAGTTCTTCACGTGCCAGTAGTTGGCGTACGGGAGGGTCTTGTCGAAGAGGTAGCGCCAGTCCTCGACGGGCCGGTGGAGCCGGATGAGGTTGGCGACATCGGGGTTGAGGCCCACGTTGTCCAGGCCAACTTCCTCGATGAAGCGCACGGCGCTGTCCGCCGTGCCGATGTAGGTGTCCTCGTACATCTCGAGCGACATGCGCAGGCCGAGGTCCGCGGCGTGCTTGCCGAGCTCGCGGATGCGGCCGACGGCGGTGTCCCACACCTCGCGGTCGTCGGGGTCCTTGGGGCCCTCGGCGGTCCAGAACCACAGGGCCTTGCGCTGGGCCTCGCTGAAGGGCTGGTGGAGGCCGGTCGAGAAGACCTGCATGCCCCACTCGGCGGCCGCCTCGATGGTCCGGTGGGCGTAGGCGAGGTTGCGCTCCTCGTGGCCGGGCATGATCACGCTCTGGCGCTGGAGGTGGACCGACGGGATGCCGACCCCGTGGGACTTGGCGATGGCGAGGAACTCGTCCCGGCGCGCGGGCTCGAGGTCGGCGGGGCGGACGTGGCTGTCCGCGAGTTCGGCGAGGGTGAAGCCGACGTCGGCGATCTGGGCGAACATGTCGTCCCAGACCTCGGGCGACGCATCGTGCATCGCCACTCCTGTGCGGCGGTCCACCGCCTGGAAACCGTGGAGGCAGGTCGCGATCGGCCATGACTCTGCCGTGAACGCTGGTTGGTTCGACATGGTGCTCCGTTGCAGCTGATGGGTGAAGAACGCTGCCGTGAGGCAGCTCACGAAAAAGATCCTATAGGAAATATGCTTGCTGTCAACGGGACGGACGTGGCCCCGCAACGGGGCGTAGGTGACTCCTCGGCGGCTAGGGGACGTCCCACCCGCCGTCGCGCTGCTGCGTCGCCTCGACGGCGGCGTGCACGACGGCGGCCAGCCCCTCGCCGTCGGACGCGGCCTCCCGCTGGGCCCGCTCCCCCGAGCCGCGGGCGAGCACGCCCCGGACGGCCCGCTCGGCCCCGGCGAGCTCGCCTGCCTCGCGGAGCACGGGCCCCACGTGCTCGAGCAGGGCGGCGAGCGCGTCCTCGGCCGGGACTGGCTGCCCCGTGCCCGGGTCGACGAGGTCGCCGTTGAGCCCGGAGCGGCTGGCGCGCCAGGCCGCCAGGCGCAGCACGGCGCACGGCGTCCCGAGCGGCGGCCGGCCCTCGGCGGCATCGCGGGCGGCGGTCTCGACGAGGCCGCGGACGAGGACCGCGACGAGGGCCGAGTCGGCGGCGTTGAGGCACACGTCGGAGGCGCGCACCTCCACGGTCGGGTGGCGGCGCGAGAGACGGGCGTCGAAGTACACCATGCCCGCGTCGAGGATGCCGCCGGTGCCCACCATGGCCCCGACGAGCCGGTCGTAGGCCTGCGCGGAGCCGAAGGGCTCCTGCGGGCCGGAGGTGGGCCAGCGGTTCCACACCTGGGTGCGGAAGCTCGCGTAGCCGGTGTTCGCCCCGTGCCAGAACGGCGAGTTCGCGCTCAGCGCCGCGAGCAGGGGCAGCCACTCGCGGATCCGGTCGAGGACGCCCACGCCCTCCTCGGCCGAGGAGATGGAGACGTGCACGTGCAGCCCGCAGGTGAGCTGCTCGAGGGCGGTCAGGCGGTACTCCTCGGCCATGGCCGCGAACCGCTCCCCCTCGCTCAGATGGGTCGCGGAGCTCAGCGGCGAGGTCCCGAGGGCCGCGATGCGGGCGCCGACCTGCCGCGCCGCCCGGTCCAGGGCGCGCCGGCCGTGGTAGAGCTGGCCGAGCAGCTCCTCGTGCGTGGTGCAGGGCTCCGTCTGGACCTCGACCTGCTCGAGCTTGAACTCGCGCTCCACGTCCCGCGGTCGGCCCATGACCGCCAGCACCCGGTCCACGAGCGGCTGGGGCGCGCCCGTCTCCGGGTCCACGATCAGCAGCTCCTCTTCCGCCCCAAAGCTCCGCATACCGGCCATTCTGCCAACCCGAGCCGCCCCGGGGACATCCCCGGCGGCCCGCTCCCCCGGTCGGAGCAGCGCCCGGCCCTACGCTTGGGGCATGGATGCCCGCACCTGGTCTCTCGTGTTCGACCTCCTCGGGGTGTTCTTCTTTGCCGTGTCAGGATCCCTCCTGGCCGTGCAGAAGAACTTCGACATCGTCGGCTCGCTGCTGCTCGGGTCCCTCACCGGGCTCGGCGGCGGCGTGATCCGCGACCTCGTGCTGGGCCGCTTCCCGAACTCGTTCGCCGAACCCGTCTACCTCGCACCGCCCGTGCTGGCGGCCGCGGTGGTCTACTTCCTCATGCCCGCGGTGCAGAAGGCGCGCCGGACGCTCCTGACGTTCGACGCTGCGGGGCTGGCGCTGTTCTGCATCACCGGCACGGTGACGGCCCTGAGCTACCGGGTGAACCCGGTCTCCGCGGCGCTGCTGGGGACGGTGACCGCGATCGGCGGGGGCCTGATGCGGGACACCGTGGCGAACGTCCGGCCCGGGCTCTTCGACCGGCACGACCTCTATGCCGTTCCCGCCATGGTGGGCGCCGGCGCGGTCGCCGCCCTGTGGGCGCTCGGGCTCTACTCGACGGCCGCGGGCATGGTCGTGGCGGTGGTCGTCTTCGGCTTCCGCATCCTCGCGCTGCGGCTGCGCTGGCGCGTCCCGCTCGCGGCCTCCAGCCGGCACCGCAGCGGCGGGGAGGCACCCGCGCGCGAGTGAGCCCGCCGCCGTAGGCCGCGCCCTGCAGGGTGTTCTGCGCGGTTCTGCGCGGGGCCCTTGACGCGCTCCCCACCCGAGGGAGTTGGCTAGGACCATGACGCAGACACGAACCCTCGGCACCGCCTCCCCCCTGACCGTCTCCTCGCTGGGCCTCGGCTGCATGGGCATGTCCGAGTTCTACGGGACCCCTGACGAGGCCGCGGGCCTCGCGACCATCCACCGGGCGCTCGAGCTGGGCATCACGCTCCTGGACACCGCGGACATGTACGGGCCGTTCACCAACGAGCTGCTCGTGGGCCGGGCGGTCGGCGGGCGCCGCGACGAGGTCCAGCTGGCCACGAAGTTCGGCAACGTCCGCGGCCCGAACGGCGAGCGCCTCGGCATCAGCGGCACGCCGGAGTACGTCCACCAGGCCTGCGACGCGTCCCTGCAGCGCCTGGGCGTGGACCACATCGACCTCTACTACCAGCACCGCGTGGACCCCAAGGTGCCGATCGAGGACACCGTCGGCGCGATGGCCGAGCTCGTCCAGGCGGGCAAGGTCCGCCACCTCGGGCTCTCCGAGGCCTCCGCGGCGACGATCCGGCGCGCGCACGCCGTCCACCCCATCACGGCCCTCCAGACCGAGTACTCCCTGTTCACCCGCGACCTCGAGGACGAGATCCTCCCCACCATCCGGGAGCTCGGGATCGGCCTCGTCCCCTACTCCCCCCTCGGCCGTGGGCTCCTCACCGGCCAGATCAGCACCGAATCCCTCGCGAAGGAGGGCGACTCCCGTAACAGCCGCTACTTCCCGCGCTTCCAGGGCGAGGCGCTCGAGGCCAACCTCCGGCTCGTGGACAAGGTCAGGGAGGTCGCCGCGGCGAAGGGCGTCACGGCCGGGCAGATTGCCCTGGCCTGGGTCCTCGCCCAGGGCGAGGACGTCGTCCCAATCCCGGGCACCAAGCGCGTGGAGTACCTCGAGGAGAACGCCGCGGCCCGGGACGTGCAGCTGAGCCGGGACGACCTCGAGGCGCTCGAGCGCGCGGTGCCGCGGGACGCCGTCGTCGGCTCCCGCTACGGGGACATGAGCAGCATCGACACCACCCGCTGACCGGCGCACGACGGCGGGCCCGCACCTTCTCGGTGCGGGCCCGCCGGTGGTTCTGGCGCGGCTCAGCCGTTGTCCCCGGCCGGGGTCGAGCTCGCGGTGTAGCCCTCGAGCTTGAGCGCCGCCTGCGCGTACTTCTGGGTGAAGGTGTCCGAGACCTTGATCTTGGAGGTGTCCACGCCGATGGTCTTCTCCTCCTCGAAGATCGTCGTGGGACCGCCCTCGGGCATGATGCCGTCCGGCAGGAACTGAGCCTTGTCCTGGTCCAGCGCCTTGACGTACTGGTCCTTGGAGATCGTGGCGTTCTGGACGTAGGACTGCGGCAGCTTGTCCGCGATGTCCGCCGCCGAGTGCGTGCTGATCCAGTGCATCGTGTCCACGAGCGCGTCGACGACCTTCTGGGCAGCGTCCTCATGGGACTTCACCCAGTCGGCCTGGGCCAGCAGGCCGGCCGAGGGGAGGGTGCCGCCGAGCGCGGCCTTCGCGCCGTCCGCCGTGGCCAGGTCGATCGCCGGGACCGCGAGGTTCTTCGCCTCCAGCGCCCCGACGGTGGGCTGCGTGGTCATGACGCAGTCCGCCGAGCCGCGCTGGATCGCCGCGATGGCGGTGGCGCCGGCGCCCACCGCGATGGTGTGGTAGTCGTTCTTCGACAGGCCCGCCTTCGATGCGATGAACTGGGTGAGCTCGTCGGTGCCGGAGCCGAGGTCCGTCACGCCCACGGTCTTGCCCTTGAGGTCCGCGCCCGTGTGGACGTTGGCCTTGGGGCTGCACATGATGCGCTCGCCGGGGGCCCCGGAGAGCTGGACGAGGTTGATGACGTTCTTGCCCTTCGACTGGAAGTCGACCGTGTGGATGTACCAGGCGCCGGCCATGTCGACCTGGCCCGAGGCCATCGCGTCCTCGGCACCCACGCCGCCCTGCTGCTCCGTGGAGAGCTCCACCTTGACGCCGTACTTCTGGTAGTAGCCCAGCTGCTGGGCGAGCTGGTACGGGAGGTAGATCTGCTTGTCGATGCCGCCGACCATGAGCTTGACGGTGGGCATGTTGGCGGTGTCGGCGCTGGAGCCGCCGCTCGCGGTGCTCCCGCTCGAGGCGGCGCTGCCCCCGCCGCAGGCGGACAGGCTGAGCGCCACGGCTCCGAGTGCGGCTGCGGCGTAGATGCTGCGCTTCATCTTCATTGTTTTACGCATCCTCTGTGTTATTCCTGATGGAATTTCCGGGTGAAAAGGGAAGAAAAATGCTAGATGGCCTGCGCCTCGGAGCGGTTCGGCGGCCGCCATTTGAGGAGGGACTTCTCCAGGAGGCTGATCAGGAATTCCGCGCCGAGGGTGATGACGGCGATGATCACCATGCAGGCGAACACCGTATTCGGGTCGAAAGTGCCCTGGGCCTGGCTGATGATCAGCCCGACGCCCTGCTGGGCTCCGAGCACCTCGGCGACGAGCGCGCCGATGATCGCGAATCCGAAGGCCGTGTGGAGGCTGGCGATGATCCACGTCATCGCGGACGGGATGGTGACGTGGAGGGCCACCTGGAAGGGGGACGCGCCGAGGACCCGCACGTTGGCGATGAGGTTCTGGTCCACCTCGCGGACGCCCTGGAACGCGTTGAAGAACACCACGAAGAACACGAGCACCGCTGCGAGGAGGATCTTCGGGAAGACGCCGAGGCCGAACGCCACGATGAAGATCGAGCCGAGCACGATCCTGGGGATCGAGTTCACGATCCGGATGTAGGGGCCGATGACGGCGGAGAGGTACTTGTTCGAGCCCAGCAGGATCCCGAGGACCACGCCCACCAGAGTGCCGAGCAGGAACCCGAGGAAGGCCTCCTGGACCGTGACCCACAGGTTCTCCCAGATGGTGCCGAAGGCCGTGCCCTCGGTGAACAGCTTCACGAGGCTGTTCCAGATCTCCGATGGCTGGCCGAAGAAGAACTTGTCCACCCAGCCCTCTTCGGTGAACCACTGCCAGCCACCGACCACGGCCACGGCGAGGGCCACCCGGCCCGTCCAGATCAGCGTCTGCCGGCGGCGGAAGGACTTCCGCGCGGCGGCCTGGAGCTCGGCTCCGTTGTCCTCGCGCGCCCCGGAGGCACGCACCTTCTCCTGCGTCATGGCCGTCATGCTCCAACCCCTGCTGTGCGCGCGTAGGCCCGCGTGACCTCATCCTTGAGCGAGTCCCAGATGTGCCCCTGGAGCTCGAGGAACCGCTCCTCGTGGCGGATCTCCTGGACATTCCCGCGCGGCCTGGGCAGGTCGATGTCGAAGACGTCCTTCACCGATCCGGGGCTGCTGGTCATGATGACCACCCGGTCGGAGAGCGCCACGGCCTCATCGAGGTCGTGGGTGATGAACAGGACCGAGGGCCGCAGCTCCTCCCACAGCTTGAGGAGCTCGTTCTGCATGATGGCCTTGGTCTGCACGTCGAGAGCCCCGAAGGGCTCGTCCATGAGCAGGATGCGCGGGTTGTTGATCAGCGCCGCCGCCATGGCCACGCGCTTGCGCATGCCGCCCGAGAGCTGGTGCGGGTAGCGGTCCTCGAATCCGGCCAGGCCCACCCGCCGCAGCCAGTCGCGGGCGAGCTCGGTGGCCTCCCGCCTGGGGGTGCCGAGGAGGATCGGGCCCATCATGACGTTGGACAGGACACTCTTCCACGGGAAGAGTGCGTCTGCCTGGAACATGTAGCTCACGCCGTCGGTGACCCCCTCGACGCGCCGGCCGCCCACCCGCACCGACCCCTCGCTGGGGCGCTCGAGCCCCGAGACCTGGGCCAGGGTGGTCGACTTCCCGCAGCCGGTGGGGCCCACGATCGAGCAGAACTGCCCCGGCTCGACCGTGACCGTGACGTCGCGGATGGCGGTGAACGTCTCCCCCTTGGGGGTGAGGTAGCGCTTGGTCAGCCCGGAGATCTCGATCCCCGCATCCTCGGCACCGGTTGCCGGCGGCCGGATGGGATGAATTACTCCCATGGTCAAAAGACCTCTCTGTCTCTGCATGCCTGCTGTGAATTTGCAGGGACGCCTTTGTCTGGTGGATTCTTGATCCATGCCCCGTGAAATGGATCACATCGGCTGCTCTGAGAGTAGAAAAGCGCCGGGTCCCGCAGCCAGCCTTGCGCGGCTTGCGATGGTTACCAGCATTAATTCAGCTTTTGAGCCTTCTGCTCATGCGGGGCAGGGCGTGCTGCGGTGAGGCGCGCGCGGGACTGGTGGGCGGCCCGTCCGCTGGCTTCGCAGATCCTCGTGTGGACGCTCATGCTGATCGTGCTCACGGTCGCCCTGGGAGGATTCGTGGCGGACCGGATCACGGGCCAGGTCCTGGACAGCCAGTTCCAGCTCCGCGCGCTCGGGGTCGCGGAGTCTGTGGCCCAGATGCCGGAGGTCGCCGCGGATCTGGCCGCCGGCGACCCGGGCCACCAGATCCAGGCCCTCGCCGAGCAGGTGAGGATCCGCGCCAAGACGGACTACGTGGTGGTCACGGACAGGGAGGGGATCCGCTTCTCGCATCCCACGCCCTCGCTCATCGGGCAGCGGCTCGAGGAGCCCGTCGCGGTGCTCGACGGGCAGAGTCACCTGGGCACGAACAATGGCAGCCTCGGGGACTCCGCGAACGCGAAGGCCCCGGTCTTCGACGCCGCCGGCACGGTGGTGGGACAGGTGTCGGTGGGGATTCTCGAGACGAAGGTCAGCACCGAGCTGACCCAGGACGCGGGGACCGTCGCGGCGTACTCCGCGCTCATCCTGCTCCTGGGCGGCACCGGCTCCTTCCTGCTCGCCCGCACCATCAAGCGGGCCACGTTCGGGCTCGAGCCGGCGGCGATCGCCTCCCTCCTCCAGGACCGGGAGGCCCTCCTGCACGGCATCCGCGAGGGCATGGTGGGGCTCGACGACGACGGCCGCGTCACCGTGATCAACACCGAGGCACGGCGGCTCCTGCATCTCGGGGACACCGCCCTGGGCCAGCCCATCGAGGAGCTCATCCCGGCCGGTCGCCTCCGCGACGTCCTCACGGGGGACGTCCCTGGGGCCGACCAGACGGTCATCACCGACGACGCGCTGCTCGTGGCGAACCGCATGCCGGTGAGCGTGGGCGGGCGCAGCGCGGGAGCGGTCGTGACGCTCCGCGACCGCACGGAGGTCGAGGCGCTCGTCCGCGACCTCCGCTCGCTCGAGGGGCTCATGGACGCGCTGCGGGCGCAGGAGCACGAGTACGCCAACCGCCTGCACACCGTGGGCGGCCTGCTGGACCTCGGCGAGGCCGAGCAGGCGCGCACGTTCATCTCCGGGATCGCCGACTCGTCCCGCTCCCTCGGCGAGGGCCTGCGGGCGCGGATCGAGCCGCCCGAGCTCGCGGCGCTCATCCACGCCAAGATCACCATCGCCGCCGAGCAGGACGTGCGCCTGGCAGTCTCCGAGGACTCGCGCCTGCGCGAGCCCGGCCTCGGGACGCAGGACCTCCTCACGATTGTGGGGAACCTCCTCGACAACGCGGTCGACGCCGTCTCCGGGCTGCCGGGGCCGCGGGACGTCACGCTCACGCTCGACGACTCGTCCGGCGTGTTCGTCTCGGTGACCGACAGCGGCCCCGGCGTGCCCGCGGACGCGGTGGACGACGTCGTGCGCGACGGCTACACGACCAAGCCCGGGAAGGCCGGGAAGCCGGACCTGCGGCGCGGGATCGGGCTGGCGCTCGTGGCGCGGATCGTGCGGCGCGCCGGTGGCACGATGGACGTGTTCGCCGGACCGGGCGGAAGGTTCGAAGTATGGATTCCGAGGGGCGAGGGCAGGGAGGCGCGGCCGTGATCAGGGTGCTCGTGGTCGACGACGACTTCCGCGTGGCGCGGCTGCACGCCGCCCAGGTGGCCCGCGTGCCCGGGTACGAGTGCGTCGGCGAGGCGCACACGGCCTCGGAGGCGCGCGCGGCGATCGTCCGCGACCGGCCCGACCTCGTGCTGCTCGATGTGTACCTGCCGGATGAGGACGGCATCGCCCTGCTGACCTCCCTGCGCGAGGCGGGGCACGACGTGGACGTCATCATCATCACCGCCGCGCGGGACATCGCCACGGTGCGCGCCGCGATGCGCGGCGGCGCGGTGCACTACCTCGTCAAGCCGTTCGGGTTCGAGCAGCTCGCGGGCCAGCTCGGGGCGTACCGGCGGTGGCGGGCCGACGCGGAGTCCCGGGGCCGGACGGGCATCACGGGCCAGAATGACGTCGACGCGCTCTTCGCCTCCCAGCGCGCCGCGGCGACGGCGGCCGCCCCCGGGCCCGGTTCCGCGCGGCGCCTGCCGCCGACCATGCAGAAGGTGTTCGACGCCGTCCTGGCCGCCGACCGCCCGCTCGGCGCCCAGGACGTCTCGGACCTCATCGGGATCTCGCGGCCCACGGCCCAGCGGTACCTGAGCGAGCTCGAGCGGAAGGGCCGTCTCACGCTGCACCTCGAGTACGGGGCCACGGGCCGGCCGGTGAACACGTATGTCCCAGGCGCGGGCTGAGGCGGGTCAGGCGGCGCCGTCGACGTTGCGCCGGCGGCCGGCGAGGTAGCCGAACACCGAGGCGCCGACGCCGATGACCAGGAAGGACCAGCCCGCGAGGGAGAAGCTTCCCGTGGCCTGGTGGATCTGGGCCACGAGGAGCGTGCCGAGCGAGCCGACCCCGTAGCCGACGCCCTGCATCATGCCCGAGAGGTTCACCGCGGTGTGCCCGTGCCGGGTGCGGAGCATGATCATCGTCAGCGCGGCGGCGGTGAGGGCGCCCTGGCCGAGGCCCAGGAGCCCGATCCAGACCCAGATGAGCTGGAGCGGGCCGAGGACGCTGAGGGCGAACCCGACCGAGGTCATGACGGCGAGCGTGACGTTGAGGGCGCGCTGGTCCCAGAGCCGCGCGGCGAGGCTCGGGGCGAAGAGGGAGCCGAGCATCTGCAGCACGATCGAGGCCGAGACCATGAGACCGGCCGTGGCGCCGTCGATCCCGCGCTCGCGCAGGATCGGGGACAGCCAGGCGAACACGCTGAAGGACGTCATGGCCTGGAAGAGCATGTAGAGGGTCACGTGCCACGCGACCGGCGAGCGCCACACGCCCGGTCCGCCCGCGGAGGCGTGTCCGGCCGGGACCGGGCGGTGGCGGGCGCGCAGCGCCACGGGGGCGAACAGGACGGCGACGGCCAGGGCCGGGAACGCCCAGAACAGCAGCGCCGAGCTCCAGGACCCCGTGGCCTCGAACACCGGGTACGTGAACCCCGCGCCCAGCGCCGCCGAGGCGACGATCGCCGCGGTGTAGAGGCCGCCCATGAGTCCGAGCCGGTGCGGGAAGTCCTGCTTGACCTCGCTCGGCAGGATCACGTTGCACAGGGCGATCGCGGCCCCGCACAGTGCGGTGCCGAGGATGAGCCCCGGGAGATGCCCGGCCGGGCCCCACTCCGACGGCCGCACGAGGAGCCCTGCGGTCAGCACGGCCATGGCCCCGAGGAGCACGCGCTTGGAGCCGAATCTGCGGGAGAGGACGGGCGCGAGGGGGGCGAAGACCCCCAGCAGGGTCACGGGGGCGGTGGTGAGCAGGGAGATGCCCCACTCGGGCACCGAGCCGCTGGCCCGGACCTCCGTCAGCACGGCCCCGAAGCTGGAGAACGCGGTGCGCAGGTTCAGGCCGATGAGCACGAGGCACAGCCCCAGGAACGCGAGCCGGGCAGGGCTGGGCCGTGCGGCCCCCTGCGGGAGTGCCTCGGGTGCATCGGTCGCTCGTGCCATGGGTCAGAGCGTAGCGGTCGGACCACAGCGGTTTCGACTCCGCCCGACCAGCGAGACGCACCGGCGCTCTAGGCTGGGGCCATGAGGATCGCCGTGGTGGGTGGAACGGGGACGGCCGGCTCGCGGGTGGCCGCGCTGGCCGACGAGCAGGGCCACGACGTGGTGGTGCTGACCCGCAGCGCCGGGGTCAACCTCGTCACGGGCGAGGGGCTCGTCGAGGCGCTCGACGGCGTCGACGTGGCCATCGATGCCTCGAGCCCTGCACCGCCGGATGAGAGCATGAGCCGCTTCGACGCCGTCGTGCGCTCGGGCCGGAACCTCGCGGACGCGTGCGTCGAGGCCGAGGTGCGGCGCCTCGTCCTGCTCTCCATCGCGAACATCGAGAAGCCCGAGTTCGACGCGTTCAGCTACTACGTGGCCAAGCGTGACCAGGAGGACGCCGCGCGGGACAGCGGGCTCGAGGTCTCCGTGGTCCGGTCGGCGCAGTGGTTCGAGTTCGCGGAGCGCTCGAGCGCCGTGGACTATGCCGAGGACCGCGTCACGGTCCAGGACTGGTACGTCCAGCCCATCGCGGTCGCCTCCGTGGCCGAGGTCCTGGTCCGCGAGGCCACCAGCAGGAGGGCCCGGGACGCGACGGTCGCCGGCCCGGAGGCGGTGCGGCTGCCCGAGCTCGTGCGCCGGCTGCTGCTCGCCCGGCATGACCCGCGCCCGGTGGTCACGGTGGACGCCCCGCTGTCCGGGCTCGCGAGCGGCGCGCTCCTGGCCCCCGCCGGCGCGGAGATCCTCGGCCCCGGGGTGGGCGCGTGGATCGCCGACCGGACCCGAGCCGGCGCGCAGCCGGGTGCGGCCGAGTAACCTGCCGGCCCCCGCGGTCGGTGGCACCAGCGCGCCGCTTCCGGATCCATCCGGACCGGCCGCCCGAGCGAAAGGACCCCGCATGCCCGTGCCCGCCAGCCTCGAGGAGTTCGTGATCCGATGGGACGCGTTCCGCGCGGGCCTCGGATTCGAGGAGATCACGGACACCCTCGGCATCGAGCCGCACGCGTGCGACGGCGCGTCCCTCGCCATGCGCATGCCGCTCGCCGCGCGCCTGCGGCAGGCGGGCGGGATGTTCGCGGCCACGGCGCTGTTCGGCGCGGCGGACGTCACGGGGACGTTCCTGGCCATGCAGGTGGTGGAACCGGGCCACTTCCCGCTGGCCGTGCAGTCCAACCTGAACTTCATCGACAACTCGCGGGTGGGGCCGGCGATCGCGACGGCGCGGATCGTGCGGGCTGGGCGCACGATTGTGGTGGCCTCGGTGGACGTGGCGGACGCCGGCGGGAAGGTCCTCGCCACCTCGAGCTTCACCTACGTCCCCAAGCCGTCCGCCGGCCGTGGCCAGGACCTCGAGGAGCGCCTGCTGGAGAGGTCCCCGACCGGGCAGGAGTAGCCGGACCCGGAACTGGCCGGATCCGCGCGGACAGTTGAGGTGGCCGCCCGCCACTGGTAGGCATGGGCCATGCGGTCCCCCACGGTGGAAGCGATCCAGCCGCCGTTCAGCGCGGTCATCTTCGACCTCGACGGCGTGGTCACCGACACCGCGGCCGTGCACGAGGCCGCCTGGCGGGAGCTCTTCGACGCGGTCCTGCGCGACCCCCGCGTGGGCGCCGGCGCGGACACCGGCCCGTTCCGGCACGAGGACTACCTTCAGTACGTGGACGGGCGCCCGCGCGAGGAGGGGGTCACCGCCTTCCTGGGCGCCCGCGGCATTACGCTGCCCGCCGGCAGCGGGCGCGACGGGCCCGGGGCGTGGACCGTCCACGGGCTGGGAGCCCGCAAGAACGAGCTCTTCGGCCGGCACCTGGCCGCGTCCGGGGTGGAGGTCTTCCCCGAGTCGGCCGGGCTCGTGGCCAGGCTGCGCGCCGGCCGCATCCCCGTGGCGCTCGCGACCTCGAGCCGGAACGCGCGCCCGGTGCTCGCGGCGGCGCACCTGCAGGACGCGTTCGACCTCGTCCTGGACGGGAACGAGGCGGCCGAGCTCGGCCTCCCCGGCAAGCCCGATCCGGCCCTCTTCCTCGAGGCCGCCCGGCGCCTCGGCGTGGATCCTGCCCGGGCCGTGGTGATCGAGGACGCCGAGGCCGGTGTCCGGGCCGGCCGCCGGGGCGGGTTCGGGCTCGTGGTGGGGATCGACCGCGCCGGCCGCCGCGCCGAGCTCGAGGACGCGGGGGCCGACCTCGTGCTCGGGGACGTGGGCGAGCTGGACCTGGGCCTCGTGCTCGCGGACCCGTGGACGCTCGCCTACGAGGGCTTCGACGCCGGCCACGAGGGCCACCGGGAGGCCCTGACCACCCTCGGCAACGGGTACATCGGCGTTCGCGGGGCCGCGCCCGAGTCGATCCACGGCGGCACGGGATATCCCGGCACGTACCTGAGCGGGGTGTACAACCGGGTGGTGAACCTGGTCCAGGATCAGGAGACGGAGGACGAGCATCTGGTCAACGCCCCGAACTGGCTCCCGGTGGACCTCCGCCTCGCCGGGGGCGAGTGGTGGTCGCGGGGCGGCCTGACGGTCCGCCGCGAGCGCCGCGTGCTGGACCTCGGTGCCGCGGTGCTGCGCCGCGAGGTGGACCTCGAGGACGACGCCGGCCGGCGGCTCCGCGTGGAGCAGCGCCGGTTCGTCTCGATGGCGGAACAGCAGCTCATGGCCCTCGAGACCACCGTGACGGCCCACGGCTGGAGCGGGGAGGCGGAGCTGCGCAGCGGGGTGGACGTGGACGTGGCGAACGAGAACGTGCTCGAGGACGCCCTCCTGGCCCGCCGGCACCTGCGCGACGTGACCCCCGCCGGCGACGACGCGGACGCGGAGGCCGCAGCCGGCGTCGTGGTCGAGGCCGAGACGCTCCAGAGCGGGGTCCGGATCGCCGTGGCCCTGCGCCACACCGTGGACGGGCGGGTGCCCGCGGAGTCGACCGGGGGCCGGGTGGGCGGGCTGCACTACCGCGCATTCACCCTCCGGCTCGCGGACGGGGTCCCGGTGCGGGTGGCGAAGACGTGCGTGTTCGCGACCTCGCGGGACCGTGCCATCTCGTCTCCTCGGACGGGGGCGGCCGCGGCGCTCGAGCGGTCGGCGGCCGGGTTCGACGAGCTCGCCGCCGCGCACACGGCGGTCTGGGAGCGCGTGCTGCGGCTGTTCACCGTGGGCGTCGAGGCCGCCAAGGACGTCCAGCCCGTGGTGAACCTGCACGTGTTCCACCTGCTCCAGACCCTCTCGCCCTTCGTCACCGAGCTGGACGTGGGCGTGCCCGCCCGGGGACTGCACGGGGAGGGGTACCGCGGGCACGTGTTCTGGGACGAGCTGTTCGTCCTGCCCCTGATCACCTCCCGGATCCCCGCCGTGGCCCGCTCCCTCATCGCCTACCGCTGGCGGCGGCTCCCGGCCGCGAGGCACGCGGCGTCCGAGGCCAGGCTCAAGGGGGCGCTCTTCCCCTGGCAGAGCGGCAGCGACGGGCGCGAGGAGACCCCCCGGTGGCTGTTCAACCGCCGCTCCGGGCGCTGGATCCCGGACGTCTCGCGGCTGCAGCGGCACGTGGGGCTGGCGGTCGCGTTCAGCGCCTGGCAGTACTTCGAGGCGACCCAGGACCGCTTCTGGCTGCTGCGGCACGGCGCCGAGCTCGTGGTCGAGGTGACGAGGATGTTCGCCTCGCTCGCGGAGCACGACGCCGCCGAGGACCGGTTCCACGTGCGCGGAGTCATGGGCCCGGACGAGTACCACACCGGCTACCCGGACCGGGACGCGCCCGGACTCGACGACAACGCCTACACGAACGTCATGGCCGCCTGGACCTGCCAGCAGGCCTGCCGGATCCTCGGGGTCGTCGAGGGCCACGACCGCGAGGACCTCCTGGCAAGGCTCGCGATCGGCCCCGAGGAGGTGCGGAGCTGGGAGCACCTGAGCCGGCGCATGGCGGTGCCGTTCCACGACGACGGCATCATCAGCCAGTTCGCAGGCTACGCGGACCTGGCCGAGCTGGACTGGGACGCCTACCGGGAGAAGTACCACAACATCGAACGGCTCGACCTGATCCTGGAGGCCGAGGGGGACACGACCAACCGCTACCGCCTCGCCAAGCAGGCGGACACCCTCATGCTGCTCTACCTGCTCGGCGAGGAGGAGCTCCTCGCCGTACTGGCACGTCTGGGCTACACCGTGACGGCGGCCCAGCTGGAGCGGGCGGTGGACTACTACCTCGCACGCACCGCGCACGGCTCCACGCTCAGCCGGGTGGCCCACGCCTCGGTGCTGGCGGGGGTGGACCCCGAGCGGGCGTGGGAGACGTTCCGCGAGGTCCTGGATGCCGACCTCGACGACACCCAGGGCGGGACGACCCAGACAGGCATCCACCTGGGGGCGATGGCCGGCTCGATCGACGTGGTGCAGCGCAGCTTCGCGGGCCTGCGCCTCACGGGCAATGCCCTCGTGTTCGCTCCGAGGCTGCCGCGCGAGGTGCGCTCGGTCTCGTTCCGGGTGCGGTACCGGGACCAGCTCCTCGAGGTGCACCTCACCCACGCGGCACTCGACGTGGCCTCGGCCCCCGGCGACGCCGCCCCCGTCCGGCTCCGGGCGGGCGCCGAGGAGGCCCTCCTCCACCCCGGCACCTCCCACCGGTTCTCCCTCGCTCCTCTGGCCGAAGGCGGTGCCAGCGCCTAGAATTCTGCTGTGCAGAACATCAGGATCGTCAAGCGGCCCGCCTACGCCGTGGACTCGGTGGACAACGCGCTGCGGATCCTGCTCCTGCTGCAGGAGCGCGAGTGGCTGCGGATCGCCGACGCCGCGCGCGAGCTCGGGGTCGCGCCCTCCACCGCCCACCGCCTCATGTCCACGCTCGTGTTCCGCGGCTTCGCCCTCCAGGACGACCAGCGCCGCTACACGGCCGGCCCGAGCCTCGCCGCAGGGCCCGCGCAGCGGCACGTGCGCGGACTCGTCGCGGCGGCGCGGCCCCACCTCGAGGCCCTCGCGGCGCAGACCCGCGAGACGGTGAACCTCGTGGAACGGGTGGGCGCGGGCGTGCGCTTCCTCTTCACCGCCGAGGGCCCGCAGCTTCTCCGCGTGGGGGACCGCACCGGGACGGTCCTGCCGGCGCGGACCTCGTCCGGCGGCCTCGCGGCCCTCGCCGCCCTGCCCGACGCGGTGGTGGCCCAGCTCTACACCGGCCGCGGCGCCCAGCTGGGCGGCCAGGGCCTCACCGCGGCCGAGCTGGCGGACCTGCGCGGCGAGCTGGCCGGCATCCGGGCGCGCGGGTACTCGCTCAACCTGGGCCGGACCGAGCCCGAGATCGCCGCCGTGGGCACGGCGCTCGCCCTGCCCGACCGGCCGGGGACGCTCGCCGTGACGCTGAGCGCGCCCATCTCCCGGGCCGCCGCCCTCGAGCGGACCGAGACGGTGGCCGCGCTGCACGCCGCGTGCGCGGCGCTCCGGCACGAGCTCGCGCCCTGAGCACCGCAATCATTCTGCACAGCAGAAGAAAGTCGCCAGACCAGTGACGCCTGTCACTACCCTCGATGGAGGGCCCCGCGGGCAGTGCCGCCCGCGGGGCCGACCCCCACCGCGGGACCGCTGAGGGCGCCCGTGCGAGCAACGAGGAGCGTCTGTGCAGTTCTACCTTGACGGCTACCGTCCCGGAGACCCCGAAGAGCGGCCTGCGGCCCCCGGCTTCGAGCCGGCCGCCGGCAGCGGCGCCCTGCCGGAGGAGGTGGACGTGCTCGTGGTCGGCACCGGCCCCGCGGGCGTGGTCCTCGCCGCCCAGCTCGCCGAGTTCCCGGGCATCACCACGCGCGTCGTGGAGCGCAGGAACGGGCCCCTCGAGATCGGCCAGGCCGACGGCGTGGCCTGCCGCACGGTGGAGATGTTCACCGCGTTCGGCCTCTCCGAGAAGCTCCTGCGGGAGGCGTACTGGGTCAACGAGACCGCGTTCTGGGGGCCTGCCAGCAGCGGGATCGGGCGCACCGGCCGGATCCAGGACGTGGCCGAGGGCCTGTCCGAGTACCCACACGTGATCGTCAACCAGGCCCGCATGCAGGACTACCTCCTCGAGAAGATGCGCACCTCCCCCTCCCGGCTCGTCCCCGACTACGGGCTCGAGGTCACCGGCGTCGAGGTCCTGCCCGAGGGCGGCGACCACCCCGTGGAGGTGACCCTCCGGCGCGAGGGCGGGGACACCGCCGTCGTCCGCGCGAAGTACGTGGTGGGCTGCGACGGCGCGCGGTCCGCGGTGCGGAAGTCGCTCGGGATCGAGCTGCGCGGCGACGCGCGCAACCACGCGTGGGGCGTCATGGACGTGCTCGCGGTGACGGACTTCCCCGACATCCGGCTCAAGTCCGTGATCCAGGGGCCGTCCGGGGGGAACATCCTCATCATCCCGCGTGAGGGCGGCTACCTGGTCCGCTTCTACGTGGACCTCGGCGACCTCGAGCCGGGCGACCGCGAGGCCCGGAAGCGGTTCACCCGCGAGTCGATCGTCGAGGCGGCGCAGGAGGTCCTGCACCCCTACACGCTCGAGGTGAAGGACACCGCGTGGTGGTCCGTATACGAGGTGGGGCAGCGGATCGCGGACCGGTTCGACGACGTGGCCGATGCCGAGCGCGGCACCCGCACCCCGCGCGTGTTCATCGCCGGCGACGCCTGCCACACGCACAGCGCCAAGGCCGGCCAGGGCATGAACGTCTCGATGCAGGACGGCTTCAACCTGGGCTGGAAGCTGGCCGCGGTGCTCGAGGGGCGCAGCCCGGAGTCGCTCCTGGACACGTACGCCGGCGAGCGCCGCGTGATCGCGCAGGAGCTCATCGACTTCGACCTGCGCTTCTCCACGATGATGGCAGCCAAGCCGAAGGACCCCGACCACCCCGAGGCCGGCGGCGTGGACGCGGCGGAGAAGCAGCGCATCTTCACCGAGGCCGGCCGCTTCACGGCGGGCTTCGCGACCGAGTACGCCGCCGGGCGGCTCACGGGCCCGGGCCGGCACCAGTCCGTCGCCGCCGGCTTCCCCGTGGGACAGCGCTTCTACTCGGCGCCGGTGGTCCGGGTCGCCGATGCGAAGGAGATCGGTCTGGGGCACGTGGCCCGGGCGGACGGACGGTGGCGGATCTACGCCTTCGCCGGCGCGGGCGACCCCCACTCCCCCGAGTCCGGCATCTCCCGGTTCTGCCGGTTCCTCGCCGAGTCCCCCGAGTCGCCGGTGCGGCGCTTCACGCCCGACGGCGCCGACCCGGATGCCGTGTTCGACGTGCGCGCCGTCTTCCAGCAGGGCCACCGGGACCTCGCGGTGGAGAAGCTGCCGGCGTTCCTCAAGCCGTGCAAGGGCCGGTTCGGGCTCGTGGACTACGAGAAGATGTTCGCCCCGGACCTCAAGGCCGGCCGGGACATCTTCGACGAGCGCGGGATCGACCGCGATCGCGGCGCCATCGTGGTGGTCCGCCCGGACCAGTACGTCGCCCAGGTCCTGCCGCTCGACGCCCACGCCGAGCTCGCGGGGTTCTTCGACGGGATCCTGCTGCCCGCGGCCGCGCTCGTGTAGCGCTCGGCGAAGTCGTCGGCCGCACTGCGCCGCCCGCGAGCAAGTCCTGGGCGACCGCGAGTCCGAGGATGCGCCGACGACCAGCTACGCCCGCCCTAATGGTCAACGACGGCTTGAGCTCGTTCACGCGCGAGTCCGGGACGAGGGCACGATGTGAGGGGCGCCATCCTCCGGATCGAGCATGTAGGCCAGGAACTCCTGGTCGAACGTGGCGATGCCCGAGCCCACTGCGTCGAGCTTTGCCCGAATCAGCAGGGACAGCTGCCGCCAACGTTGGCGGCCGACGTCCTGCGGAGTCTTGGGGGATTCGTACGGCGTGCTGCGTGGAGGGAGCCTGTCTGCCGTCTGCGGCAGCGCGAGGACGATCCGGAACCGGCGCTCGCCTGCCCTGAACGCGATCGCTGCCTTGCCGTCCTCCCAGCTCCACCGTAAGCCGGTGGCGCCGTGGGCCATGAGCATCTGCTGTATTTCCGACTGGGATGCCGCAGCGGTGATCGAGGCGCCGCGGACGTAGTTTGTGCTCATGCTGGAGGCCCTCCTGAGGCGTGCCTGCTGATGATGGTGGGTCGGCGGTGCGGGCGTCCTCGAGGGCGCGGCCGAGTCTCCCCGCCAGCCCTCCGCCCTCGCCACCCTCCGCGAGGGGGCCGTCGGCTTCGGCCACGCAGTCCAGCAGGGCCGAGGTCACCGCGTCGGTGGGCCCTTCCGGCTGGCCCAGCCGACCTCCGCGTTGGGTCGCAGCGGAGCGGTCGAGCTCCTTGACCACCAGCAGGGCAGCCTGAGTCCGGTTGTTGACGCCCAACTTCTGCAGCAGGACCGAGGTCATGTTCTTGATGGTCTTCTCCGCAAGGCCCGTCGTGGCGGCGATCTCGCGGCCTGCAAGCCCTTGCCCGATGAGGAGGAGCACCTTGAGCTCCTGGGACCCCAACACCCCCAGCCCCCGTTCCACCAACGGTGCCGCCCGGGGCTCCAGCAGCATGGCCCTGAACAACGAGCTGTAGGCGGTCTGGCCGCCCAGCACGCGGCGGACGAGCCGGACGGTCTCGCTCCCGTCATCCTGCTTGGACAGGCAGCCCCAGGCGCCCGACATGACCGCCCCGATCAGGGCGGCCTCGTCATCCTCGTCGGTGATGATCACGCACCGGATCCGCGGATCGATGGCCAGCACGGCCCGACACACATCTGGGCCGGTTCCGTCGGGGAGCCGATCGTCGAGCACAGCGAGAGCCGGCATCAGCGCGGGAATGCGCCGGGCGGCTTCCCTCGCCGATCCTGATGACCCCGCGATGTCGATGCCTGCCGAACGCAGGAGACCCTTCAGCCCGGTGCGGACCAGCTCGTGGTCGTCGAGGACGAACACACCCTTGCGGGCGCGGGTCGGGCGTGCCTGCATCACCGGCCCGCCCGACGGTGTCATGGCCGGCCGGCTGCCGGCGCGATGCTGAGACTGGGAGCCACGGTGAGGGGAAACCGTTCGATCGGCTGCTGGCGCCTGGGGAAGGCGCTACCAGAAGACGGAAAGCCAAGGGCAAGATTGCCGATCGCTTCTCCTATTCTAGGCCTCTTGACGTCCCTGCGCCCATGTCCCCGTGGAGAGGCGACGGGCGGAGAGAGCGCGGCGCGCCCTAGCCCTCGCCGTCGGCGCCTTCGTCCCGGAGCCCGGTGAGCGATGGCCCGTCGTACCCGTACTCATCCAGGTCCTGGCCGCCGGTGTAGACGGTGTGCGCCGGCACGTCGGCCTCCACAATGGGCCAGTCATGGGACGCGACGTCATCCCGCATCGCGTGCTGGCGCGCGTACTCCTTCGAGAGCGTGACCCAGTCGCCCCGGTTGATCCGGCCGAAGCCCGGCGGCAGCGCGCGGTAGATCCGCACGAGCGTCTCGGGCACGTCCCGCACGCGGCACAGCTGTTCCATCGTCTCGGGATCGCACTCTCCGAGTCCGCGCTCCTCGGGGTGGTCGTAGACATCCTCGCCGAACGCCACCCTCAGCTCGGTGATCGGATGCGAGCGCCCGTGACCGGGTGCCCGGGGTGAACCGGTGTAGGTCACGTCTCTACGATACTGCCGGTGCTGGACCGCCGCGCCGGTCGGGCCGCGGAGGGACAGAGGCGTCGAGCGCCGCGCTGATCCGCTCCCCCTCGCCCTCGAGCCACGCGAGCCGGCGCCGGATCCTCTCCCCCACGCCCTCCTCCCACATCCGCGCCCAGCCGCCCCCGAGCGTCTGGGCGCGGTGGCGCATGAGGTGCCACGACCGCTCGGTCCGCCGGACCGCTGTCGGGACGAGGCGGGCGCGCGCGGCGCCGTCGAGCCCGTACGCGTCCGCCACGAGGCGGGTGCGCACGACGGCGTCGGCTCGCCTGAGCGCCCCGCTGCGGTCCCGCTCGGGAGACAGGGGCGCCCAGTGGAGGCAGAGGTTCACCACCTCGTCGACGCGGGTGGCGGGGCGGACCAGGTCGAAGTCGATGAGGGCCACGGCCTCGCCGCCGCGGAACACGACGTTCTCTGGCGTGATGTCCAGGTGGCCGATCAGCTCCGGGGCGGCGTCCGGCTCCGGCGGCATGCCGGGCAGCTCCGGCGGGGCGACCGGCTCGAGGAGGTGGGCCGGGGGCGCGAAGCCGGCCATGGCGTCGTCGTACGCCCGCAGGAGGCGCGCCACGGAGGCGAGCCGGGCATCGTCGGCGAGCCACGCCGGGTGCGGCCGGCCGGCCACCTCCCCCTCGATGAAGGTGAGTACCTCGCGGCCCCGCGCATCGATCCCGAGGAAGCGCGGCGCGCCGTCGAAGCCGACGGCCTCGAGGTGCGTCAGGACGGCGTGCACGAGCGGCGAGTGCGGGCCGAGGGGCCGGCGCACCGTGTCCGCCACGCGCACGATCCCCTCGGTGACGTCCCCGCCGGCGAGCGGGATCTCTTCAGTGCTCGTCGTAGTGGTGCTCGTGCTCTGCGTGCTTGTGGCCGTCGTGGACGTAGTCGACGTGGTCACCGTGCTGGATCTCCTCGTGGCCGCAGCCGGGCCCGTGCCGGTGGTCCTGGGCGCTGTGCTCGGCGACGTGCTCGTGCTCGTCGTAGTGGTCTCCGTGGAGGAAGTGGCGGTGGTCGTCGTGCACGTAGTCGACGTGGTCGCCGTGCTCCACCGCCTCGTGGCCGCAGCCGTCTCCGTGCTCGTGGTCCGAGATCCTGTGTGACTCGTGGACGTGCGTCTTGGTCATCTGTGCCAGCCCCTTCGCCGTGCCTGGGCGGTGCTCCGGCGGCTCGCCGGACGCCTGGGGCCAAGCCTACGGACGGCGCTCCCCGCGGGCCAGAGGGCACACCTCGGCTTTCGATTACTTCCGCAATGCGAAATCATAATTTCCTCTTGCGAAATAGCAAGTGAGGGTCCTACTCTGGGTATACCAATCCAGAACGTGAGGCAGCTCACTCGGCCGCCTCGCCGACACAGAAATGGCAATCCGATGAATCCCTCTGCTGGCGCCGCGCTGAAGGCGAGTTCGGTGCGCGCCGGGAAGCGCCGGCAACGTCGCCGCCTTCCCCAGACTCTGATCGTCCGTGGACGCCCAAGACCGACAGGCCGTCCGCGGCCGCCCATCGGTCTCGCCTGACGCCACGTTCGACGCAGAGCACTCCACCGCAGCTGAACCATCGGCGGCGCCGCCACGGCGGGCCTGCCGCGCACGGGCCGGAGCGCACCACGCCCGGCTTCGTGCAGTGAGTCCTTCTCTTCATTGCCCAGGAGCTTCCTTTGCTGTCTCAAGCATCCAAGAACACCCACCACGAGCCTGCGGTCAAGGCGGTGCGCCCCCGCGGCAAGGCCCGCTGGAGCGTCGCGCTGCTGATGGGCTTCGGAATCCTCATCAACTACGTGGACCGCCTCTCGATCTCCGTCACCCAGGGCCCGCTCACCAAGGAGTTCGGCCTCACCGCGATCGAGTTCGGCGTGCTCTCCTCGGCCTTCCTGTGGTCCTACGCGATCATGCAGATCCCCTCCGGGATGCTGCTGGACCGGTTCGGCGTCAAGAAGGTTTGGGGAGCCAGCGCCGTGCTGTGGACCGTGGCCTCGGTCCTGACGGCCATCGCCTCCGGCGCCTGGGTGATCGTCCTCGCCCGCGTCTTCCTGGGGGTCGCGGAGGCCCCCGCCTTCCCCGGCGCGATGAAGGCGACCGGACTCTGGTTCCCCCGGCACGAGCGCGGGCTCTGCACCGCGATCTTCGACAGCGGGACGCGCCTGGCGAACGTCCTGGGCCTGCCGCTGATCGCCTTCACCGTCGCCACGTGGGGCTGGCGCGAGGCCTTCTGGCTCCAGGCTGTCCTCTCCCTCGTGTTCCTGGGCGCCTTCCTCTGGCGCTACACCGGCCCCAAGCACAAGCTCGCCAAGGGCACGCTCTCCGCCGAGGAGTACCGCTACATCATCGAGGGCGGCGCGACGAGCGAGGACGTGCGCCCCGCGAGCGACTGGAAGACCATCGCTTACCTCCTGCGCCAGCGCAAGGTCTGGGGGCTCTCGCTGGGCCTGGCCGGTGCGGGCTACGTGCTGTGGATGCTCCTGACGTGGCTGCCCGGCTACATGCAGACGAGCATGAACCAGAGCGTTCTCCAGAGCGGCATCTACGCAGCCGTCCCGGCCCTGGCGATGTTCGTCTCCGAGCTCACGATCGGCGGCTGGTGGGTCGACCGGGTCATCGGCCGCGGCGCCAACCCGGACAAGGTCCGCAAGGGCGTGCTCGTCGCCGGGATGATCGTGGCCCTGTTCACCGTGGGCGCCGCATTCAGCAACTCCCCGATCGTGGCCATCACGTGGATCGCGATCGGCAGCGCCGGGATCGCCCTGGTCTACGTGACCAGCAACTCGCTTCCGGCCCTGATCGCCCCCGAGGGCAGCGCAGGCTCCCTCGCGGCGATCGTCAACTGCGTGAACCTGCTCGCGGGCGTCGCCGCCCCGATCGTCACCGGCTTCATCGTCGACGCCACCGGTCACTTCCTCTACGCGTTCATCATCGGCGGCATCGCCCTCGTGGGCGGCCTCGCCTCGTACCTGCTCCTCATGGGCCGGATCGAGCCGATCCCCGCTCCCGCCGTGGCCGTCGCCGCGGAGGACTGACCG
>NZ_BAAGSN010000009.1:0-19840 GCF_054782415.1 Sinomonas soli | reverse complement strand
TCCATGATGGTCTCGAACCGCCGGAGCAGGACCTCCTGCCGGCTCGCGGGCCAGTGCGAGTAGACCAGGCCGATGCTGACCACCCCGCGCGGGGGCACCTCGAAGTGGGCGTACAGCTCGCCGTCCGGGGAACGGCCAAGCTCGGTCCCCTCCCCCGCCTCGAGCTCCTCGACCGAGTCCGGCACGAGGAACACGGCGGCGCTGATCTGCCCGAGCAGGAACTCCTGCGCGCCCTTGCCGAGCCGCTCCACGGGCAGGAGGCCGGCGGTCTCCGCGGAGAGCAGGCCGTCGCTGAGGACGAAGACGAAGCCGCCCGGGGTGCTCACCAGGGCGCCGTTGAGCTCGACGGGGTCGGCGTTGCCCTGCGGGACGATCATGAACCCGGGCATCAGCACCGACTCGTCGGTGTACAGCTCGCGGTTGAAGTTCGGGTCCGACGCCGCGGCGATCTCGAGCGCCGCGCGCACCATGAGGGGCTCAGCCTTGGCCTCCACGGACAGCAGCGGGTCCTCCCACGCCGCCTCCTCGGATTCCTGCGCCATCTCCTGCAGCGCCTGCTCGGCCGCCGGCATGTGCTTGAGGACCAGGCGTGCCGACTCCTCCGCCCCGAACAGCACCGCGCCGGCGCCCAGCAGCGCGACCACGGCGTCCCGGGTGGACACCTGCGGGCCCAGCTGGCCCTCGAGCAGCTCGACCACGCGCAGCGTTCCGGCCTGGTCCAGCACGCAGCCGGCGGCCTCGCCCGTGCGGCGGCCGGGCGGGAGCGCGCAGGCCTCGGCGAGCACGGCGGCGAGCCCGTCGGGGACGCCCTCGCCGACGAGCCGCAGTGCCAGGGTCAGGCCCGGAGGAGTGGTAGGCATTGCTCCATCCTCCCGAGCCGCGCGGGGCAGGGTCAACCGAGGGGGCCCCAGATGACGGCCGCCGCGGCGGCGGTGCGGCGGTCCTGAGCCCGCCGCTCGGCGCTGGCGCCACCCTCCCCGCGACTGCACGGCAGTTCCCGCCGTGCCCTACGGCCGCCGGGAAGGAAGGTGGATGAACGAGACGTCGTGGGGCGCCACCGACCGGGCTGCCGCTTCAACGCGCATGGGATCACCCTCCTGCTACGAGCTCCCAGCACGCCGCGTAGCACCAAGGGTCCGCTCGCCCCACACCAGCGTCAAGGGAGCCACGGCGCGCCGCGCGCCCCTTCCGGAGAAGCCGCTCGGACGACGGCGGTCCCGCACCTTTCCGGGTGCGTGCCCGCCGCCGCGGCGCCGTCAGGACAAGAACTCCTCGATCGCGCGGAACTCGCAGATGGGGAAAGCGCTGGTCTTCCCGTGGCGCCTCGGCGCCACGGGCGTCGAGGCTCAAGCACGCCCAGCGGTCCCTCTAGCGAGCGGAAGGACGGCTTGGGGGAGGCTCAGCCCGCGGGCGCTTCTACACCGCCACGGAGTTCGCGACGGCGAACACGTCGGCCGGCATGGGGCGGTGCAGCTTCCAAGTGATTCCGATCGGCTTCTCGCCTGAATGACTGACATGGCGAGCCGCGCCGAGGCATGTGTACTGCTGGGTCATGCCCCTTTCGTCTTCGGCGGCCTGCCGCGTGAAGAGCACGACGTGCGAGTCACCTGACAAATAGCGCTTCCCGGCGATCGAGGTCGAGGCCGTTGTGCTCTGTGATTCCCAGTGGAACAGCTCGGGGCTGATTGCATAGTCCTTGTAGAGCGTGGTCGGTGAATGATCTCTCTCGTCCTTCTCGAGAGTGACCAGGAATGCATCGACGCCTGTCTCGGGACACCAGGCCACTCCTTCTCGATGATTGGCGATCCGGTTCCCAGCGAGCTTGAATGCCGCCAGGAGTTCCTGACGGGTGTAGGTGGCATGAGACTGAATGGGGATCGTGGCAAGTTCCAGTCCCAGCGGCTTGGGTGTATGCCGCGCTGAGTCGGCGGCGATCGCGACGATCTGTTCGATCTCCGAGCGCACCCAGCGGAAGCTGCGAACGTGGTCGAGGCCCGCATCGATTGCGGAATCCTCCACGCCGAACTGCCCCTGCAGCTCAAGGTTGAAGTACAGCATTCGGGCGAAGAGCATTTCGCGCCTGCCCAGTTCATCGATGCGGGGAGCATCGGGGCGCAAGAGCGATGCATAAGCTTCAGCCCGCTCTATATCGTCCACATGGAGGAATCGGGACACCTTGCGCAGGATCTGCTGTTCCGCCTCGCTCGCGGTGCCGGCGAGCTTCGCGGCGATGCCCTGCTCCAGGATCGAATCCAGACTGATGAGCTCCGCCGTGCGCAGATACCCGGTCCATGAGTCGCGTGTTCCGCGATAGATCTCGCGGAGATCGGTTCCGGATTCGCGCAGGTACTCGGCGAGGTCCGTAGTCCGATGGGAACGGATCTCCTCGACCACTGCCCGCCGCGAGAGTCGCAGCTGTGATCTGACGTTGTCCAGGACGATTTCTTGGGCAACACGATCCAGCTGCAGCTGGCACCCCGAGGGAAGCGACGGGAATTCCTCTTCGACCTCCCGACCGAGCCGCCTGCGCCCGACGCCGAGAAGAGCGCGGTACTTCACATCGAACCGGAAGGCCCGATGCTGCTGCCCGATGAAATCCAAGACGGTGAGGACCGCCTTCCCTGGGGCACGGCGCAGCCCGCGACCCAACTGCTGGAGGAAGACGGTAGCGCTCTGCGTCGGGCGCAGGAGGAGGATCGTGTCGATTTCCGGCACATCGAGGCCCTCGTTGAAGAGATCGACAGCGAAGAGGCAGTTGATGTCGCGGCTGCGCAGCTTGCGCAGCGCGGCGGCCCGTTCCTCCTCGGGAGTGCTTCCGGAGACCGCAAGAGCGGGAATTCCAGCTCGCATGAAGACCTGGGCCATGTACTGCGCATGCTGGACTGAGACGCAGAAGCCAATGGCTCTCATATCGGCAGTGCTCAGGACCTTGTCGCGGAGAGACTGGATGACTTTGGCGGCACGGGCATCGTTTCCCGTATACAGCTCATCGAGCTGATTGAGGTCGTAGCTTCCCCGGCGCCATTCGACGTTCGACAAGTCGACCTCGTCGGCGACACCGAAATAGTGGAAGGGGACGAGGAGATCCTCCCCGAGCGCGTCCCAGAGCCTCATCTCGCTCGCGGTGCGACCGCCGAAATACTCGACGGCCACGCTGATCCCGTCGCCGCGCTCGGGAGTTGCAGTCAGGCCCAGGAGTTCACGTGGTTCAAGGCCCTCGAGCAATCGTCGATAGGTCGGCGCCGCCGCGTGGTGGAATTCATCGATCACCACGATGTCGAAGGCACGGCTCCCCAGGGATTCGAGGAGTGCCGCATCGAAAGACTGCACCGAGGCGAAGACCTGCCGCCATTCACGAGGCTTTTCGCCGCCAACCAGCAGCTCACCGAAGCTACCGTCGTTGAGCACCCGGCGGTAGGTCGCGAGGGACTGTTCCAGAATCTCCCTGCGGTGCGCAACGAAGAGCAGGGTCGGCTTTTCAGGGCCGTCCTGGGCAAGCCGCCTGTAGTCGAGCGCGGCCACCACGGTCTTTCCAGTGCCGGTCGCTGCCACCAGGAGATTGCGGTGGTACCCCTTTGACCGTTCGGATTCCAGGTCATCCAGCATCTCCTGCTGGTGCAGGTAGGGCACCACCTCAAGGCCTGTCGGGCCGAAGTCTCGCCGGCGCTCGCTGCTGCCCGATCGGCGGAGCGCCTCATCGAGGCGCTCCGCGTCGCGGTCCGGGTCATAGGGGACGAACCGCCGGTCCTCCCAGTACGAGTCGAAAGTAATCTGGAACTTCTGCAGCAGGCGGGGTGTGCCGATCCCCGAAAGCCGGACATTCCATTCGAGGCCATCCAGAAGTGCGGGCTGGCTGAGGTTGGAACTGCCGACGTACGCCGTGTCGAATCCGGTCGCGCGGCGGAACAGCCACGCCTTGGCGTGGAGCCTCGTGGCATTCGTCTCGTAGTTGATCCGCACTTCGGCGCCATAACGCCGCACGAGTTCGTCGATGGCCTGGCGTTCGGTCGCCCCCATGTACGTCGTCGTGATCACACGAAGCCGGGTCCCGCGGTCCTTGAGAGCGCGCAGTTCAGACTCAAGGAGTCTCAGACCGCGCCATTTGATGAACGCACAAATGAGATCAACCGAACTCGCAGACTCGATTTCGCGGCGCAATTCGTGGGCAAGATTTGGATCCTCATGACTCGCGGTCAGAAGAGCGGCATCGCTGAAAGGAGTGCTAGGACGCCGCAACTCCCTGCGCCGCACATCGGTTGAGTCATACACGGCATGGAGGAGCGTCGGCCCCTCCAGGACAATGTCGGCCCCCGCAGGTCCCGCTATCGAGGCGAGCAACCGATTGGCTGTGGCGACCCGATCCTCGGCCCGATCAGACGCGAGCCTTTCGCGAACGACATTCCCGATGTGCCGCGCCAGGACTTCAGGCACATCGGATTCTGGGATTCCCTCAAACGTCGTGGCGCGCCCGGAGCGCAAAGCCACAACGCGCTGTTGGAGCGCTTCGGTCCGCAAGGTCTCGTAGAGGCCGTCCGGCAGACCGCCGTCGGCAATTCCCCCAATATCGCTCACACCCTCAGCCTATTAGCTGACTCCGACGTTCCTGGGCGGCGCGGCATCAGACAGGAGGCCCTACCCCTGCCCGGCCTTCTTCTTCCGCTCCGCCTCTTCGCGGTGCCGGCGGATCTGCTCGTGGATGAGCTGCTCCTCCTCGGTGAAGCGGAGGGCGTTGGCGTCGTCGCCGGAGTCGCCGGGACCGTCGCCTTCCTGCGCGGCGGGGTACTCGACCTCGTCCTCCGCCGGCTCATCAGCGGTGTCGCGCTGCTCAGTCATGGCCACACTGTAGACCCGGACGGCGGAGTTTGGGGGTTTTGGTTCGTTGGGGTTTCGATCCCGCTCAGCCTCCGCGGTCTCGACTCCGCTTCGCTCCGCTCCACCGGCACGGCGAGGCTACGCTCTGAACCATGGACGGCTCCCCCACCCTCGGCGTCACCGGCGTCACGGGCACTATCGGCGGGCACGTGGCCCGGCTCCTCTCCGAGCGCGGGGAGCCCCTGGTGCTGCTCCCCCGGAACCCGGCGAAGGCACCCGAGCTGCCGCGCGCCGTCGTGCGTCCGGCGGACTACGGCGACCGGACCCTCTGCGAGCGCTCGCTCGAGGGCGTCGAGACGCTGTTCATGGTCTCCGGCCGCGAGAGCGAGACCCGCATGGACGAGCACCGCAGCTTCATCGACGCCGCCGCGGCCGCCGGGGTGCGGCAGGTGGTCTACACCTCGTTCATGGGGGCCGCCCCGGACGCCACCTTCACCCTGGCGCGGGACCACTTCGCCACCGAGGAGTACATCAAGTCCGCCGGCCTCGGCCACACCTTCCTGCGGGACTGCCTCTATGCCGACTTCCTCGAGGCGATGGTGGGGGACGACGGCGTGCTCCGCGGCCCCGCGGGCAGCGGCGCCGCGGCGGTGGTCGCCCAGGCGGACGTGGCGCGCTGCGCCGCCGCGGTGATGCTCGACCCGGCAGCCCACGCCGGCGTCACCTACACCCTGACCGGCCCCGAGGCCCTCACCATGGGCCAGATCGCGCACATCATCTCCGCCGTCCGCGGCCGGACCGTCACCTACCACGATGAGACGGTGGCCGAGGCCTACGAGTCCCGCCGGAAGTGGCCGGCACCGGACTGGCAGTACGACGCCTGGGTCTCCACCTACACCGCGATCGCCGCCGGGGAGATGGAGCACGTCAGCGACGACGTCGAGACCATCACCGGGCACCGCCCGATGAGCTTCAAAGAGGTGCTGCTGGCGGCGCTGCCGGAACGCTAGGGCCTCCCTCAGCTCGCGGACGGACCCGATGGCGCCCCGACGCCCAGGAGCCCGAGGACGCGGGCCACCGTCGCGGCCGCGGAATCCAGCCCGCCGCCCGGGGCCGTGCCATCGGCGTGGAGCAGCGAGGCGGCGATGACCTGCATGACGAGCTCGACGTCCACGTCCGCGAGGCCGCCCCCGGTCATGCGTTCGAGGGCCGTGGCAACCGCCCGTGCGAGCCGCGGGCGGTGGGCGCTCATGATCTGCTGGAGGCCGGGGTCGCGGCCTGCGTCCAGCATGGGCAGAAGGCGGAGCGCCACCACGTCGGAGGCGAGCCCCGGGGCGAAGAACACATCCATGAGCTCCCGGGCGATCTGCTCGAGGCTGCGGGGGCGCGCGTCCAGGGCCTCGGCCCTCGCCTGGGCCTCCCGTGAGCGGAGCTCCTCCGCGCCCTCGACCGCCGCGGCGTAGAGGGCCTGCTTGCTGGTGAAGTAGTAGTTGCCCGACCCCGGTGCGAGCCCGGCGGCCTCGGCCACCCGCCGGTGGGTGATCGCGGCCGGCCCGTCCGAGATGAGCAGCCGTGCCGCCGCCTCTGCCATGCGCCGCTTGCGCTCGCGGCTGCGCTCCTGCTTGCCCTCCATTCTGCCCATTGTGCCCGGAATAAATCCCGCGGGCCGATTGCTGAGGGAAGTATCTATACATCTGTATGGGTTCTTGCTGGGGACCCGCACTGACCAAGGAGTAGGACATGTCGGTTCCGATGGGACTGAAGATCGACTGGTCGACGATGCCGACCTACAACACCATCATGTCGGTGGCCGCGGGCGCGGCGCTGATCGCGCTCGTGGTGCTCGGCAAGGACCTCATCAGGGCGCGCACCGCAGGAGTCGCCGGTTCGGAGCCGCTCCAGACCGACGGCTGGGCGGTGGCCCTGGGCGTCCTCGGCCTCGTGCTCTTCCCCACCGGCCTGCACATGACCCTCACCTGGCCGCTGGCCAAGGGCGGCTTCCCGTTCGACAACGTGATCTTCGGCGAGACAAGCCTCGGCCTGAGCGCGCTCCTGCTGGGCGCGGCGTTCTACCTCTGGAAGCGCGGCACCCTGGTCCGCGAGGCTGCTGACCCCGTGGCCGAAGCCGCGCGGGTCGCGCGGCCGATCTCGTGGTTCGTCGGCGGCCTCGGCCTGAGCCTGTTCGGCATCGCCGCCGCGGGCATCACGTACCAGCTCTTCGCCGCCCCGCCGCAGGAGCCGATTTCGGGCGCCTTCGCCCAGTGGCCCTGGCTCGAGGCGACGTTCATGTCGCTGCTGTTCGCCCTCGTGGGGCTCGGCGCCGTACTGTTCCCGTTCGCCGTTCGGCAGCTGCGCGCCGGCTACCGGCACCAGGGGATCGTGCGCTGGATCGGGGCCGCGTGGATGATCGCGGGCATCGTGTTCCTGCTCTTCGGCGCCATGAACTTCTTCACGCACATCGGCCTCATCGTGAACACGATGTGACGCACCCCGCCTGACAGGCGCACCCCGCGGCCACGGTCCCGGGGTGCGCTGCCGTCTCCGCTCAGTGCCGGGACCACGCGCGCGGCGCCTCGGAGAAGGGCGCCCCAGCCCTACACCCCAGCTCCGATCGGCAGTACCTTTACGGCACGGACCGCGGAAGGACCGGCCATGACTCGCTTCCTCATCACCTACCACGGCATGCCCTACCCCGAGCGCGAGGTGGTCGAGGCCTCGCGGGGAGCCCTGCGGGCCTGGGCCGAGAGCTCGCTCGGCGCGGCGCTGGTGGACTTCGGCACCCCGCTGCTGCTCGGCGGCCAGCTCTCGGACGGCCAGGCCGCCAACGCCGTGGAGATCGACGGCTACACGATCATCGAGGCGCGCGACCTCGCCGACGCCCGGGCGCTGCTTGCCGACCACCCCTACCTCGCCCGCGGGGGGACCATCCAGATCAACGAGTGCGTCGAGATCTGACCCCGGCCGGGCCGGCGCCCAGCAGCGGAAGGAGCCTGCCATGACGCGCTTCCTCATCACCTACCACGACCTGCCCTACCCCGAGATGGACGAGGTGGCCGGGGAGCGCCGCGACTTCCGGGCCTGGGCGGAGAAGGCCCTGGGCGCGGCGATGGTCGACTTCGGCGCGCCCCTGTTCGTGGTGGGCCAGCTCGCCCGGGGCGAGCCCGGCGCGCAGATGGAGGTGGACGGGTACTCGATCGTCGAGGCCCGCTCGGCCTCCGAGGTGCGGGCGCTCCTGAAGGACCACCCGTTCCTCGCCCTCGGCGCGACCATCCAGATCAACGAGTGCCTCGAGGTCTGAGACCCGGCGGCCGCCGCGGGACCCCGACGCCGGGCACCGTAGAGTAGACCTCCGATAGAAGGAGGCCCGAGACAGTGACCCGGCGATTCCATGGCTGGCGCCCCACCACGCGCCGCGGCCGGAATGCACTCTTCTCCCTGGGCCTGATCGCGGTCTCCCCCGTCCTCGGCTTCGTGGCCGCCGAGGCCGCCGTCAGCGTGCTGGGCGTCCCCGGCCAGGACGCCGGCAGCTACCTCCTGTTCGGAATCGCGCTCACCACCGCCTTCGTCGCCGGCGCCCACTGGGTGGCCCTCTTCCTCGGCGAGCGCTCGGAGCTGGTCCTGATGCTCGCGGTGGCGCTGACGGCGGCGGCCATCGCCGCCTTCGTCTACATCCCGATCGCCGACTGGGGACCGCTCCTCTGACCGGCTGCCCAGGAGTTACTGACCAGTAGCTTTCGCGGGGGACGCGGCGCTACCCTCGTGTCTATGATCTCCCGGACGACGACGCCCGCCCCCTCCGCGCACCCCTCGCCTTCCGCCGGGGGCGAGGCGGCCTTCGCCGGCCTGGCCGCCCTCGCGACCGGCACCGGCCCCGCGCTCCAGGTGACCGCGCCGGCCGACGGCCGGCCGCTCGGCGCCGTGCGCCAGGCCTCCGGCGCCGAGATCGATGTGGCCGTGGCCCGGGCGCGCGCCGCCCAGAAGGCCTGGGCGGGGACGCCCGCGAAGGCGCGGGCCGCCGTCGCCCGCCGCTTCGCCTCGCTCGTGCTCGACCGGCGCGACGAGATCCTCGACGTCATCGAGGCCGAGACCGGCAAGGCCCGGCTCGCCGCGCTCGAGGAGGCCATGGACGCGTCCCGCACCGCGGCCTACTACGCGCACACGGCGCCGGGCCTGCTGCGCCCGCGCCGGCGCGGCGGCGCGTTCCCCGTGCTCACGCAGACCACCGAGCGCCGCCACCCCAAGGGCGTGGTCGGCGTCATCACCCCGTGGAACTACCCCTTCACGCTCCCGGCGAGCGACTCCGTTCCGGCCCTCCTCGCCGGCAACGCCGTGGTGATCAAGCCCGACGAGAAGACGCCGTTCACCGCGCTGCTCACCCTCTCGCTCCTGCGCGAGGCGGGGCTGCCCGAGGGTGTGGCCCAAGTGGTGGTGGGCGCGCGGGACGAGGCCGGGCCGGCGCTGGTCGAGGCCGCCGACTACATCATGTTCACCGGTTCCAGCGCGACCGGGCGCAAGGTCGCGGCGCGCTGCGGCGAACGGCTCATCGGCTTCTCCGCCGAGCTGGGCGGGAAGAATCCCCTCATCGTCCTCGCCGACGCGGACGTCCCGGCGGCAGCGGCCGGCGCCGCCCGGGCGTGCTTCGCCAACGCCGGACAGCTGTGCATCGGCCCCGAGCGGATCTACGTGCACGAGGCCGTCCGCGCACGGTTCACCGAGGCGTTCCTGGGCGAGGTCGGGCGGATGCGCGTGGCGGCCGGAGCCGGCTGGGACGCGGAGATGGGCTCGCTGATCTCGGAGGCCCAGCTCGCGAAGGTGCGCGCGCATGTCGAGGACGCCGTGGCCCAGGGCGCGCGCGTCCTGGCCGGCGGCGGCCCCCGGCCCGAGCTGGGGCCGTACTTCTTCGCCCCCACCGTGCTCGCCGACGTCCCGGAGACGGCCGTCCTGTGCCGGGAGGAGACCTTCGGCCCGGTCGTGGCGATCTACCCGGTGGCCTCGGAGGAGGAGGCAATCGCCCGGGCGAACAACAGCGAGCTGGGGCTCAACGCGAGCCTGTGGACCCGGGCCGCCCGCGGGGCGGAGCTCGGGGCCCGGCTCGAGGCCGGCACGGTCAACGTCAACGAGGGCTACACCGCCTCGTGGAGCTCCCTCTCCGCGCCGATGGGCGGGTGGAAGGCCTCCGGGGTGGGGAGGCGGCACGGGGCCGAGGGCCTCCTGAAGTACACCGAGGCGCAGACCGTCTCCGTGCAGCGGCTCCTGCGCTTCGCTCCCCTGCCCGGGATGGCCAACGAGCGGTACGCTGACCTGCTCACGGGCGCCGTGCGCGTGCTGAACCGCTTCCGCTGACCTGCTGGCCCCGGTCTGATATATCTGATACGTGGGAACTGCCAATGGAGCCGGCCGTACGCTGGCCGAGCACGCGTACGTGGAGCTGCGGGAGCGCATCATCGACATGCGGCTCCCGCCGGGGTCCGCGCTGGACGAGGACGCACTCATGCGGGAGCTCGGCGTGGGCCGCACCCCCATGCGCGAGGCGGTCAAGCGGCTGGAGTCCGACCGCATGCTCACGGTCTACCCCCGCCGCGGCACCATCATCTCCGAGGTGAACATCAAGGACCTGCGCGCCATCTCGGACGCGCGGCGGGTGCTCGAGGCCTTCGCCGCACGCAAGGCCGCCGAGCACGTGACCGATGACGACCGCGCCCTCCTGAGGGCGTGCCTGGCCGAGCTCGCCCAGGAGGGCACCGGTTCGAACCAGGAGGCGATGACGCTCGACGAGCGCATCCACCGCGCCATCTACGCGACCATGCGCAACTCATACGTCGAGGCGACGCTCATCCAGTACTTCAGCCTGTCCCAGAGGATGTGGAACTTCGTCCTGGCCGGCCTCGCCCCGATCGCGGGCAACGTGCACGAGCATGCCGAGCTCGTGCAGGCGATCATCGACGGCGACCCCGAGCGGGCGGCCAAGCTCGCCGAGGAGCACGTGACCCACTTCGAGGACCTGGTCCGCGCCGCGCTCTGAGCCGATTCAGCGGACGACGGCGGGACCCGCCTCGCCGGGGATGGTTCCGGCGAGGCGGGTCCCGCTTCGTGCCGCTGGGGGGAGGTCAGGCGCGGATCTTGGCCATCTCCGGGTCGACGAGCGGCTCGGCCTGGACCGTCGCGGCGATCCGGGTGCCGAAGTAGTCGATCTCGACCGAGTCGCCGACCTCGACCTCGCCGGGCAGCCACGCGTAGGCCACGGGCTTGCGCACGGTGTGGCCGAACGCCGCGCTCGTGATGTAGCCGGCGGCCGTGCCGCCGACATAGACGGGTTCCTTGCCCAGCACGAGGGAGGTGCCGTCGTCGACCGTGAGGCAGCGGAGGCGGCGGGCAGGTGCCGTGCCCGCGGCGGCTTCGAAGGCGGCCTTGCCCACGAACTCGCCCTTGGCGGGGCGGACGGCGAAGCCGAGGCCGGCCTGCACGGCGTCGTGCTCGGTGGTCATGTCCGTGCCCCACGAGCGGTAGCCCTTCTCCAGGCGCAGGCTGTTGAAGGCGCTGCGGCCGGCGGCGATCACGCCGAGCTGCCTGCCCGCGCCCCAGAGGGCGTCCCACAGCTTCTGGCCGTACTCGGCGGAGGTGTAGATCTCCCAGCCGAGCTCGCCGACGTAGGACAGGCGCATCATGCGCACGGGGATGCCCGCGATGGTGGTGGAGACGGCCCGGAAGTACTTGAGCCCCTCGTTGGTCAGGTCGGCCGGAGTGAGCGGCTGGACGAGGTCCCGGGCGCGCGGGCCCCACACGCCGACGCAGCAGGTGCCGCCGGTGGTGTCGCGGACCTGGACCCACTCGGACGGGGACGCGGCGGTCTGGTCCGCGGCCTCGCGGGTGAGGTAGTCGAGGTCCTGGCCGCCGTTGGCGCCGACCTGGAAGAGGTCCTCGCTGATGCGGGCCACGGTGAGGTCGCTGCGGATCCCGCCGGCCTCGGTGAGCATGAGCGTGTAGGTGACGGAGCCGACGCTCTTGCTGATCTGCCCGGTCGTGAGGCGCTGGAGGAGGGCGAGCGCGCCGGGACCGGAGACCTCGAGGCGCTTCAGTGCCGTCATGTCGTACATCGCGACATTGGTCCGGGTGGCGTGCGCCTCGGCGGCGGCGATGGGCGAGTCGAACTGTGCTGACCAGTCGTCGCGGGCCGGGGCCTGCCACTCGGCCGGGAGGGTGTCGAGGAGGCCGCGGTTGGCCTCGTACCACTGGGGGCGCTCCCAGCCGGCGGCCTCGAGGAAGAAGCCGCCCAGCTCACGCTGGCGCGCGTGGAACGGCGAGACGCGCAGCCCGCGCGGGGACTGGCGGGGCTCGAGCGGGTGCTTGATGTCGTAGACCTCGACGAAGCTCTGCTTCGAGGTCTCGAGCACGTACTCGTCCGTCAGCTGGATCTCCTCGAACCGGGCGACGTCGAGCTCGTGCAGGTCGGTGGCCGACTGGCCGTCGACGAGAAGCTCGGCGACCGCCTTCGCGACGCCCGCGGAGTGGGTGACCCAGACGGCCTCGGCGATGAAGAAGCCCCGCACCTCGGGGGACTCGCCCACGAGCGAGCCGCCGTCCGGGGTGAAGGAGAAGATCCCGTTGAAGGCGTCGGCGATGCCCACCCCCTCGAGGCCCGGGAGCAGCTGCTTGGTGGCCTTGAAGGCCCGCTCGAAGTCCTCCGGGGTGAACTCCAGGCGCGAGGGCATCGAATGCTCGCCCATCTCCTTGCCCTCCACTGCCGGCAGCTCGTCGTAGCCGACGGCGATGGGGCGGTGGTCGTAGGAGCCGATGCCGAGGGACTCGCCGTGCTGGCGGAAGTACAGGCCGGCGTCCTGGTGGCGCAGGATCGGCAGCATGGCGCTGTTGCCGGTGCCGAGGACGTGGCTGCCGCCGAGGGCGACGCCGTCGGCCTGCTCGGCGAGCTCCCGCACGGGGGCGGTCCTGACGTACTGGTGGGCCATCGGCACGAGCGGGACGCGCATGCCGACGAGCTCGCCGAGGACGGGGCCCCAGAATCCGGCCGCGGAGATGACGATGTCCGCGGGCACCACGTCGTCGCCGGTGCGGACGCCGGTGACGCGGCCGCCCGCGCGCTCGATGCCGGTGACCTGCACGCCGCCGACGAACTTCGCCCCGCGCTCCTGGGCCCGCTCGCGCAGGAGCTCGACGGCGAGCACCGACGAGGCCAGCCCGTCGCCGGGCAGGTGCAGACCGCCCAGGACCACGTCCTCGTCGATGAGCGGGTGGAGGGCCTTGGCCTCGGCCGGGTCCACGAGGCGTGCCTCGACTCCCCACGCGGTGGCCCAGCCGTGCCGGCGCCTGAGCTCGGCGAGCCGGCGCTCGCTCGTGGCGATCTCGAGGCCGCCGACGCGGTTGAAGGCCGCGAAGCCGGGGCGCTTCAGGGCCGCGAGCTTGCGCCCCGTGTACGCGGCGAACTCGGTCATCGTCTTGGAGGAGTTGGTCTGGAAGACCAGGCCCGGGGCGTGGGAGGTCGACCCTCCGGTGAGGGGGATCGGGCCCTTGTCGAGGACGGTGACGTTCGTCCAGCCCCTGGCGGTGAGCTCGTCGGCGAGGTTGGCGCCGACGATCCCGGCTCCGATGATGACAACGCGTGGTGAAGGCATGGGGGGCTCCCTTGGAGTTCGTGGAAGGTCGGGGGTCAGGGGAAGACGACGGTGCGGTGGCCGCTGAGGAGGACCCTGTTCTCCGCGTGCCAGCGCACGGCGCGGGCCAGGGCGAGGGTCTCGGCGTCGCGGCCGACGGTGGCGAGCTCCTGCGGAGACAGGCGGTGGTCCACGCGGATGACCTCCTGCTCGATGATCGGGCCCTCGTCCAGGTCGGCGGTGACGTAGTGGGCGGTGGCACCGATGTGCTTGACGCCGCGCGCGTGGGCCTGGTGATAGGGCTTGGCGCCCTTGAAGCCGGGGAGGAAGGAGTGGTGGATGTTGATGGCGCGCCCCGCCAGCTGCCGGCACAGGTCGTCCGAGAGGATCTGCATGTACCGGGCCAGCACCACGAGGTCCGCCGCGTACTCCTCGACGGCGCCGAGAAGCTCGGCCTCGGCCTGCTGCTTGGTCTCGGCGGTGACGGGGATGTGGACGAACGGCAGCCCCGCGGCCTCGGCCATCGGGCGCAGGTCGGGGTGGTTGGAGACGACGGCGACGAGCTCGGCCGCGAGGTTCCCGGCCTTCCACCGGTAGATGAGGTCGTGGAGGCAGTGGTCCAGCTTCGACACCATCACGAGGACGCGCGGGGGCGCTGCCGGGTGGAAGGTGAAGTCCATCGCGAAGTGGGCCGCGGTGTCGGCGAATTCCTCGGCGAGGGCGTCGGCGTCGACTGCGCCCTCCGAGCTGAAGGCCGTGCGCAGGTAGAGGGAGCCGTCCTCGCCGTCGTCGAACTGCTGGTGCTCGGTGATGTCGAAGCCCCGCTCCACCAGGAACCGGGAGACGGCGTGGACGATCCCGCTGCGCTGCGGGCAGGAGAGCGTGAGGACGGCGGCGTGGCCACCGGAGGTGCCGTGTGCGCCGGCGCCCGCAGCGCTGGGGCGGATGAGGGCTTCTGCAGTCATGGGGCTCCTTCCGGGAGCGGATGCGGCACCCTGGCGTGAGGCTGCCGGCCGTGCACCGAACACGGTGCACATACAACTGATATATAACAAACTAGTGGGGCCACTCACACGCGGTCAAGAAGTTTTCGGCCCTGTCCGGAGCAAGACCTACCGGCGCCGCTCGAAGCGGACGGTAAGGGCCTTGTAGCCAGGGGTGTTGGACTCGCGGGCCACGAGGTCCTTGTGCACGAGGACGTTCGCCTCGGGGTAGTAGGCGGCCGCGCAGCCCCTGGCGGTCGGGTACCCGACGAGGCGGAAGGCCTCGGCGCGGCGCTCGTCGCCGTTGAACACCGAGATGACGTCGACGAGCTCGCGGTCGGCGAAGCCGAGGGACGCGAGGTCCTCACGGTTCACGAGCACCACCTTGCGGGCGTTGGAGATGCCGCGGTAGCGGTCGTCGAGGCCGTAGATCGTCGTGTTGTACTGGTCGTGGGACCGCAGGGTCTGGAGGATCAGGTGGCCGGCCGGGGGCGTGAGGTACTCCAGCGGGGACACCGTGAAGCGGGCCTTCCCGATGTCGGTCGCGAAGGTGCGGGTGTCCCGGGGCGGGGAGGGCAGCACGAAGCCGTCCCTCGTGCGCACGCGCCGGTTGTAGTCCTCGAACCCGGGGATGACGCGGGCGATGTGGTCGCGGATCAGGTCGTAGTCCTCGGCCATCGCGCGCCAGTCGACCGGGTGGTCCTCCCCGAGGGCCGCCTCCGCCATCCGGGCGACGATCACGGGCTCGGCGAGGAGGTGCCCGGAGACGGGCCGCAGCCGGCCCTGGCTGCGGTGCACGACCGACATGGAGTCCTCGATGGTGACGAACTGCCGCCCGCCCGCGTGCTTGTCGTCCACGTCCGTCCGGCCCAGCGTGGGCAGGATGAGGGAGGTGCGGCCGTGGGCGACGTGCGAGAGGTTCGGCTTCGTGGACACGTGGACGGTCAGGCCCGTGCGCTTCAGCCCGGCCTTCGTGTGCTCGGTGTCCGAGGCCGCGGAGAGGAAGTTGCCGCCCATCGAGACGAACACGTCCACCTCCCCGGCCTCCAGGGCGTGCTGGGTCTCCACCGACTCGTAGCCGTGCTCCCGGGGGAACGGGATGCCGAACTCGGCCTCGAGGGCGGCGATGAAGGCCTCGGTGGGCTTCTCCCAGATCCCCATGGTCCGGTCGCCCTGGACGTTGGAGTGCCCCCGCACCGGGCAGGCGCCGGCCCCCGGCCTGCCGAAGTTCCCCTGGACCAGGAGCAGGTTGACGATCTCCTTGAGCGTGTCCACCGAGTGCCGCTGCTGTGTCAGCCCCAGCGCCCAGCACACGATCGTGGCCTTGGAGGCGATCATCATCTCTGCGACCGTCTCGATCTGGGCGCGGGAGAGCCCCGTGGCACGCTCCGCCTCGGCCCAGTCGAGGGCGCGGCGCGCCTCGCGGTAGTCCGCGAACCCTGCCGTCTGCGCCTCGACGAAGTGGCGGTCGACGACGGAGCCCGGCTCGCGCTCCTCCCTCCCCAGCAGCAGGTGGCCCAGAGCCTGGAAGAGGGCCAGGTCCCCGCCGACCTTGATCTGGAGGAACTCGTCCGCGACCTTCTCGCCCCCGCCCACGATGCCCCCGAGCGCCTGCGGGTCCTTGAAGGCCATGAGGCCTGCCTCGGGCAGGGGGTTGACCGCGACGACCTTGCCGCCGTTCTTCCGGCATTCCACCAGGGCCGAGAGCATCCGCGGATGGTTCGTTCCCGGGTTCTGGCCCACCACGAGCACCAGTTCCGAGCGATGGATGTCCTCCAGGGAGACCGTGCCCTTCCCCACCCCGATCGTGGGGTTCAGGGCGAACCCCGAGGACTCGTGGCACATGTTCGAGCAGTCGGGCAGGTTGTTCGTCCCCAGGGACCTGGCGAAGAGCTGGTACAGGAACGCGGTCTCGTTCGCCGTGCGCCCCGAGGTGTAGAACACACAGCGCTCCGGCGTCGTCGCGCGCAGGTGCTCCCCGATCAGCTCGAACGCCTCCCCCCAGGAGATCGGCGAGTAGTGCGTCTCCCCGGGCCGGATCACCACGGGCTCGGTGATCCGGCCCCGGGACCCGAGCCAGAACTCGCTCCTGCCCTCGAGCCCGGCGATAGGGTGCGCGGCCCAGAAGGCCGGCGTGACTGTCCGCACGGTGGACTCCTCGGCGATGGCCTTGGCGCCGTTCTCGCAGAACTCCGCCGGCTTCCGCTTCCCGGTGATCGATTCCGGCCACGCACACCCCGGGCAGTCGAACCCGTCCCGCTGGTTGATCCGCAGCATCCCCCGCACGGTCCGCCCGACCCCGGCCTGCGTCAGGCCCCGCTCGAGCGCCACGGCGACCGCCTTCACCCCCGCCGCGGCCGTCTTCGGCGCATGCACCTCGAGGGCACCCTCGTCGATGTCGTGCGGGTCAGGAGTGGTGGTGAACAAGGAAACGGCCTTTCGGAGATGGCGGTCGTGCCGTCTGTGACGGCCCTGGGCGGGGCTGGGCCGCCTCAGATGATGGCGGCCTTGAGCTCGCGTGCTGCCTCGGCGGGGTCCGCTGCGCCGTAGATCGAGCCGCCGGCCACCGCCACATCGGCACCCGCGCGCTGGACCGAGGCGATGGTTGCCGCGTTGACCCCGCCAGCCACCGAGAACGGCACGCGGGCCCTCTCCCCGGCGGTCAGGAGCACGCTGAGGTCGTAGCCGGGCTTGGCCTGCTCATCGAGGCCGGCGTGGAACTCGACGTACTTGGCCCCGAGCTGGCGGGCCTCCTTGGCGCGGGTCACCTTATCGGGGACGCCGATGAGGTCCACGACCACGCCCTTGTTGTGGGCGCGGGCCGCCTTGACGGCACCGGCGATCGTCGAGTCGTCAGCGCTGCCGAGCACGGACACAAGGTCCGCCCCGGCCCTGAAGGCCAGCTCAGCCTCGAGCTCGCCGGCGTCCATCGTCTTGAGGTCGGCGAAGACGACCTTCGTCGGGTGGGCCTCCTTGACCGCCGTGACGGCCGAGAGCCCGGCGTTCTTCACGAGTGGCGTGCCGAGCTCGATGATGTCCACGTGCTCCGCAACCTGCGCGGCCAGCTCGAGGGCCTCGTCGACGGTGAGTACGTCCATGGCGACCTGCAGCTTCATGATGTGTTCCTTTCGTGGTGGATTGTTCTGCTCGTGGGGGCTATTCGATGTTCGCGTGGCGGAGCCACAGTTCCTCGGCCGGGGTCCCGTCCACTTCCCAGAGGCTCTGGAAGAGGGCCTCGGTGGCCACGAGCAGCACCTGTTCGAAGAGGCTTCCCGAGTACTGGCGCGAGGCATTGCCGCCGTGGTCGGCCTTCCGCGCGGCCGGGATGATCACGACGGCCTCGGCCCGGGCGGCGAGCGGCGATGCGCCGTCGGTCGTGAACGCCGCGATCCGGGCACCCACAGCCGCCGCCGTGCTCGCGGCCTTCACCACGCCGGACGTTGTGCCCGAACCTGAGGCGGCGATGAGCAGGTCGCCCGAGCGGATGGCCGGCGTCGTCGTGTCTCCGGCGACGTGGACGTCCAGGCCGAGGTGCATGAGGCGCATGGCGGCCATGCGGAGCACGAGGCCACTGCGGCCCGCGCCGGCGAGGAAGAGCCAGGGCGCGTCCGAGATCAGGTCGGCGACGGCGGCCAGCTCTCCTCGGTGCAGTTCGCCCACCGCCATGATGACTTCCCCGTGGATGAGGCCAAGGCTGCGGTGGACGCCGTCCGAGGTGACCCGGCGCTGCTGTGGAAGGGTCTCGATGCTCACAGATGCTCCTTTGCTGTCGGTGCCGCGCGGGCTGGGGAGGGGCTGCCTCCAGCATCTCCGCCGTCCGAAGGGGCGGGAACTGCCTTCTCGGGCGGTCCTGCCCACCCGTTCGGGTAGGGCAGCCTTTAGACTGCTGCGATGTCCACCACCATTGCGGCCGCCTTCGCGCGCGATCCTGCGCAGGAGGCCCTGGCACTCCTGGACTCCGCTGCTGCTCTCGCCGAGGCGCCTCTGCCGCGCATCGCCGAGATTCTCCGTGCAGCCCTCGCCCCGTATGTGCGGTGTTCGGCGCTCGTGATCTTCACGGAGGACTGCACCGGACGGCCGCAGAAGAAGGCCGGGGCCAAAGCCATCATCAGTCGCGTCACGCTCGACGAACTGGACGCGATCCGGTCCTCCCTGCCTGACCTCGCGCCGCGCAGGAGTCAGGAGCTGATCGCAGGCGAGCGGCGTGCGGTCCTGGCCGCGCGGTCGGAGACGAACGCGCTCCTCGTCCTGACGGACCCACAGCCTGCCGGGCAGTTCCCTGAGGCCGGCGCCCCTCTCGACCCCCACGCGACCGAGGCCTTCTCGCGTCTGTGGCACCTCGCGGCAGTGCGGATCCGCGACAAGGTTTCCGAGGCCACCCCCTCGTACCTGCGGGAGTCCAGAGCGGCGTCCGCCGAACGCGCGCGGCTGACCGCCGAGCTGACCGACGCGCACTCGACGACCCTCGAGACGATTCTGGCCGCCCTGCGGTCCCCGCACCACTCCGATGCGTCGGCCAGGCGCGCCGCCACTGACCTCGCTGCGGCAGCCCTGGTGCAGCTCCGCGCGTCGGCAGACCGGACGGCGGCCCTGCTGGAGGAACCCGTGGTCACAGCATTCGAGCGCCTCCGGAGTGACCTGCGCCCGCTCGAGCGGTTCAGCGGCATCTCCCTGCAGTTCGTCGAGCCGCCCGTCGACGGACGGGCACTGCCCGGCGAAGTGGCCCATGCCGCCCGGGCCATCGTCCGCGCACTCGTGCTGGCCATGGTCGAGCAGGACGACGTGCACCGGATCCGGATCCAGTGGGGCTGCGATGGCACGAACCTGCTCGTGGACATCCGCGATGACGGCAAGGGCAGCCTCTCGCTCGCCGAGGACGGCCTGCGTCGCATCGAACAGCGCGTCCACGCCATCGACGGGCAGCTCCGGCTGGAGGTCGTGGAGGGCTGGGGCGCCGACGTCTTCGTCTCGCTTCCCCTCGACCCTCCGCCGCCTCGGCACCCCCACGGTCACAGGCCCGGATGGGGCCTCGGCGAACGCGAGGAAGAGGTCCTCCGGCTCCTCGCCGCGGGTCTGCGCAACCGGGGCATCGCCCAGGAGCTCAACGTCTCCGAGAACACGGTCAAGTTCCACCTGCGGAACCTGTTCCGCAAGCTGGAGGTCAGCTCGCGCGCCGAGGCCGTCGCCCTCACGAGGGAGACCCGCCCCCTAGCAAAGTGATCTACATCACATGTACTCGCCGGGCCGTGGCCGGCTGTGGGCATGATGTCCCCGTCTACCCCCCTTGACCCCTTGGAGGTTCCCCATGACCGAAACTGCCCACGGGCCGCAGATGCACGAGGTGAGGGGGGTCGTGGTGCGCTCGAAGGGTGCCCCGGCGGTGGTGGAGACGATCCTGGTCCCGGATCCGGGGCCGGGCGAGGCGCTCGTGGACGTGCT
>NZ_BAAGSN010000008.1:0-15334 GCF_054782415.1 Sinomonas soli | reverse complement strand
GCGGCCATTCGCCGTCCTCCCCGACCTTGATGAGCCAGGCCTTGAGGGCGTTGTACTCGTCGTAGGTCACCTTCTCCTCCAGGACCGTGTCGTTGACGGCCTTGATGAGGCGCCCGGCCAGGCGCGAGACGCGTTTCTGTCCCGTGGCTGCGTCCGCGGTGCTCTTGCCGGACTGGCGGAATCTGGCTGTAGCCTGCGCACCCGCCTGCGCCGCACTGCCGGCGATCTCGTTCTGGAAGCTTGTCTCAGTGGTCATCGAAGACTCCTTTATCTGGCGGCTGCCGTCTGCATGGCGGCGTGTGGAGGTGAGCTACTGGATGTGGGTTCGGTCGGAGCCCGGAGAAGCTGGCATAAGCCATCGATATGCACTGTTCTGGCGTCTCTCAGTGATGGACTGGGAGATCCTCGACTGTGGGGCCGCCGAGGCCCAGGCGGCGGCGGTCGCGCTGCTGGTTGATGAAGAGGACGGCGAGGATTCCCATGGCGAGCGTGAGCCCGCCGGCGAGGGCGAATGCGGCGGTATACCCCTCTGCTTTGGTTGTGGCAGCACCGATGATCACCCCTGAGACGGCTGGCGCGAAGATCCCGCCGCTTGTCAGCACGGCGTTTGCGAGCGAGAGGTTTGCGCCGCGCCGCGCGACGGTCGTCAGCTCCGACACAACCAGCAGCGTGAGCGTGAACAGTGCCGGCGCCGTTCCGAAGCCGATGACCATGAGCGCCACGGACGCGACGGGGGAGGAAACCGTTACTGCGGCCAGGAGCGAGCCGCCGGACAGGATCGCTGCTCCTCCGAGCACCCAGCCCCTCGCCCGTCGGGTCGGAATGCCTCGGAGGTGGAGCCGCTGCGCGAGAGCGCTCAGGCCGATCATGGCGAGGGTGCCCCAGATGGAGGGCAGGGCAATGAGGCTACCGGCCTGTTGTCCTGAGAGATGCAGGACGGTCTGGAAGTATGCCGGACCCCAAGACATTGCCAATGTAAAGGTCCAGTACGCGAAGAATGCACTCAGCACGGCGAAGATCCAGGTCGGGGTCAGGATTGTGCGCAGGTATGGGATCCGGAGGGCGTCAGTGGTCACCGGGGCGCCGGCCGGAGCATCGGGCCTGGCGACGGACTCGGCCGCATACGGGCCTTCCTTGCCGACAGCAAGCCAGTAGACGCCCCAGAGGGCTCCGACGATGGCAAGGACCGCGAAGGCTGCCCGCCATCCATATGCACTGACGACCCATGCCAGCACTGGAGAGAAGGCAACGATCCCGAGGGTCACCCCGGCGGTCGCCACGCCAGCGGGAGTTGCGCCCTTCTTGTCCGGGAACCACTTGTAGACCCCGTGGACTAGCGTTGGAGCGAGCGGTCCCTCGCCCGCGCCCAGAATCAGCCTGCTGGTCCACAGCGCGGGCAGCGAGGCGAACAGCAGGACCGGTATCTGCGCGACCGACCACAGAAGACAGAGCGCCAGCAGGGCCCACTTGGTAGGGAACTTGTCCACCAGGGGCGCCCCGAGGATCTGTGCAAGGGCGAATGTCAGGAACATCGCGCTGCTGACGAGTCCGAAGGCCTCGGGCGTGATCTTCAGTTCTTCCATGATCGGCACCGCCGCAATGCCTAGGACCGCTTTGTCGGCCCAGTTGAGCATCATGAGGAAGAGGAGCGAGATCGTCACGAGCCAGCCATAACGTCGCCTCCTGCCCTCGCCCCACTGAAGCGGGTCAGGTGTCCTATCGGATGGTTCCGATCTCGTGAGCTGATCAGTCTGCTGCTGTGCCATTCTCATCTACTCCTTTGTAGGAATGGATCCCGGTCCGTCAGACGGCTGTCAGTCCGAATGTCATGAGGTCTTCGCCTACGGTGAGCGTTCCGGAGAATCCGATCTGGGCCTTCTGCCACTTCTCCACCGGCGTATCTCCTGGTACCAGGTGGGTCAGTACGAGATGCCCGACGCCGGCTCGCTCGGCCTGCGGACCGACCTGCTCGATCGCCGTGTGGGCCGCGAGCATATGCTGCATGAGGTTCGGGTCGGGACTGGGCGAACCCGACCCTATGAGCGCGTCCATCCAGTCCATGTCGATGCACTCGTGGAGCAAGAGGTCTGCGCCGCGGGCGATCCTGACGAGGTTCTCGCACACCCCGGTGTCACCGGAGATCACGACCGAGCCATCCGCCGTATCGAAGCGGAACGCGAACGCAGGAAAGACCGGGCGATGGTCCACGAGGATCGCGGTCACGCGGACGTTCTCGTCCCGGTAGACCTCAAACGGTTCCATCGTGGGCGTCGGGTCGCCGTTCGGGTCCTCTCCCGTGCCAGCTGGGAGCTCGATGTCGTGGAACTCGAAGACTTCGCGCAGGTCCTGCTTGGCGTTGTCCCGCATCCTGTCGTTGATGTCAGTCGCGTATGCCTCGAGAAGGCGATGGCTCGACTCGACAAGTCCCGGGGTTGGCGATGAGGGGTTGAACACCTCAGGGAGGTGCTCGCGCTTCTCCTCGCCGAAGATCGGGGGAAGGGTGCCGCGGTCGCCCGGGCCGTGGACCTGGATCGGCTGGCGGAGCCCGTCCGATCCGTTGTGCCACGCAAGCAGCAGAAGGTTCGGGTAGTCCACCATGTGGTCTGAATGGTGGTGTGTCACGAACACTGCCCGGAGGTCGTCCAGGCCCTTCTGGAACCCGGCCGGGCCGAGCCCCGACTTTCGGAACTGGGGGCCCCAGCCCTCGCCGCAATCGATGAGGTAGTGGGAGTCGCCTACCGAAATCATGGTCGAGATGCCGGAGCGGTCGGAATTGTCCCACCATGGCGGGCCACCTGCAGTGCCCAGCAGGGTCACACGCGTGCGGTGTACAGCAGCATCGGGGGCCGTCTCAGGTGCATAGACAGTGATCAAAGTGGTTGTCCTCAAGGATGTCCGTCGCCGGCATGGTGGTCGGTGATGCCACTCATGTGCGGTGGCTCACATCAAGAATCGGCGAACCAAAGACATAGGACAAATATCAAAAAGTTTAGTTCCCCATACAATGTTCGACTATGAACCTTCGGAGGCTCGAGTACTTCCTAGCGGTAGCGGAAGCCGGATCGATTTCGACGGCCTCCGAGAGGCTGCATATGACCCAGCCCCCGTTGAGCCAGGCAATCATTGGCTTGGAACGCGAGCTCGGAGTGGATCTCCTGCGCCGCCTGCCACGGGGAGTCGAGGTCACCCCTGCCGGGGCCCTGCTCGTGGAACAGGGGCGCGAACTCCTCCGTTGGGCCCAACGCATCGAAGACCAGGTCCAGGAGACTGGGAACGGCCAGGCCGGCAGCCTCCTCATAGCATCGGTCCCGACATTCGCGTGGTCACACCTCCCAGCCCTTCTTGCAGAGTTCCGCTCTAAGTTCCCCGGAATCACTGTCGAGCTCACGGACCCTGCCCCCCTGGAGGTCCTGCGACTCGTAGCCTCCGGAGGTGCGGACCTGGGGTTTGTGGCGACGGCAGACGTGGCCGGAGTAGCCGCTGCCTATCCACGGCTCGAGGTCACACCCCTTGTGGAGATGCCGCTCGTTCTTGTAGTCCCCGACTCTGCTGCGACGGAAGGAACAGCGTCAGCGCGTGACTTCGAGGGCCTTCCATGGGTGATCCCCGCGTTTGTGCCCGGGTTCCCAGGCATGGTTGAGATCGCCGAGGCTCTGTGGCGCACGGCAGGCTTCCACCCAGCGACCGTTCACACAGTCGCGACACTCCAGACTGTTCTTCCCCTAACGGCAGCTGGAATGGGGGTATCCCTTGTCCCGAAGGCATACATTGCAGACATACGGGGCCGTTTCGCGGTTCAGCCGATCATCGAAGCCGTGCCGTCTCTTCAGGGAACCCTCGTGCAATCACGAGACATCAACCCGACTCCCGCGCTACTCAGCCTCCTGCATGTCACCGATCAGCACTTCGAAAAACTTGGGCCTGCATCTTCAATCAGGACCACGGCGCTATCAGGGCCGAAGGCGCTCTGAACCCCCACCGACGAGGCCGCAGCACTCGAGTCCCGCGCTGATGATGTTCATTGCATTCCTCGCGACAAACGCCATCCGGCTCAAGGTCGTACCTTCGACGGTGTAACTCTGAATTCAACATGGGGGAGCGGTCTGCCACGAGCTGGAAGAAACCCTAGACCGCTACTGGTAGGCGGGGGTTGTCCAAATGAGCTGTGCAGCCCTCGGCTGGGCCTACCCCAGGTTTTTGTCAGCTCCGGAGGGCTTGCCTTGGGCGATTGAGCTGGCGGCAGAGCGCAGCGCACCTGCTCGGGCGCACGGGCAAGCAGAAGATCGCGGCAGAAACGACGTACAAGGCCGAAAAGGGCCGGTGGCGAAGGCGAAGGCAAATCGGCCGAAGAATCGCTGATCTTCCCAGACTCTCATCAAAGGAACCTTTAGCAGGAATGTGCAGGGGGGTTCCTCGCCCACCAAGAATGCACAGTAGGGAGGGGCGGATGCCCCGCGCCCTCCCTACTGTTTACGTCAGGCCGACCGATCGGTCCTCATGACGATTCGAGTTCCCGAACTGATCTGGGAGGCATACTCCGTCAATTCAGGGTCTGATAGTTGGCCGCCGATGCGCCGCCATTCCCGTTCGAGCGCGGGCTTGACCTCTGAGACTGGACGCCCTGAATACCGCCTCAACAGAGAATCGAACATTCGTTGGTACTCCGCGGCGACGTCCTGGACGGCGCCCTGCACCGCCTTGGACAGATCGCGCTCGAAGTTCCGTCCAAACTCGAGGTTGAAGCCAGCCATGTCACACCACCTGCCGAATAGTGGTTCCAGGGTTGCGGGCGGCAGTTGCTGCGGTGACGAAACGTCCAGTCGCAGCCGAGCGGAAGACCGCTGTCTTCGCGCCATTGCCCACCCTCTCTGTCGTAGTGGAAGCGGGCTGCCGACGTGCCGTCGTCGGAGTGACGAAGCGTCCAGTGCGTGCGCTCCTGCTTACTGAGCGTGCCATGGGCCCACGCTCCTTTCCGGCTCGCGGGGAGCCTTCCAGAGCACTCAGCGAGGGACTTAGACTGGAAGCCTACCGGCCAAAGTAGAACCAGTCCCCAGCCCCGGCCCCCAGCCGGTTGCTGGGGTTTGGTGCTTATGCCCAAGTTTACCGGCCCCTAATGACAAACGTGTAGTTTATCCACAGGCTCGGCACGAGATGCTCGTTGTGGCCCAGATGCTGCTCATCACGTCGGGCCCGAGGGCCCCGTGTGGAGAGACGGCCGGTTACAGGTCGTTGAGTCGTCGGATGTAGTCGGCCATGCCGGGGACGGTGAAGGCAACCCGTCCCAGGGCCGGCGGGTAGATGACGCCCTTGCTGATCAGGGCTGCGCGGGTCATGGTCATCGAGCTCTGCTTCCGGCCGGCGCGCTCGGCCAGGTCGCCTGTGCTGGATCCGGCGTCGCCGTCCTGGGCCATGAGGCGCAAGTAGTCCTTCTCGGCCTTGGTGGTCCGTTCCCAGCGGGTGAGGAAGAAGCCCTGGTCGAGCTGGGCGCGTCCGAGTTCGATGGCGATCCTGGCATCGTCGATGGTGATGGTCTTCTCGGGGGCGGTGTCCCAGGCGGCCTTGCCATATTCCTGGATGAAGTAGGGGTAGCCGCCGGAGGCGGCCAGCAGTGCGTCGCGGGCTTCGGGGGTGTAGGCGGCGCCGTATTTGGAGGCGGGGACGACCAGCGCCGACTCGGCTGCCTCGGGGGTCAAGGCTCCGATGCTGCGGTAGGTGAAGAGCCGTTCGGCGTATGACCGTGCTTCGCTGAGCACTGCGGGCAGGTCGGGCAGGCCGGCACCGACGACATAGAAGGGCCAGTCGCGTTGGCCGGCCTGGTGCTGGACTGCCAGCAGGGCTGTGAGCAGGCCGTGGTCCAGGTCCTGCATCTCATCGATCAGGAAGACCAGTGCCGATCGCTTCTCGGCGAGGGCGCCGGAGAGGTCTTCGACCATCTCCTCCAGGTCGACCTCGATTGAGCCGGAGTCCGCGCGGCCCCGGGCCATCTCCACGCCGATGTCGATGCCCGTGACGCCCAACTGCGCGGAGAACGAGGCGATGCTGCCCAGGGCCCGCTTCAGGGCCCCGCCGATGCCGGGGCGGTTGACCTTCCTGCCGGCCTGCAGAAGGCTACGGCCAAGCTTCGCCCGCACCGCCTCGGATCCGCCCTGGGCCTCACGGCCCTCGAGGGAGACCACGACGAATTCCGCCCGCTCGGCCTGGCGTCGGAATTCGTTCAGCAGGACTGTCTTCCCGACCCCGCGCAGGCCGTGCAGGACCAGCGACCGCTCATGCCGGCCGTGCCGGGTGACGGCGACGAGCAGGTCGAAGGCGTCGATCTCCGCCTGCCGCCCGGCGAGTTCGACGGGCCTGCGGCCGGAACCCGGAGAGTAGGGGTTGAGGGAACTGTCCATATCCGCAACCATAGCAATGTATCCATTTTTCTGGATACATTGCTATGGTCCCTTATGGCGACCGAGAGGCAGCCGGGCGGCCAGTCTGCCCGAGAGCTAATGCTGCATGTGCCCTCCGGCGGTGATGAGAGGTCGTGTGACAACTCCCGGCAACCTCCTTTGGCTAGCGTGGCGGGCGGAGACGCCAGCGACATCGGAGGGGGCCGCGTGGCCACGAAGGGCAAGGGAAGGGTCGAGGGGCAGCTGAGCTTCGACCTGGACGCATTGTGGGGAGCATCGGAAGGGGAGCGGGATGAACAGGTACGGCAGGCAGGCCGAGACGATGTGGAAGCAGGCGTGCCCGAAGAGGTACGAGGAGCTGGAGGACCCGGAGGCGTTCTTCACGGACCTGGGGGAGCAGGCCATGGAGATGGTGGCCGAGCTGGAGGCGAGGATCGCGGGCCCGGACGTGCCGGGGGAGGCATACCTGGAGAAGCTCGGGCGTCTGAACGCAGCCCGGAACCAGGCCGAGGAGATCGCCCGAGCGGAGATCCTGGCCCCGCCCGAGACCGAGGAGCCGGAGACGGAGGACGAGGACCCGGACGACCCGAGCTCGAACCTGCTGGCGTGGCTGAGCCGGCGCGATCGGGAGATCGACGAGGAGGAGGGCCGGAGCTAGGTCGGTTCGTTCCGGCTGGCCAGGACGACCTCGCCCCGTCGGGGCCGAAGGCGAGGGTCCAGGCGAACCTGGCGGCACTGCGCACCCTGCGCATGCTGCAGGCCGAGGACCGGCCAGCCACTGCGGAGGAGCGGTCCCGGCTGGCGCGCTGGGGGTCCTGGGGCGCCCAGGGAGTGTGGCAGATCTTCGACGAGGACCGGCCCGAGCACGCCGCCCAGCGCCACGAGCTCAAGGCGCTCCTGGACGAGCGCGAGTACGCCGCGGCGAAGCGGACCACGATCAACGCCCACTACACCGACGTCGCCTACGCCAGGGCTGTCTGGGGCGCCCTGGGCCGGCTCGGGTTCAACGAGGGCGAGGTCCTCGAGCCCGGCTCGGGGGCGGGGACGTTCATAGGCCTTGCACCGGAGGGGGCGCGGATGACCGGGGTCGAGCTCGACCCGGTCACGGCCGGGATCGCGCAGAAGCTCCACCCGCACGCGACCATCCTGAATGAGTCGTTCGCGGACACCCGCTACCGCGCCGGGCACTTCGACGCTGTCGTGGGCAACGTGCCCTTCGCCGACGTCGTGCTGCACGATCCCCGCCACAACGCGGGCGGGCACTCGATGCACAACCACTTCATCATCAAGTCCCTGGCCCTGACCCGTCCCGGCGGCATGGTGGCCGTGCTGACGTCCTCGTTCACCCTGGATGCGGGGAACCCTGCCGCTCGGCGGGAGATGAACGGCCTGGCCGACCTGATCGGCGCGGTCCGCCTGCCCACCGGGGCGCACCGCCGCGCCGCCGGCACGGAGGCTCTGACCGACCTGCTCCTCTTCCGCCGCCGCGAGCCCGGGCAGGAGCCGGCCAGCACGCTGTGGGAGACGGTGCACGCCCAGCGGATCGACGGGCACACCACCCGGGTCAACGCGTACTTCGACGAGCACCCCGAGCACCTGCTCGGGGACCTGCACGTCGGCCACGGCATGTACGGCGAGGCGACCCTGACCCTGACCACGTCGGACCTCGCCGCGGTCCCGGGCCGCCTCGAGGAGGCTCTGGCGGGGATGGCGGACCGGGCCCTGGCCGAGGGCAGGGGCATGACGCCGCGGAGCGCGGAGCAGACCGCGGAGCGGGCAGCATGGGTGCCCGCCGAGCGGGGCCTCTGGGAGGGCCACCTGACCCGCACCGAGACCGGCTTCACCGTCGTCCAGGACGGCGCCCACGTGGACTTCCCCGTCCCCGGCCTCACCGTCACCGCATCGGGCGGGGCCCGGGTGAAGCCGGGCTCGCAGGCCGAGGAGCTCACCGCCCTGCTCGGACTGCGCGATTCCGTGCGGACCCTGCTGGAGCTGGAGGCCGCCGACGTCGACGACACCCCTCAGACCGACGCCGCCCGGGAGCGGCTGCGTGCCCGGTACCGGGAGTACACGGCCGTGTACGGGCCGCTGAACAGGTCCAGATCCGTTCCGACAGGGCGGGTGGACGAGGACGGGGAGCCGGTGATGTCCCGGCGGGTGCCGCTGGCGGTGGCCAAGTTCCGTCAGGACCCGTGGAGCCCGGTCGTCATGGCCCTGGAGGAGTACGACGAGAGCACGGGCGCCGCCAAGGAGGCCCCGCTGCTCTCGGCCCGGCAGGTCGCCCCGCGCCGCCCTGTGCTGGGAGCGGAGACGGCCGAGGACGCCCTCGCGATCACCCTGGACACCACAGGTGAGGTGGATCTGGCCGCGATCGCGCACCTGCTCGGCACCGACGAGGCCGACGCCCGCGCCCAGCTGGGCGAGTCCGTCTACGAGGACCCCGCCACGGGGGGGCTGGAGACCCGGGCGGCGTATCTGTCCGGGAACGTGCGGGCCAAGCTGCGCGAGGCCGAGGCCGCTGCCGAGGCCGACGGCCGGTTCATGGCGAACGTGGCGGCGCTGCGCGCCGTGCAGCCGGAGCCGCTGCGGATGGACGAGGTCGAGGCCCGCATCGGAGCGGTGTGGATCAGCCCGGCAGACCACCAGGCCTTCCTGCAGGAGGTCCTCGCCGATCCCCGGGCCGGCGTCGTGGGAACGGGCTCGATGTGGGACGTGAAGGCCGGCCGCCATTCCCTGAAGGCCACGAGCGAGTGGGGCACCCGGCGGATGCCCGCCGGGGACATCTTCGCCCAGCTGCTTGAGCAGCGCTCCGTCCGCGTCACGGACGAGGTGGACGGGCGCCGGGTGCTGAACCAGGTCGAGACGGCCGCGGCGCAGGAGAAGGCCCAGGCCCTGCAGGAGCGCTTCAGTGAATGGGTCTGGGAGGACCGGGAACGGGGGGCCCGGCTGCTGGGGGAGTACAACGACCGGTTCAACGCGATCGTCCTGCGCGACTACACGGCAGAGGGGCAGGCCCTGACCCTGCCGGGGCTGGCGAAGGACTTCGAACCGCGCCCGCACCAGCGGGCGGCCGTGGCCCGCATGGTCGCCGAGCCCGCGGTCGGGCTTTTCCACCAGGTCGGCGCGGGCAAGACCGCGGAGATGGTCATGGGCGTGATGGAGCTCAAGCGTCTCGGTCTGGCGAGCAAGCCGGCGGTGGTCGTGCCCAACCACATGCTCGAGCAGTTCGGGCGGGAGTGGCTCCAGCTCTACCCGCAGGCCCGCATCCTGGCCGCCTCCATCGACGACCTGGCCAAGGACCGCCGGCGCCGCTTCGTCGCGCGCGTGGCGACGAACGACTGGGACGCGGTCATCATGACCCGCACCGCCTTCGAGCGGCTCCCGCTCACCAGCGAAGCGGCCGCCGCGTACCTCGATGCCGAGGTCGGGCGGCTGCGCGCCGAGCTCGAGGCGGTCAAGGCGCAGGCCCAGGGTCCGGGGATGGCCGGGGCCGGTCTGGTGAAGCGGATGGAGAAGCGGCTCCTGGCACGGGAGGAGACCGTCAAGGCGCTGCTGGACAAGCCGACGGATCCGGGGCTGAGCTTCGAGCAGTCCGGTATCGACTACCTCGTGGTCGATGAGCTGCACGACTACAAGAACCTCGACACCCCCTCGAACATCCCCGGGGCGGCGATCCAGGGGTCCAAGCGCGCCTCGGACCTGCACATGAAGGCCGAGTACCTGCGCGCCCGGGAGGGCCGGCGGGTGATCACCGGCGCGACGGCGACCCCGATCGCGAACTCGGTGACCGAGATGTACGTGATGCAGCGCTACCTGCGCCCGGACCTGCTCCAGGATGCGGGGATCGCGGACTTCAATACCTGGGCGGCGACGTTCGGACAGGTCGTGGAGGAGATGGAGCTCTCCGTCGCCGGCGGGGACCGGTTCAAGCTCAAGGCCAGGTTCGCGAAGTTCCAGAACGTGCCCGAGCTGCTGCGCCTGTTCCACACCTTCGCCGACGTCAAGACCGCGGAGGACCTCGACCTCCCGGTCCCCGGCCCTTGCCGAGCGAGATGGGGACGGGCACCGGTCGCCGGAGCTGCACCCCGTGGAGCCGACGCCGGAGCTGACGGAGTACATCCAGCGGATCGGGGAGCGCGTCGACGCGATCGAGGCCGGGGCGGTGGAGCCGACCGAGGACAACATGCTCAAGGTGTCCACGGACGGGCGCAAGGCGGCTCTGGACATGCGCCTCGTCGACCCGAGCACGGTGCCGTTCGGGGAGACGAAGGCGTCCGCCGCTGCGGCGCTCATCGCACGGGTGTACGAGCAGCACAAGGACGCCGTGTACACGGATCCGGTGACGGGGGAGCCGGATCCCGTGCCGGGGGCGCTTCAGATCGTCTTCTGCGACCAGGGCACCCCGGGGGACGGGTGGAACGTCTACGACGAGCTCAGGCGCCAGCTCGTGACCCGGGGCGTGCCGGGGCACATGGTGCGGTTCATGCACGAGGCGAAGAATGACTCGGAGAAGGCGCGGCTGTTCGCTGACGCGAGGGCGGGGCACATCGCGGTCCTGGTCGGGTCGACGCAGAAGATGGGCGTCGGGACGAACATCCAGAGGCGCGCTGTCCATCTGGTCGACATGGACGCCCCGTGGCGGCCGGCCGATGTCGAGCAGCGCCACGGGCGGATCATCCGCCAGGGCAACCAGAACCGGCAGGTGCGCATCTCGCAGTTCGTCACGGTCGGGTCGTTCGACTCGTTCATGTGGCAGGGGCTGGAGCGCAAGAGCCGCTTCATCAATGCCATCATGAGGGGCCGGCTCGACGTGCGCGAGATCGAGGACATCGGGGACAACACGCTCTCCTTCGCCCAGGCCAAGGCCATCACCTCCGGCAACCCGCTGGTGCTGGAGAAGGCCAACGCCGATCAGGAGTACAACCGCCTGTCCAGGCTCGAGCGGGCCCACCACCGCAACCTCGTCGCCGTCGAGCACACGCGCAGCGCCGAGCGCACCGCGCTCGAGGCGGCGCGCGCTGACCTGCCCCTCATTGAGGCGGCGGCTGCGCAGGCGGCAGTCACGTCGGGGGAGGCGTTCGCGATGACCGTCCGGGGCGCGCGGTACACGACGCGGCCGGAGGCGGCCGCGGCCGCTGTGCAGGACTGGGCGGCGGCGAACTCGCACCACGTGCTGAACCCCTACGCGCGCGCCGAGCTCGGCACGTTGGCCGAGCTCGGCGGGCACGCGGTCAGGGTCCGTCTGGTTCCCCCGTTCCCGGGGCAGAAGCCGACGGCGGAGCTGAGCCTGGACGGCGTGCCTCGGACCTCGTTCGAGGTGGACCGGGACGCGCTGGTCAAGGCGGACCTCGGGACCATCCGTCAGCTTGAGAACCGGGTCGCCGCGCTGCCTCGGCTCGCGCAGCGGACGGCGGAGCGGGCGGCCGAGGCCGAGGGGAAGATCGCCGAGGCCGAGGCCATGCTGGGCCGGCCCTTCAAGCACGTCGAGGCACTCGCTGCGGCGCGGGCGGAAGTGGAACGGGTGGACGCGGCGATCGCCGCCCGCAGCGGTCCGATCGAGGAGGCCGCCGAGGCGCCGGAGGGTCCCGCCGGTACGTCTGGGCCGGACGGAGTGGACGAGGAGACGCGGCGCCTCGCGGGCCTCGTTGCGTCGGACTTCCCGGTCGCCGCCGGGCGAGCGGGCGGGCGTCCGAAGGATGGGGCGAAGGGCTACACGCCGCCCGCCCGCAGGGACCTCAGCCGGGGGCGGTAGCCCCCGCCTGGTGACCACCTCCGAGGGGAGGCTGTGCACTGTCGCCGGCCGTATCAGGTGACTGCTCGATGCGACGGTGACCTGGCGGCTGTGCGCAGGCGGTCGGCTGGTCCCTGTCGTCCACATGTGTGCAGGGAAAGCCGCGGAGCGATGGAGCTTTCGCTGTGCACATGTGGGCGAGAGGCTAGTGCGCTTCCGCGGCCCCGTGCTCGGGCTGCGCCTGCGGCTCAGGAGCCGGTGCCGGGGTCGTGGAACGGCGGGCAGTACGTTTGCGCACGCGCGCCTTCTTCTCCGGTTCGGTCAGGCCGGCCGCGCGCAGTTCGTCGGCCGTCCACCCGGCGGAGAGGGCTGCCTGATAGCGTCGCGCGTCCTCGTCCTCTGCCTGGCTGAGGAGCTCCCGGGCGTCGGCGACGGCCTGACGTGCCTTGACCAGTTCGCGCACGGAATCCATGCGGCTGCTGAGACGCCGCTGGAGCTCCTGCTCGATCTTCTCTGCATCAATGTTGGTAGCCATGCCGCCAGTCTAACGACGGGCACCGTCTCGCCCACGGAACACCCAGCGGAACACGCTGGTCTGGTGCCTGTACACCCAAACCGGCACCAGAGGTGCAAAACCCATGCGGAGCCGCCAGATGAAGCCAGACGGAGCAAGCTATACGGTTATGTGCCATAACCGGTGTGTCGCGCCCAGCCGGGGGCTGTCCGCTCTGACAGACTCGCGTCTGTGGCCCGCTTCCGCGGGGCGCTGCGCTGGGCATTGGAAGGGCGGTGGGGCAGTGGCGGAGGGGCAGGATGCTGGCCGCCGTTCCGGTCGCCGCCGTCGGGCGAACATTGCTGGTCCGACGCAGTTCGTGCGGGTGTCGATGTCGGAGGCGGAGCGGGCCAGGCTGCTGGTGCTGGAGGAGCGGACGGGGCGGAGCGCGTCGGAGATCCTGGTCAGTGGTGCTCTGTACGCGGAGGGCTCGGAGTCTTTGGCGGAGCGGCGTGCGCTGGCGTCGGAGCTGATGGCGGTGCGCCGGTACCTGGCGGCGCTGTCGAACAACGTCAACCAGCTCGCCCGGCATGCCAACGCGACCGACAAGTTCCCCGAGGAGGCCCGCACCGCGCTGGGCCGTGTGCGGGTGATCGCCGAGCGCGTGAACGCCACGGTGGAGGGGCTGGGGCGCTGATGATCCCGAATATCACCAAGGGCGAGCGGATGGCCGGGCTGCTGGTGTACCTGGCAGGCCCGGGCCGGGCGAATGAGCACACCGACCCGCACCTGGTGGCGGGGTCGGCGCCGATCATGGCGTGGCACAACGACGACCAGCTCAACCGGGACGCGGCCCTGGCCATCGCGCGTGAGCTGGACCAGGCGAGGAACGTCCTCGGCGTGGACATGAGGGGCGGCCATGTGTGGCACTGCTCGCTGAGCCTGCGCGCCGAGGAGGGCGACCTCACCGATGGGAAGTGGGGGCAGATCGCCCAGGAGTTCATGGACGAGATGGGCTTCACCGACGCGGGCGGCAAGGCCCCCGTGTCGTGGGTCGCGGTCCGGCACGGGCACAGCACGGCGGGCAACGACCACATCCACATTGCGGCGTCCATGGTGCGCGAGGACGGCACCAAATGGAGTAGCCACCTGGACTACAAGCGTGCCCAGGACACGGCCCGGGCGCTGGAGAAGAAGCACGGGCTCGAGCAGCTCAACCCCGTCTACGCGATGCGCGGCCTGCGCCCGGGTGAACGCGAAGCAGCCGAGCGCCGCGGCGCCCAGGAGCCCGAGCGGCGGTCGCTGGCCCGCAAGGTCCGTGCCTGCGCCACGGCGGCGCAGGACGAGGCCGAGTTCGTCCGCCGGGTCCGCCGCACCGGCGCCCTGGTCAGGCCCCGCTACGCGGGCGGCCGGGACGACGTCGTGGTGGGCTACTCCGTGGCCGAACGCCCCCGTTCGAGGGGAGTGCGGCCGGTGTGGTTCGGCGGCGGCCACCTGGCCAAGGACCTGACCCTCCCACGGCTGCGCAGCGCTTGGCCGGACAGCCCCGAACACGCCGGCGCGGCAGTGGCCGAGTGGGGGTCCGCCGCGCGCGGCCGGAGGCCCGTGAACGTCGGGCGGGAGGCGCACGAGCCGGACCCGCAGCTGTGGGAGCAGTACAGCGACGAGGTCGCACGGCTGCGCGAAACCCTGCGCGCCGTGCCCCTGGAGGACCACGGCACCTGGGCGCAGGTCGCCCGGGAGACCTCGGGTGCGTTCGCGGCGTGGTCCGCCGCTACAGAGCAGACGCCGGGGCCGTTGGCCGCGGCCGCCGACGAGCTGTCCAAGACGGCCCAGCTGCGCCGCCACCCCGTACGGCCGCTCCGCACGGTGGGGCCGTCTGCCCGGGGCGCGTCACTGGTCCTGGCGGCGGCCGCGATGGGTGGTGCCGGCACCGCCGCGCAGGCGGTCATGCTGCGCCAGCTGCTCAACGTCGCCAAGGCCGTCCACAACATGCACAAGGCCACCGGTGATCTGCGCCGGGCACGGCAGATCAGCGACGTGGTCAGGCACCAGCTCAGCCAGGTCGCCGCCGCCCTCCCCAGCGTCCCCGCAAGCGTGCAGGTGGACCGTGAAGCGGCCGAGGCCGTGCGCGCGAGCACAGCCGGCCAAACACCGGGGCGTCCCGCGGGGTCGGTGCTGCCGCCCCAGTACGAGCAGGCACGCGTCCACCACACGGACAACCGGGTCGGGGCCGCCCGCACGGACATCGAGAGATAAGCACAAGGGAGAGGGGAACCTGATGGGCGAATCTGACGGCATCGAGGAAGCGGTCGAGGGAATGCTCCGGGTCGGGCTGACCGTGGCCGGACGGGTCGGCGAACAGCTGGCCAGGGCACGCGAGCAGGAGCTCCGCCGCGCCCAGGCGGCCGAGGAACAGCAGGGCCGCCAGCTGCAGGCCCGGTTCGACGCGGCGCGGGCAGCCGCCCGCGCCCAGCTCGCCCCGGTCATGGACAACAGGTGGTGGGACACAGCCGACGGCCGCGACATCGAACGGGTCCACGAGGCGGCCACCGCGTGGAAGGACCACGACCCGACGGCGCGCAGCGCGGCCGAGGTGATTCGTGACCAGGTGCACCGCCGCTACGGCCTCGACGTGGACAACCTCGGCGCCGACGAAGCGGCCGTGGCCGCAGCCCTGGCGAACGCCGAACGCGGCCGCGAGCAGGCCGAGCGGGA
>NZ_BAAGSN010000007.1:0-349948 GCF_054782415.1 Sinomonas soli | reverse complement strand
GCGTACGCCACCGCGGCCTCCAGGTCCGCCCGGTCGGCCAGGCGCAGCTCACCCGTCTGCTCCCCGGTCGCCGGATTGAACACCGGCTGCGTCCGCTCGCCGACGCCCTCGGACTCCTCACCATTGAGGAAATGCGGAATGGTCCTGACAGTCATGATTCTGTGCTCCTGGGGTGGGTGGAAGGGGACTGGGGGGATTCAGCCGTAGATAGCCGCGTAGAGCTGCTCGATCTCCTCGGCGGTGGGGACCACCGGGTTGTTCCCGGGCGAGCCGGAGGCGAGGGCCTGCTCGGCCATCACCGGGACGGCGCGGTCCCAGTCCTCCCGGCTGATGCCGCGGGAGGCGGGGGTGGGCACGGCGAGGTCGCGGGCGAGGGCCTTGAGCTCGTCGACGAGGGCCTGGGCCGCGGTGGCGTCGTCGTCCTCCTCTCCCGCGACGGCGAGGGCCCGCGCGCAGTCGGCGTAGCGGGACTCGGCCCCGGAGACCGAGAACTCGGTCACGGCCGGGAAGAGCATCGCGTTGGCGAGGCCGTGGGCGATGTGGAAGTGCGCGCCGATGGGCCGGCTCATGCCGTGCACGAGGGCCACGCTCGAGTTGGAGAAGGCGATGCCCGCCTGCGTGGCGGCGAGCATCATGGCCTCGCGGGCCGCCTGGTTCGAGCCGTCCTTGTAGACCTCGCGGAGGTTCGCGCCGATCGCGGCCATGGCGGCCAGGGCGAAGCCGTCGGAGAAGGGGTTCGCACGGCGGCTCACGTAGGCCTCGATCGCGTGGGTGAGGGCGTCCACGCCGGTGTCCGCGCTGAGCCGGGCCGGCATGGACAGGGTCAGCTCGTAGTCGACCACCGCTGCGACCGGCAGGAACGAGGGGCCCGTGCAGAGCATCTTCTCGTCGGTCTCGGAGTCGCTGATGATCGTGAACTGGGTGGCCTCGGAGCCGGTGCCGGCCGTGGTCGGGACGGCGACGACGGGCAGGGCCGGCCCGGTGTTGATCCGGGGCGCCTTGTAGTCCCGCATCGGGCCGGGGTTCCGGGAGAGGAAGCCGAGGGCCTTGGCCGTGTCGATGGAGCTGCCGCCGCCGAATCCGACGAGGAGGTCAGCGCCGTGCTGCTGAACGGCAGCGAGGCCGGCCTGGAGGGAGTCCGTGGTGGGGTCGGGGACACACTCGGCGTACAGGCCGGTCGCCAGTCCGGCATCGCGGAGGGAGGCCAGGGCGGCGTCGACCGTTCCGGAATCCTTCATGAACGGGTCCGTCACCAGCAGCGGCCGCGTTGCCCCGAGGTCCCTCACGGTGGTTCCCAGCTCGCGGACGGCACCGGCGCCCACGATCATGAGTCGTGGCAGGGAAATCTGAAAGGTCATCGCGGCGCCTCCCGGCAGTAGTGGGCTGGACCTCCCGGCGGGCCGGTCCGCGGCACCGGGGAACGCCTCCAGTCTCTGTGCAGCGGACGCCGACGGCAAGGGTGATTTCGGCCCAGCGGTGTGCACGGACGCACATCCGGCCATAGGGTGGCTGCGTGATCCAAGCAGACGATCTCCGCTTCTTCCTGGAAGTGGCCCGCACCGGGAGGCTCGTCGCTGCCGCGAGAGCGCTGGGGGTCGAGCACACCACCGTGGGCAGGAGGGTGAGCCAGCTCGAGAGGGCTGCCGGCACCCGCCTGTTCGACCGCACCCCGGGCGGGTGGGAACTCACCGAGGCGGGGCAGGGTCTCCTCGTCCACGCCGAGGCCATCGAGTCGTCCCTCCTTGCGGCGGCCGAGGAACTCGGTTCGGCCCGCGGCCGGCTCTCGGGCACGCTCCGCATCGCCGCCCCGGACGGCTTCGGCGCGTTCGTGCTTTCGCCCGGCCTCGGCCCTCTCCGGGCCGACTACCCCGACCTGACGGTCGAGGTCGTCACCGAGACGCGCCTGAGCCTGCTCGCCACGCGCGAGTTCGACATCGGCATCGCTCTGGAGGAGCCGACGACCAGAGGGGTCCGGTCGAGGCCCCTGGCGGCGTACGGGCTCAGCTTCTACGCGAGCCCGGACTACCTCGACCGCCGGGGGTGGCCCGCCGACCTCGCCGACTTGGCCAGCCATCCGATGATCGGATACGTCGATGCCCTGCTCGACATCCCGGCCCTGCGGTTCCTCGACGAGACGCTCCCGGGAGTACGGCCGGCCGTGCAGACCAACAACGTCACCGGCCAGTGGATGGCCGCCGTTGCCGGTCTCGGTGTCGCCGTCCTGCCCGACTTCGTGGTGGCGGGGGACCCGCGGCTGGTGCGCATCCTCGAGGACATCACCATCCAGCGCACCTACTGGATCGCGGTGCCCTCGGAGCACCAGCGGCTCGCCCGGACCAGGGCCGCCGAGTCAGCCCTGGTCGAGCTCGTCCGCGGGCACAGCTACCTTCGCGCCGTGTGAGCTGCTGCGGCTCCCGGCTTTGCCGGCTGGGACGAGCTGGTTGGCGCTTCGGAGGACGCGGCGGTCGGTCAGCTCGGAGACGGTGAGGGGCTGCGTGGTCCTGATCCGGAATTCGGCGGATTCCCCGGGCAGCAGCGTCACGAGTGCCCGGTCGACGGTGGCGGCCGGGTCGAGCTTGTCGGCGAGGACCGTGACATCGCGCAGCAGGGTGCGGGCGGTGATCCGGAGCAGGGTGCCGTCCTCGCACGGTTCGGCCTCCGCCAGGAAGTCGGCCGCCTCGAGGTCCTGGTCGCGGTATTCGGCGAAGTGCCAGAGTGCCCGGGCCGCTCCCAGGACGGCGACCAGCATCTCCGATGCCGGGTCCTCCGGGAGGCTGAGGTGCTGTGCGAGCGGGGTTCTGGCGACCGACCTGGGGGCCACCTCCACACGCACCCGGGTTTGGCTGAGGACCGGGCCCGCAAGGGTGCGGCGCTCGATGCGGAGCTCGCCCTCCCAGGCATGGTCGGTGTCGTTGACGGCGTCCACCTCGAGCGGGGATCGGGCCGATCCGGGATCCGTCGGCTGGATCGTCAGGAGCCTGTCCGCATTCGCCGCCCGGAGGGCGGCGTAGAGCGGCTTCTCGCGGCCGTCGCCGTCGATGGCGGCCCACGAGACGACCGGCCAGCAGTCGTTCAGCTGCCAGACGATTGATCCGGTGCAGTGTGGGGCGAGGGAGCGGAACCACTCGACGCCCGTCGTGACGGCGTTGGCCTGGTTGAGCTGCATGGCCCAGTGCCAGTCGTGCATCTCGTCGGGAAGCGGCAGGTGTCCCACGAGCCCACGGGTGAGCTTGGTGTTCCCGTCGGCGGCCTTCTGGTGCGAGATCATCCCCGGTGACTCGGGCGTGAGCGGATCGTCGCTGAGCGCACGGGTGAGCGTGGACCAGGCGGGCGGCCCCTGCCAGCCGAATTCCGCGGCGAAGCGCGGCCGGTAGTCGCGGTAGTGGAGGTAGTCCTTCTCGTTCCAGAGGTCCCAGAGGTGCATGGTGCCCCTCGACGGATCATTGGGGTCCGTCTGGGGGTCGAAGCCGGAGGGTGCGGGGGTGAAGGGCGAGCCCGGGGTGTAGGCGACGTGCGGGGCCAGCTCGGCCGCGATGCCGGGCAGGACGGTGCAGTAGTAGTCCCTGCCCCAGGAGCGGCCATCGAGGAGGGTCTGCCAGTCCCAGTCCGTGTAGCCCCAGAGGTTCTCGTTGTTGCCGTTGAGGACGACCAGCGAGGGGTGCGCCGCGAGCCGGGCGACCGCCTCGCGCGCCTCCGCCTCGATCTCCGAGCGGAGGGGCTCCTCCTCGGAGTAGGCGGCGCAGGCGAGGAGGAAGTCCTGCCACGTGAGGATCCCGCGCTCGTCGCACAGGGAGTAGAAGTCCTCGGACTCGTAGATTCCTCCGCCCCAAACACGCAGCAGGTTCAGGCCGGCCGCGGCGGCCTGGCCGATGCGGCCCGCATAGCGGGCCCGATCCACGCGGTGGGGGAAGGCATCGTCGGGAATCCAGTTGGCGCCCTTGACGAACACCGGCCGACCGTTCACCTCGAGGCCGAAGCCGGTGCCCGCTCTGTCCTGGGCCATGGCCAGCGTCACGGTGCGGAAGCCGATGGCCTGGCTCCAGGTATCCAACGCCTCCGCGGTGTGGCCGTCTGCGGGACTGAGCCCGACGTCGAGCCGGTAGAGCGGCTGCCCACCGTAGCCCCGGGGCCACCACAGGTCCACGGACGGGAGCCGGAGCGTGAGGACGGCCGAGGACAAGCCGGGGGAGATGACGGCCGTGGCCCTGGCACCGCCGACCGTCGCCGTGGCCACGAGGGGCTGGTGCCCGGCGGCCCGGGCGACCTCGACGTGGACTTCCACCACGCCGTCGGGCCCGTCCACGGTGGCGACCGGGCGCACCGAGGCGAGGCGCGCCGTCGACCACTGCTCCAGGTGCACAGGCTTCCAGATCCCTGCCGTGGCGGTGTCGATGCCCCAGTCCCAGCCGAAGCTGCACGCCATCTTCCGCAGCGCGTTGTACGGGTGGTGGTTGGCGTGGGGCCGGGAGCCGAGCTCGAGGGAGCGCCGGTCTGCCTCCCTGATGGCGGAGGAGAACTCGACCGCGAGATGGTTGGTGCCGGGCACGAGGTGCGCCGTGGCATCGACCCTGTGGGTGCGATGCATGTTCTCCGCCTGGAGGACGGGGTGTCCGTTGAGGTCGACGGCGGCCACGGTGTCCAGGCCCTCGAAGACGAGCTCGCTCCGCTCGTCCCCGGGTTGCCACTCGAACGACGTGGTGTAGCGCCAGTCGGACCGGGCTATCCAGGCCTGCAGGGCTTCGTTGCCGTCGAGGTAGGGGTCCTCGATGACTCCGGCTGCCTGGAGGTCGGTGTGCACGGTGCCCGGGACGGTGGCGGGGATGTCTCGGAGGCTGCCCACGGACGAGGGCCGCGGACCCGCGGTGTGGGAGAGGGCCCAGTCGCGGGAGAGGGCGGTGCGTTTCATGGGAGGCTCCGAGGTCGGCCGGGCGGTCCCGGGCAGGGCATGGAGGGGTCGGACCGGCCCGAGGGGGGTACGGGCCGGTCCGACGTCTTGGGGGGGGTCAGCGTTGGGAGACGCTGCGGTCAAGGCGGGCCACGCCGATCTTGGAGTCGGCCATGCCGTAGAAGACGAACAGGGTGCCGTCCACCTCTTCGATCGCGGTGGGGAAGACGACGTTGGGCACGATCCCGTCGCGTTCGTCGTCGGTGTCGGCGGAGAGCAGCGGAGCTTCCGTGCGGGCCGTGACGCGCCACGGCTGCTCGGAGTCGAGGATCATGGCGCCGGCAGCGTAGTTGACGTTCTTCTGCTGGGCGACGCCGGGGACGAGCTCGCCGACGACGCCGTGGTGGAGCAGCAGCCAGCCCTCCTCGACTCGGATGGGGGCGGGGCCGCTTCCGATCTTGGTCTGCTCGAACGGCGCCTCGGGCGAGGCGACGACCCGGTGGCCGCGCCAGCGTGCCAGTGCCCTGATGTCCTCCTGGACCTCGTCGACGGGGATGAAGCTGATCCAGATGCTCGGCCGCTCGTCCGGCAGGCCCGCCGGTGGCATGGCGACCTCGCCCGGACGGACGTCCTGCAGGTCCCACGAGGGGCGGTGCAGGACGGCGAAGCTGGGCACCCCGTCCGGGTCGCGCACGACCTCGGGGAAGAAGACGGCGTCCTTGTTCGGGTACAGGCCCAGATCGACGTCGAGGCCGTCGTCGTACTCGAACGAGACGGGGCCGAGCCGCCGCCAGGACCTCTCATCAGGGGAGACGGCGAGGGCCGTGCGGGGGCCGAGGGGCCCGTACGCGACGTAGGTCATCACGTTCAGTCCGAGCTCCGGGATGAACGTGACGCGCGGGTCCTCGACGCCAGCATTCTGCGCCCCATGCTCCCAGGAACGGTCTGGGGCAAGGACAACGCCCTCGCGCGCCACGTCCACGGGCACGCCGTCGGCGACCTTGATCTCGGCCAGGCCGATGCGGGACACATTCCCTGCGGCCACCAGACGCGGCAGCAGGTACAGGGTGCCGTCCGCGCCCCGGACGGTGGCCGGGTTGAGCACGCCCTCGGCCTCGAGCTCGTTGTCGGGCTCGGGGGACATGATGACGCCCGCGCGGGTGAGGGCATAGGGGAACTGGGTGGTGGTCATGGTGTGGTGCTCCAGGAGTCTCGGTACGGAGGCGGTCGGGAAGAAGCGGGGTCAGTTCTCTGAGCGGTAGACGTACAGCTCCCGCTGACCGCCGGGGGCGTCCCATCCTTGGGCGAAGGTCCACCGGCCGCCGTAGCGGATCAGGCCGCCCCAGGCGAGGGAGCCTCCGCGGTGGAGGGCGATCTGGGTGAAGGGCTCCTCGAGCGAGTAGAGCGCCTGGGCTGCCGCGAACTGGCCGTCGTGGTCGCCGTAGAAGAAGTCCAGGACGAGCTTCCCGTCTGCGGCCACTGCGCAGGCGACCTCGTGGAGGGACCCGAGGGTGGAGACGTCCAGATAGGGCTGCTCGGCGAAGGTCCAGTGCTCCATGTCCTTCGACCGGCCGACGACGGCCCTGCCGTCGCACCCTTCCGAGAGGAACATCAGGTACTCGCCACCGATCTTCACCGCTTCGCCGGTGCCATCGGTCGGGATCACGGCGCCCTTCGCCCAGAGGTGGGAGACCTCGTGCGGAACAATCCGTCCGCGCTTCTCCCAGTGCACCAGGTCGTCGGAGACCGCGAGGTTGATGTCGCAGCCCACCTCTCCGAGGGGCCACCCGGGGGAGGGGTACGCCTCGGCTTCGCTGGTCCCAGCCAGCGGCCAGATCCCGTTGTAGAAGAGGTAGTAGCGCCCGTCGGCCGAGTAGACCTTGGGGTCCTCCACGCCGAGCAGCTCATTGTCCAGCGTGGGGAAGATGACCGGGTTCTCCCCGTCGGCCCATCCGGCGCGCGGGGTGTAGACGGCGGTGCCGATGCGGCTCTCGAGGCTCTCCTTCCGCGGCGAGGCGCGGTAGAAGAGGTGGAGCACGCCGTCATGCTCGATCAGGCTCGGGTTGAAGATCGAGGCGCTCGTCCAGCCGATCCCGGTCGGGTCCGGCCATTGGCCTTCGGGCCTGAAAGTGAGGTCCTCGTCCTTCGCGAAGGGCCCGATCGCCCAGTCCGGACGGTCGTCCCAGCCGGCGGAGAACTGGTCGGTGGAGAGCGCATCGGTGGACGCGTTGGTGTGGCTCAGGGCGCGGGCCAGGCCGTCTCGGAGCGCTGCCGTAGTGAGGGGATGCATGGGTCCTTCCGGGTCAGCCCTTGATGCTGGAGCCGAGGTCGGTGGCGGTGAACTGCTTCTGGAACACGATGAACAGCGCCACGGCGGGCAGGGCGAGCACGCAGGCACCCGCCAGGATCGCGCCGAAGGGGTTTGATGTGGACGAAGCGACGGTGGAGATGTAGTTGGCCAGGGACACCGCGAGCGGCTGCATCGAGGCGTCCTTGGTCACGAGGAACGGCCAGAGGAACTCGTTCCAGGGGCCGATGAACGTCAGGAGGACGGCTGTGACCAGCGCGGGACGGACCAGCGGCAGTGCGATCCTGAAGAGGATGCCCAGCTCGCCGGCGCCATCGATCCGGGCGGCCTCGAACAGGGACGCCGGGACCTGGAGGAAGTACTGGCGGAAGACGAACACGGCCGTCGAGTTGATCGCGAAGGGCAGGATCATCCCGAGGTAGCTGTCACCGAGGCCGTAGTCGCGCACGATCATGATGTACAGGGGAATGAGCAGGAGCTGGAACGGGATCATCTGCACCAGGAGCATGAGGGCGAAGACGAACCCGCGTCCCCGGAACCGCATCTGCGCCATCGCGTACCCGGCGAGGATGCCGAAGACCACCGTGCACAGGATGACCCCGCCCGTGAAGATCCCCGAGTTCACGAGGGCCCGGAGCAGGCTGATCGAGTCGTTGATGTTGGCGTAGTTCTGCACCGTCAGGTTCCCCGGATGGGGGAAGGCCCCGGCGACGCTCGTGTCCGGGCTCGACTGCAGCGACCCGACCACCATGTAGTAGAACGGGAAGAGGAACGCCAGGGCCCCGAGGGAGAGCAGGACGACGCTCCCGGCGCCGAGGGGACGGCGCGTGCGGCGGCGGGGTGCCGCGTGCGTGCTTCTGGTGGTGCTCATGGTCATTCTTCCTTCCCCCCGACGAGCCTCTTCTGGATGAGCGTGACCACGAGGATCCCGGCCACCAGCACCACGCCGAGGGCGGCGGCGACGTCCGGGTTCCCCTGCAGGATCCCCTTCTGGTACATCAGGAACACCGGCGAGGAGGAGGCCCCGTCCGGGCCGCCGCCCGCGGTAAGGAGGTACGGCTCGGTGAAAAGGTTCGCTCCGGTGATGGTGGCGAGGATGACGACGAGTACGCTGGCGGAGCGGACGCCCGGAACGGTGACGTTCCAGAACTGGACCCACCTGCTCCCGCCGTCCACAGCGGCCGATTCGTAGAGCTCGTTCGGGATGTTCTGCAGAGCGGCCAGGTAGAGCAGGATGAAGAACCCCAGCTGCTTCCAGGTGACGAAGAGTGCCACCGTGGGCATGGAGAGCCACGAGTTGACCAGCCAGGATGGCTCGGGCGCGAGCGGACCCAGCACCGAATTCACCAGGCCGTGCTGCTGGAACAGGAACAGCCACACGCCGACGACGGCGACGCTGGCGGTCACGTACGGGACGTAGTAGCAGACCCTGAAGAAGGTGCGCAGCCATTGCACTCGGTTCAGGGCTGTCGCGAGGACGAGGGAGAGCCCGACCGTCAGCGGGACGTTGATCACCAGGAACACCAGGATGTTCAGGAACGACTGCTGGACAGCAGGGTCCGAGAGCACGCTGACGTAGTTGTCCAGTCCCACGAACGGCCGGTCCACGTCCACACCCGGAGCGGTGAAGTAGTACTGGTGCACCGAGATGTAGACCGCGAACCCGAACGGGACCGCGAGCACACCCATCACATACACGACGTATGGGAGGGCGAAGACGATTCCGAGTGGATGCCGGCCGAGCAGCCTGCCACGGGGGCGTCGGCCCCCGTGCCGGGCGGTGGAGGCAGTCTTCGCCTCCGCGGCCGCCGGCACGGGGGACGTCGTCTGAGGGTGGGTCATCATGCTACTTCTGCGACACGAGCTGGTTGATCTTGTCCGAGGCGCCCTTGAACGCGTCGTCGATGCTCTGATTGCCGAAGATCACGGCCTTCGACCAGGCATCGCGGAACGTCTGCCACACCTGGACGGAGTTGGAGACGTTGGGGACCTCGACGGTGCGGGAGGCCTGGTCTGCGAACTGGCTGTAGGACGGGTTCTTCGCGAAGTAGTCCGCATAGGCCGTGGTGAGCCCTTGGCGCATCGGCATCTGGCCGGTCTCCTGGAGGAGCTTGCCGTCCTCGTCCTTGCTGGTCGCGAACTTGAGGACCTCCCACGCCGTGCCCCTGTTCTTGCAGGCGGAGTACATGGCAACGTTCTTCGCGTCCGAGAAGGTCGAGACCTTGTCCTGCTGCTCGGGAGCGGGGATCGGCACGGCGCCCCAGTTGACCTTGCCCTTGTAGGCGTCGATCGCCCACGGGCCGGCCAGGGCCATCGCGGACTTCCCCTCCCCGAAGGAATCGCCCTGGTAGGTCTCCTTCGATGCCAGGTTCTCCTTGTAGAGGGTCTGGAACAGGTTCGCGACCTGCTTGCCCTGATCGTCGTCGAAGGTCGCCTTGCCGTCCTTGACCAGCTGGCTGCCGCCGGTGGCCGCGGCGTAGAACGGGTAGAAGTCGAACCAGGACTGGTAGAAGTCGCTCGCGGGAGACGGCCAGACAGCGGTCTTGACGGCCCCGGACTTCACCAGCGCACGGGCCGTGTCCAGGAACTGCTGCTGGGTGGCCAGCTGCGGGTGCTCGGGGTCCAGGCCCGCCTTCTTGAACAGGTCCTTGTTGTAGAACAGCACCACCGGGTTCGACTTCCACGGCAGCTGGTAGAACTTGCCGTCGGAAGACTTGTACTGGTCAGCCAGCGCCCCGGTGCGGTCCTTGATGTACTGCGCGGCGTCGGGGAAGGAGTCGAGCGGGACGAGTCCGCCCTGCTTCTGGAACTGCGGGACCGCTGCGGGCGAGGTGTTGAACACCAGGCACGGCGCGCTCCCGGCGGAGATCGCCGCCCCGATGACCTCCTCCGAGCTCTTGCCTGCGGGGATCTCCTGCCCCTCGACCTGCTGGTCGGGGTGCGCCGCGTTCCAGGCGGAGACCATCTCCTTGCCCCACTTCACTTCGGCGGCGTTGTTCGAGTACCAGACTTTGATGGGACCCTTGGCCGTGGCCGCCGACTGGGCCGACGAGGCGCCGCCGCCGCCGCAGGCTGCGAGGCTGGCTCCGAGCACCGCGACAGCGGCAGCGGACAGAATTCGGGCAGGCGTGATCGCACGCACCATTGCGTCTCCTTGTGGTGGGATGGAGTTCTTGGAAGGGGTTCAGGCGTCAGCGGTGACCGGGGCCGGTCCTGTCGACGCCCGCACGATGAGGCGAGGCGGGGGCATCATGATGTCCTCGCCGGTACTGGTGTGGTGGATGAGCGAGAGGAGCGCGGTCGCGGCCTCGTGTCCCCACGGGATGGGATCGGCGGCGATCGTGGTCAGAGGGGGATTGAGGTACTGTGCGAACTCTGCATTGTCGTAGCCCACGATCGACAGCTGGTCGGGAATCGAGAAGCCGAGGGTCTGGGCCTTCGATTGGCCCGCGGTCGCCATGAGGTCATTGGCGTAGACGATCGCGGTCGGCGGCTCCGCGAGGGCCAGGAGCTGCGCCGTGGCCTCCACGCCCGCCTCGGCGGTGAAGTCGGCTTCGAGGAACAGCGCGGGCTCCAGTCCCGCCTCCGCCATTGCGTCAGCCCAGGCCAGCCTGCGCCCGTGCCCGTGCACGAACCCCTGCGGTCCGCCGACGTGGGCGATGCGCCGGTGGCCGAGGCTGACCAGATGGCGCACGGCCTCCTTGACGCTCTCGCTTCCGTCCATGCAGACCGCCGGGAACGGCGAATCGATGACCGGCCGATTGAGGGTCACGGCGGGAAGCCCGAAGCCCTTGAGGAGTTCCACGCGCGGATCGTCCGTGCGCAGGTCCGTCAGGATGAAGCCGTCCACCCGTCCCGCCGCGAGCTTGCGGTAGCCCGCCTCGGCAGCCTCCCCGTGGGCCACGGCCAGGACCAGGGTGTACTCATGGGCTGCGAGCACCGTCTCGATGCCGGCGATGAAGCCGGCGAAGAACGGGTCGGTTCCGAGCAGCCGCGGGTCGCGCTCGAGGATCAGCCCGATGGCGAAGGACCGCGACGAGGCCAGTCCCTTTGCCCTCAGGCTCGGTGTCCACCCGAGCCCCCGCGCGACGGCGAGGATCCGGTTCCGGGTCTCCTCTCCGACGCCCTTCTGCCCGTTCAGGGCCAAGGACACGGCGCCCTTGCTGACGCCGGCAGCAGCCGCCACATCGCTGATCGTTACGGCCACTGTGCTTCCCTCCCTCCTGTGACTGCTGCCACAAAACCGGTTTAGTGCGTCCAAACTAAACCGGTTCAGCGGTGACGTCAACCCCTGAGGGCGACGCGGAGGACGAGGAGCTGTCGATCCGCCAGTCCACTTCCTTGTTGAGGTCGAACCAGGCGAAGCCCATGATGCTGGGGTTCGCGGAGAAGTACTGGATGAGTGCCCGGTACCGCGCGGCCTTGTCGCCGCCCTGCTCGGCCGATGCCGTCTCGGCGATCAGCGCCTGCCTGGACAGCACCTTTCTGTCGCTGACCTGCGCGAATCCTCGGGGAGCGGACGACGGCGGGCGGTCACCCGCCGTCGTCCGCGGACCTCTGCCGGTCTGACCCGTCCCGGGGCGGGTAAAGGGCAGGCACAGCAACGCTCCCGGATCGGCCCAAGGAGGACACGATGCCCAAGACGGACAAGAGCGGGAAGGCGAGGAAGGGCGAGCTCCCCTCGACCCTCCAGCGCTCCGGCGCCAAGGCCCAGCAGACCTTCGCCAAGGCGCACGACTCGGCCGAGGAGACCTACCACGATGAGGAGAGGGCCCACCGCGTCGGCTACTCGGCCCTGAAGCACACGCACGAGAAGGTCGGCGACCACTGGGAGCCCAAGGAGCAGAACGGCCCGTCCGACGACCAGGCCGCCGGGGGCCGGTCGACGCGGCGCGAGACCCACGGCGGCGTCGACGCCAACGCCTCCAAGCAGCACCTCTACGATCTGGCCAAGAAGCTCGACGTCCCGGGCCGCTCGAGCATGACCAAGGACCAGCTGGTCGAGGCGCTGGAGAAGGCGAACGCCAGGAAGACGGCGCAGAGCCGCAAGAAGTAGGGCTGCTGGCTCTCCTCCGGTTGGACAGCGGTTCTCAGCCCTCGCTGAGAACCCGGAGGGCGAGAAGGCAGGTGGCCCGGACTTCACCATCGGCGAGATCGAGGCCCATGAGGTCTTCGATCCTGCGCAGCCTGTACGCCAACGTGTTGCGGTGAATGAAGAGCTCGTCGCAGACCCTGCGGGAGTTGGCTGCGTTGCGCAGGTAGGAATCGAGGGTTTCGCGCAGGGCTCCGGTGGGGTCCGAGTCCAGCGGGGCAATCAGCCTACGTGCCATGGGGACGAGTCCTCGATGCGGCAGGCTCTGGACGATGGCGGCGAGATCGGCCGCGGGGGCAACTCGGACCCCGGCTGTACCCGTTTGGCGTCTGGCGAGCTTGAGGGCGAGCGGCAGTTCCTCCAAGTTGTCTGCCTCGGTAAGGACCACGGACAGCTGCGGGATGTCGGCGAAGAGGGCCCGTGCCTGATCAAGGAGGTTCACGCGCTCGAGCGGCTCCTGGACGAGGAGCGTGGTCATCGTGGGCTCCTCCATGAAGCGGACGGTGCGGAACCACTCCTCGAGGCGCACGCGCGCCCGCCACGCCAGCGTCCTCAGCCGGAATCGGTCCATGTCCTCGCCCGCGGTGACGAGGAGCGCGCCCCACGGCTCGCCCGCCCCGAATCCCGCTTCTGCAGCGAGCCGTTCGAGCGTCGCCTCAGGAATGGGCTGTTCGTCGTAGAGCGCGTCCATGAAGCGGACGGCCTCGCGGGAATGGAGGGGTGTCCGTGAGCCGAGGGTGTAGCTGAGCTGCACGGCGAGCACTGCGGCCACCGGGCCCAGCAGTGGCTGGAGCAGCACGTTGCTGCTCACACCCTCGACGTGGAGCCTGAAGGAGTGCGGTTCGCCGCTGGGGAGCCGGAGCGCCGAACGCGGTGCACCGGGCGGCGCCTTCCCGGCGCTGACAAGCTCCGCTCCGCTCTCGTCCGTCACCGCGACGCGGGCTCCGATGGATTCCGCCACTCGGTCCACGACGGTGACGAGCGAGCGTCCCTGGGCGGCCAGGCGGGTGCATTCATCGGCCAGATCCCACCCACGGCGGTGCACGTCGTAGCGCTCTGTCGCCAGCGTCTGCTCCACCTGCCTCATCACGAGAAGGAACGGAACGTCCGGGGGCAGTTCAAAGAGAGGAAGCTCGTAGGACTCGCAGGCCCTGGCCAGACCCTCGGGAAGCTGGCGGTGCGCGGCCCCAGTCCCGAAGACGAGGCCGGCCACGGGCACGCTGGCCAGGCGCTCCACGTACGCATCCCAGATGCGGTAGTCCGTGACGTTCAGCCCCATCCCGCTGGTCAGCACCAGGGCGTTGACGGACAGGAAGGGCGTCGGGTCCATGTGTTCGGTCGGGGCGCACCATGCGATGGGCCGAGAGAGCCGCTCGTCCGAGACCCCCACCCGCAGGCGGATGTCGAGCCCAGGGAGGTCGCTGAGGTCGCGAAGGAGCATGTGAGTCCGATCGGGGCGAGAAGCGGTAGTGCACTGAGCATAATTGACGCCGTGTGTTTCAGCACATGGCACAATTCCACGGGACGCAATCGATTGGCTACCGTGGTGGGCATGCCAGAAACTGTGACCTCCAACACGCAGTCCCGTGTGCTCCTCAACTCGGACATGGGCGAGGGCTTCGGGCTCCATGAGTTCGGCAATGATGCCGAGCTCATGAAGGTGATCGACGTCGCCAACGTGGCCTGCGGGTTCCACGCGGGCGACCCCGACGTCATGAACCGCACCGTGGGACTCGCCGCCGAGAACGACGTGGCAGTGGGAGCCCACCCGGGCCTCCCGGATCCGACCGGGTTCGGGCGCCGCCGCATGGCGCTCAGCCCTGACGAGGTCGAGTCCGTGATCCTCTACCAAGTGGGCGCCCTGACCGCCTTCCTGTCGAAGCACGGGCTCGAGCTCCACCACCTCAAGCCACACGGCGCGCTCTACGGGATGCTCGCCGGAGATGAGGAGCTCATGGCGGCGGCGGCCGGGGTTGCGAGGCAGTTCGGCGTGCCGTTCTACGGACTCGCCGGCACGGCCCACGAATCGGTCTGCCGCGCGCTGGACGTCGACTTCGTCCCCGAACTCTACGTCGACCTGAACTACGGGCCGCAGGGACAGCTGCTCATCCAGCGCCGGCCCGAGCCAACTGATCCCGCCGCCGCTGCAGAGCGCGTGCGGCGGGCCATTGCCGGCGAGCCGGTCCACGCCGTTGACGGCTCGCCCCTCAGCATCACGTTCCGCAGCATCTGCGTCCACTCAGACGCCCCGAACTCTGTCGCAGTCGCCTCGGCCGTCCGCGACGTCCTCACCAACCGCTGAGCACACGCCTCAGCAGGAAGCAGGAATCACCATGGCAAACGTCATCTCCCCGCTGCCCGGGATCTTCTACCGCAAGCCCGGACCCGGCAAGGACCCGTTCGTGGAGGTGGGGGACACGATCGAATCCGGCCAGACGATCGGGATCGTCGAGATCATGAAGCAGTTCACGGAGGTCCAGTCGGATACCGCAGGCGTCATCGAGTCCTTCGAGGCGGCCGACGGCGCAATGGTCAATCCCGGCGACACCCTGGTCGTGGTGCGCGAGGGGCAGGCATGAGGAAGCTCTTCATCGCGAACCGGGGCGAGATCGCGGTGCGGATTGCCCGAACCGCAAAGGAGATGGGCATCCATACGGTCGTAGGCGTGAGTGAGGCGGACCTCGGTTCCCTCGCCGCCCAGGTCGCCGACGAGCACGTCGTCCTCGGCCCGGCACCGGCGACAGCCAGTTATCTTGACCACGACGCGGTCATCAGCGCCGCCGTGGAGCGGGGCTGCGACGCCGTCCACCCCGGCTACGGCTTCCTCTCCGAGAATGCGGCGTTCGCCGGCAAGGTGGCAGCGGCAGGGCTCATCTGGGTAGGTCCGCCGGCCGAGGCCATTGAGACGATGGGGAACAAGGCGGAGGCCCGTGCGGCAGCGCGCCGCGCCGGCGTTCCAGTGCTCAAAGGCACCGACGGGCCCTTGGATCCCGAGGCCGATGCCCTCGAGATCGCACGGGCGATCGGTTACCCGCTCGTCGTGAAGGCGTCCGCCGGCGGCGGCGGCCGAGGCATCCGTTTCGTCCACGACGAATCGGAGCTTCTGGACACGATAGACATGGCGCGAGGCGAGGCGGCGGCTGTTTTCGGCGACCCGACCGTCTACCTCGAGCGCTTCGTCGAGTCCGCGCGGCACGTCGAGGTACAGGTCCTTGGGGACGGCAGCAGCTTCATCCACCTCGGCGACCGCGACTGCTCCATGCAGCGCCGCTCCCAGAAGGTGATCGAGGAGGCTCCCGCGCCGGACCTGCCCGACGACGTGCGACAGACGATCCGTGAGTCCTCGGTAGAGCTCGCGCGCCAATGCGGGTACCACGGGGCCGGAACGGTCGAATTCCTCTACGACCGGGTGCGCCAGGAGGCTGCCTTCATCGAGATGAACACCCGCATCCAGGTCGAGCACCCCATCACGGAGGAGATCACCGGCGTGGACCTCGTCCGGGAACAGCTCCTGATCGCGTACGACGGTGTGCTGTCCCTGACCCAGGAGGACATTGCCTTCCGAGGGCACGCCATCGAGTGCCGTATCAATGCTGAGGACCCGGACAACAACTTCTTCCCCAGCCCGGGGCGGATCGGGCGTCTCGCGTGGCCGCAGGGCCCCGGCATCCGTGTCGACAGCGGTATTGTCGAGGGCTCCGTGGTGACGCCCTTCTACGACTCGATGCTGGCCAAGCTCATCGTTCACGCCGATGACCGCCCGACGGCGATCACCGCAGCGCTGCAGGCTCTGGCGGAGACCGAGATCGAGGGCATCAAGACCACCATCCCCATGCACTCCAAGCTCTTGGCGCGCCCGGAGTTTGCGGACGTGGCCCACCATTCCAAGTTCATCGAGACAGCTCCCGACATGCTGGAGGCATCATGAGCACCCAGGCCCTCGAGCGCGCGGCCCGCTACACCTGGGGCGGCGACGAGTTCCTGTTCGTCGAAGTGGACGAGGCCATGAGTCTTGCCGCGAACTTCAAGGTCATGACCTTGGCCTCCAAGCTCTCGGGGGCGGCCCTGGAGGGCGTCACCGACATCTGCCCGGCCAACGCATCCCTCCTCATCCGCTTCAACCCGGACGTCCTCGCGCCCTCTGTCCTCGAGGCGGCCGTCCGCGGGTTCGAGCAGGAGGCCGCACGAGGAGGTGCCGAGACCCTCGAGACCCGCATCGTCGAGGTGCCGGTCTGGTACGACGACCCGTTCACCGCGGAGGTCGCCCAGCGCTTCCGCGAAGGATTCCACCAGGAACCGGAGGGCACCGATCTCGACTACGCTGCGAGGGTCAATGGGCTCGCGGACGCCGCCGAATTCATCCGGCGGCACCACGAGCAGCCGTGGCTGGTCTCCATGGTCGGGTTCGTGGCCGGCCTGCCGTTCCTGTTCCAGCTGGTGGAGCGGCAGAAGCAGCTCGAGGTCCCGAAGTACCTGAGCCCGCGCACTGACACCCCCAAGCTGACGGTTGGCCACGGAGGCTGCTTCGGCGCGATCTACTCGGTCAGGGGCGCTGGGGGCTACCAGATGTTCGGCGTCGCCGCGGCCCCGATCTACGACCCAGCACAGGCCCTCGCCGACTTCAAGGACTTCATGGTCTTCTTCCGACCCGGCGACATCGTCAAGTTCAAGCCGGTCACCGAGCAGGAGTATGCCTCGATCCAGGCCGAGGTCGAGAACGGAACGTTCCGCTACAGGCAGGCGCCTGTGGTCTTCGAGCTGCACAAGGCCCTCGAAGACCCGGAGCGCTACAACCGAGAACTGATGGAGGCCCTCGATGGCGTGTGAGGTCAAGAGTCCCGGCCTGTCCACCACGATTCAGGACCAGGGGCGCCCCGGGTACTACGACGTGGGCATTCCCGAGGGCGGCTCGATGGACCAGTATTCGGCGGCCGTGGCGAACGCTCTCGTCGGGAACCCCGCCGAAGCGGCCGTCCTCGAGTGCACCTACCTCGGCCCGGTCCTGCGTTTCACCGAATCGGTGACGATCGCAGTGACAGGGGCGCCGGTCCCCATCAAGGTCAACGGCGAGGAGCGCCCGGAGTGGACGCGGCTGCGCGTGGAGGCAGGGGACGAGCTCAGTTTCGGACCGCTGCTCGGCGGGACGCGCTACTACGTCGCCTTCGCCGGTGGGATCGACGTGCCCCCGGTCCTGGGCAGCCGGTCGACCTACATCCTGGGAGGCATCGGCGGCCTGAACGGCAGGAAACTGGAGGCAGGCGACGTCGTCCCGGTCGGTACTGCCGGCCCCGTCCTGGCGGCCGCCCAGACCCTTCCTGAAGAGTTCCGGCCCGCCTACGGCAAGGAGCAGACGGTCCGGGTCGTGATGGGCCTCTACGACCACCGGCTCACCGACGCCGGCCGCGAGAGCCTCCTGTCAGGCGAGTGGAAGGTCACCCCCGTGGCCGACCGCATGGGCATCCGCTATTCCGGGCCCGGCGTCGAGTGGCGGGACCGCGAGCAGCCGTTCGGGGCAGGCTCCGACCCCTCGAACATTGTCGACGCGGGCTACGCGGTCGGCTCGATCCAGATCCCGGGTGGGACCCAGCCGATCATCCTGCATCGGGACGCCGTCTCAGGAGGCGGCTATGCGATGGTCGCGACCGTGATCAGTGCCGACATGGACCTGTTGGCCCGCGCTGCCCCGGGGACCTCGACGCACTTCGTCGAGGTGAGCCTGGAGGAGGCCCTCGAGGCGCGCAAGGAACGTGCAGCCTTCACCGCTCGCGCGCTCGCCGCCCTCGGCATCACCTAGGACGAGGTCCTTCCGTGCTGCCACCCCCGCCGGCCCGCGGGGTCGCAGCACGGAGGGCCGGCCTCACGCGCTGCTCTCGCGCACCTGGAGGCTGGGCTCCAGGCGGGCCGACTCGACGGCCTCCCCCCGCAGTACGCCTTGGAGCATCCGGACCGCGCTCCGGCCGATCTCGGCCATGGGGGAGCGGACGGACGAGAGCGGGATGGGCAGCTCAGCTGCGAGCGAGGTGTCGTTGTAGCCGACGACAGCGCAGTCACGGCCGACGGTCAACCCGCGGGCGCGCAGCGCGCCCATGGCTCCGATCGCGGCGAAGTCGTTGACGGCGAACACGGCAGTCGGGGCACCACCTGATGCAAGGATCTTCTCCGCGGCCTCTCGTCCTCCCTGAGTGTCGAACCGCGACCAGACGATGGAGTCTCCTGAGATGTCGCCCCCCAACTCCCGCCACCGCTCCACGAATGCCGAGGTGCGGTCGACAGCGGTGCTCGCATACGGTTCGCCTGCGATGACGGCTACCTGCCGATGGCCCTTCCCCCAGAGGTGCTCTGCCACAAGCTCGCCGCCTCGGATGTCGTCGCAGGTCGCAGAAGGGAACCCAGGATGACGGCGGTTCATGAGCACGAACGGCACGGCGCGGCGCTTGAGTTCGGGGAGCAGGTCGCCGTCGAGATGCGAGTCGCCGATGATCAGCCCGTCCACCCTGCGGGCCAGCATCATCTCGACCTTGCGGCACTGCTCCTGAACGTCGTCACGCGAATTGGTGACGAAGGTCGAGTAGCCGATCCGGGCGGCCGCCTCCTCGATTCCCTCGTACATGATGGCGAGTACGAGATCGGACAGGCGTGGCACGACGACGCCGAGCAGTTGGGTGCGCCGCGTGCGCAGGCTCGTGGCCTGTGGGTCCGGGGAATAGCCGACCTCCGCGGCCAACTCCCGGATACGCTGCGCGGTCGCCTCCGACGCCGCCCCCCTCGCCGATGCCGGGTCCGAGTGGAGGACCCGGGAAACCGTCGAAGGATGGATCCCCAGCTCGCGCGCCAGATCCTTGAGGGTTACAGCCCTCTCGCTGGTGTTGTTCTCCATGCCTCAGCTCTCTCGCGTTCGCTCTCTCATTCTCCATCGACAACCGGTGAGCCGCCGGGACGAAGGCTGCGCCACGAAACCCTTGACCGTGATCCAGAGCACATCGTAGAGTCGGATCCAGCTTACCCAATCGATTGGGTACCCGCGACGACCAGACTTCCATCCCCTCGGGAAGTAACGGCCCGGAAACCGACCCCGTCCATCTGACGAAACACCGCCTCGCTACTCTCGGCACTACCCAATCGATTGGGTGAGGAGAGCGGCCTGAAGGAGCAGGAGCGCATCATGACCACGAGCCAGAGTGAGGAGCACGTCGTGCTGCTCGCGACCGGTGGGACGATCTCCTCCCGCATGCGCGAGGACCTCGGCGGCGCCGCTGTCGCGTCAGACGGCGCTGACGATCTCCTCCGCAGCGTCGGCGGTGAGCAGGCACTCCCCGTCCGCGTCATCGATGTCCTCCGCCTCGGCTCGTACGCCCTCGATATCGACGACATGCTCTTGGTCTGCACGCGTATCCGCGAGGTCCTTGCGGACCCGGCAGCGGTGGGGATCGTCGTGACCCACGGCACGGACACCATGGAGGAGACCGCCTTCCTCGCGGACCTCGTGCACGACGACGCCCGTCCGGTCGTCTTCACGGGCGCCCAGCGCGCGGCGGATTCAGAAGCCCCCGACGGCCCCCGGAACCTTGCCCGTGCCATCGTGCTCGCCGGCTCGGCCGAGGCGCGGGGACGCGGAGTGCTGCTCTGCTTCGCGGGCGCGGTCTTCCCTGCCCGCGGAGTGCGCAAATCCGAGACCATGCGTCCCCAGGCCTTCAGCAATCCGGACTTCGGGCTTGCTGGAAGCGTCCGGGACGACGGCGGCATCGTGCTGGAAGGCGCGACGCGCCAGCCGAGGGAACCGATCCCCCTTCCTGTCCCTGACGCGAGGCGTGGCTGCCGAGTCGACCTCGTGGCGTCCTACCCTGGCGCCGACGCAGCCCACCTGACAGCCTCCCTCGAGGCTGGTGCCGCCGGGATTGTCCTCCAGGGCACGGGCAGCGGAAATGCCAATCCGGAGCTGTGCCGGGCGGTCGCCGACGCTACGGCGCGCGGTGCCGTCGTCGTCACGAGCACCCGCGTCAACGCCGGTCCCGTCGTTCCGGTGTACGGCGCCGGAGGCGGGAAGGACCTGCTCGCGGCGGGGGCCATCCCCTCGGGCCTTCTGCGTCCATCCCAGTCGCTCGTGCTCCTGTCCCTCCTCCTGCGCCTCGGCAGGTCGCGAGAGGACATTGCCGAGGCCTTCGCCGAGAGAGGGGGCGCCGCCTGAGAGAACCTCTCCAGCACGTCCCCCAGCACCGTTCCACCCCGTTCGATTCCACCCACCCTTCAGAAAGGCCCACCCGTGACCAAGGACATTCAGGTTGCCTTCGGCGTCGACGTTGACGCTGTCGCCGGCATGCTCGGCTCCTACGGCGGCGAGGACTCGCCCTGCGACATCTCCCGCGGCCTCTTCAGCGGCGAGGTCGGGGCTCCCCGCCTGCTCCGCCTCTTCGAGAAGTACTCCCTGCCCTCCACATGGTTCGTCCCGGGCCACTCCATCGAGACCTTCCCCGACCTCACCCGCGCCATCGTTGACGCCGGCCACGAGATCGGCGTCCACGGCTACTCCCACGAGAACCCGATCGCCATGACCCGCGAGCAGGAGACGGCGATCCTGGACCGCTCGATCGAGCTCATCGAGAAGGTCTCCGGCCGGCGCCCCACCGGCTATGTCGCCCCGTGGTGGGAGTTCTCCCCGGTGACCAACGAGATCCTCCTCGAGCGTGGGATCAAGTACGACCACTCCCTCATGCACCGCGACTTTGAGCCCTACTACGTCCGCGTCGGCGACAGCTGGAAGAAGATCGACTACACCCAGCCTGCCCAGACATGGATGGAGCCGCTCGTGCGCGGCGAGGAGACCGATCTCGTCGAGATCCCCGCCAACTGGTACCTGGACGACCTCCCGCCCATGATGTTCATCAAGGCATCGCCCAACTCCCATGGCTTCGTCAGCCCCCGGGACATCGAGCAGATGTGGCGCGACCAGTTCGACTGGGTCTACCGCGAGATGGACCAGGCCGTCTTCACCATGACCGTCCACCCCGACGTCTCCGGCCGCCCGCAGGTCCTCCTCATGCTCGAGCGCCTCATCGAGCACATCAACAGCCACGAAGGCGTCACCTGGATGCAGTTCGACCAGATCGCCGACTCGTTCCTCGCCCGCAGCCCCCGGAAGGCCACCACGAAGTGAGCACCAACCAGACCCTCGACCTGACGCCGCCCGCCGTCAACGAGAAGCGCCGCTTCCCGTCCTTCTCCAAGGGCGCCACCCGCACAGCTACCGTCCTCGCACTCCTTGCCTGGACCATCGCGGTGTTCGACTACGGACTCTTCGGCACTCTCCTGCCGGCAATGCAGGAATCCTTCGGCTGGAGCGAGTCCGAGGCGTACGCGATCAACACATGGATCGCCGTCGGCACTGCCATTGTCGCGTTCGGCCTGGGACCGATCATCGACCGCCTCGGCCGGCGCAAGGGCATGATGACAACTATCGGTGGAACCGCCATCGTCTCGACCCTCACCGCCGCGATCCCTGCCGGCCTCGGAGTCCTGAGCAGCGTCCTGCTCACTGTGGTCCGCTCGTTCGGCGGCCTCGGCTTCTCTGAGCAAGCCGTGAATGCCACCTACATGAATGAGGTCTACCAGGTCACCGAGGACGAGAAGAAGCGCAGACGGCCCGGATTCCATTACTCCTTCATCCAAGGCGGGTGGCCTCTCGGATTCCTCCTGTCCAGCGCGCTTGCCCTCGCGTTCCTTCCCTCGCTGGGTTGGCGGAGCCTCTACGTCATGGCGGCTATACCTGCGGCGATCATCGTGTGGCTCGTCTTCCGCAAGCTCCGGGAGACCCCCCAGTTCGAGCTCCACCACAAGCTGACTGAGCTCGAGAAGCACGGCAAGCGCGAGGACGCACACGCCCTCGCCGCCTCCTACGGGGTGGAGCACTCTTCGACCGCGCCCCTCAAGCGCCTCTGGGAGCCCCACCTGCGCCGAAACACCATCGTGCTTTCGCTGGCGTGGATCATCAACTTCTTCGGCATCGCGATCTTCAGCGTCCTGGGCAGCTCCGTGCTGAAGAACGCCAAGGGCATCGAGCTCTCGGACGCGTTCTGGATGCTCATCGTGATCAACCTGCTCGCCTACTTCGGCTACGTCTTCCACGGCTGGCTCGGCGACAAGATCGGCCGCAAGAAGACGATCGTCATCGGCTGGATCATCTCGGGCCTCTCCTTCGCCCTCATGCTCAGCCCGATCGCCTCCGATCCGTTCCTGATCATCGTCACCTACGGTGCCGGTCTGTTCTTCCTGGTCGGCCCCTATGCGGCCATCCAGTACTTCATGGCCGAGTGCTACCCGGTCAGCTGCCGCGCGACCGGCACGACCTTCATCGGCGCCATGAGCCAGCCCGGCACGATCATCGGCGGCGCGCTCTTCACGGCCCTCGCGGCCGGCGGCGGAACGGGGACCGCCGCCCTGTGGGTCGGCGCCCTCGGTACCCTGCTCTCGGGCGTCTTGATGCTCGCAGCCAAGCCTCCCGTCGAAGCCCTTCTGGAGGACCACCCCCATGCCTGAAGCGAAAGCAGCCATCGTCACCGGCGCCGCCAGCGGCATCGGACGCGCAGTCGCCGTCCACTACGCCACGCGAACCATCAGCACAGTGATCGGCACCTTCCCGGGAGACCCCCACGACCCCGAGGAGACCCTCCGTCTGGTGAAGGAGGCCGGCGGAGAGGCAGTGATCCACGAAGTCGACGTGCGCAGCACAGACTCCGTGGAGGCCTTCGCCCAGCGGGCCGTCGACGAGTACGGCCGGCTCGACTACGCCGTCGCGAATGCCGGGATCCTGCGCAACGCCCCGCTGGCCGAGCTCTCCGACGAGCGCTGGCACGACATGCTCGACGTGGACCTCACCGGCGTGCTGCGCACCCTGCGCGCAGGCGCGGCCCGCATCGGGGAGGGCGGCGCCATGGTGGCCGTCTCCTCGATCGCCGGCGGGGTGTACGGATGGGAGGAACACGCACACTACGCCGCCGCGAAGGCAGGCGTCCTGGGCCTCGTGCGCAGCGTCGCCGTCGAGCTCGGCCCCCGGCAGATCCGTGCGAATGCTGTCATCCCCGGCCTCATCGAGACTCCGCAATCCCTCGACCCGGTCAACTCGCTCGGGCCCGAGGGCCTGCAGCGGGCAGGGGACGACATCCCGTGGGGCCGGGTCGGACGCCCGGAAGAGGTCGCTGAGGTCATCGGGTTCCTCACTTCCCGGGCCGCCAACTACGTCACCGGACAGGCACTCGTCGTAGACGGCGGACTGACCGTGAAGATGCGGGCATGAGCGCCAGCATCCCTCACCATGTCTCGGGCCGGACGGTCGTCGTGACCGGCGGTGCCAGTGGGATCGGCAAGGCTGTCGCCACGGCCTTCAGGGCCAACGGCGACCGCATGGCGGTCCTAGACCGGGCTGAGGGGCCGGACGTGATCCGGGTGGACGTGGCAGACGAGGACAGCGTGCGCAGCGCCTTCTCCTCGGTGCGCCAACAGTTCGGCACCGTGGATGTCCTCGTGAACTCCGCGGGACTCCTCACTGAGGCACCGGTGGAGGACATGGACCTCGCCATGTGGAACGAGACTATCCGTGTGGACCTCACCGGCGTCTTCCTCTGCTGCCGAGAGGTCCTCAAGCCCATGCGTGCACAGCGATGGGGCAGGATCATCAATGTGGCCTCGCAGCTCGGCATCAAGGGCGGGGTAGGACTCGGCCACTACAGTGCGGCGAAGGCCGGGGTCATCGGCTTCACCAAGGCCCTGGCTCTTGAGGCCGCACCAGGCAACGTGCTGGTCAACAGCATCGCGCCGGGCCCGATCGAGACCCCGCTCGTCGACGGGATCTCGGAGGAGTGGAAGAAGGCGAAGCGGGCCGAGTTGCCGCTGGGCCGGTTCGGCACCCCTGCCGAGGTCGCCCCGACCGCCCTTCTGCTGGCCAGTGATCCCGGAGGGAATCTCTTCGTTGGCCAGACCCTCGGGCCGAACTCCGGCGACGTGATGCCCTGAGAGGAGAGGAAGCCCAGATGTGCGGTGCCTGCGGACGCACTGTTGCTGACGACCCGGTGTTCCCCGATGGCCGCACCACGCGGGGAAACCTGATAGCAGCCCAGATGATCGTTGAGCTCTGCCCGTCGCTGGCTGGCCGGGTCAAGGTCAGGGCCACGGCGGAGGGCTTCGTCCTCTCCGTCCCCGGCGGACGGCAGATCGTCTGTGCGACCGTGGACGCGGTGTGGGCGACGCTTCACACTCAGGCACCGGTGAGTGGTGCGCTCCTCGAGTCCGCCTTCGACGGGCTCGAGGAGCGGTACCGGCGGGCAGGCGAACACCGGCTGCTGGCAGCCGTTGCTGCCTCAGGGCTACGGGTCGCGCACGCGCCGAGGGAGGCTGTGGCAGGTCTGTAGCCCCAGCGGTCTTCGACGCCGCGACCCGCAGGACCCTTCGGCGGCGCGTCGTCACGGACGCGGGCCGCGCCCGCCGTAGTGCTCCGCCAGCCTCGCCAGGCCCTCATCGAGTGACACCGAGGGCGTCCAGTCGAGGAGCGCCCGGGTCTCGCGCTGGTCGTACCAGTGCGCCGTCGAGAGCTGCTCGGCGAGGAACCTCGTCATCGGAGGCTCCTCCTTCCGCCCCGCCCAGGTCCAGAGCCTCTCCACGACCGCGCCCGCCGCCCGCGCCACCGCGCCCGGAACGGCCCACGACGGCGCCGGGACGCCGCCCGCGGCACAGATCCCGGCCAGCAGCTCGCCGACCGGGCGGGGCTCGCCGTTGCTCACGACGACGGCCCTGCCGTGGACGTGGTCCATGCGGTCCAGAGCGGCGACGATGGCGGAGGCGGCGTTGTCGACGTACGTGGTGTCGATCAGGGCGGCCCCGGCGTCGAGCAGGGGCAGGCGGCGGCGGCCTGCGCGCTGCAGGACCCGTTCCACCAGCTGGGTGTCCCCGGGGCCCCATACGATGTGCGGGCGCACGGCGGCGACCCGGAACCCCGGCGCGTCTGCCGCCAGCGCGAGGAGCTCCGCCTCGGCCTTGGTGCGGGAGTAGTCGCCGTGCGCCCGCTTCGGGTCTGCCGGCTCCGCCCCCAGCCCGGCGATCGCGGCCCCCGAGTTGGCCACCGACGGGGAGGAGACGAACACCAGGTCCCGGACCCCGGCCGCCCGCGCGAGGCGCAGCAGGCGGCGGGTCCCCTCGACGTTCACCTCGTCGAACTCCGCTGCCCGGCCGGTGAAGGAGACCTTCGCGGCGAGGTGGATGACCGCCTCGGCGTCCTGGACCGCTGCGCGCACCGCTGCCTCGTCGGTGATGGACCCGCGGACGTCCGTGGCACCGCTGATCCCGGAGGGGCGGCGCTGGAACGCGGTCACGGCATGTCCCCTGCGGACGAGGAGCCGGACCACTTCGCGTCCGAGCAGCCCGCTGGCCCCGGTGGCGAGGACCCTCACGGCGTCCCCGGACGGCCGCCGGCCAGCACCCGCGACGCCCAGCGGGACAGGCGGGTCCTGTCGATCTTCGCGTTGTGCCGGATGTCCACCGGCAGCGCGGGGACCGCGAGCACGGCGGAGACCTCGACGCCGGCCGTGTGGGCCGCACTGCGGACGCGGTGTGCGAGCTGCTCTGCGGCGGGGCCGGCCTTGCGCGCGGGGGGCGCCGTCTCGACGACGGCGACGACGGCCTGCGTGCCCGCTGGCCCGACACCACCGATGGCGGCCAGACGGACGCAGTCCAGGTGCTCGATGGCCTGCTCGGCGCCGACGGGCGTCACCACGCCGCCGGGCACCGTCAGGACGTGGGCGAGCCGTCCCTCCACCCAGAGCCGGCCGGCGGCGTCGAAGTGCCCGACGTCCCCGGTGCGGTGCCACCCCGGCAGGCTGTCGCTCTCCCGCTGGGTCAGCCAGAGCCTGTCGTAGGCGTCCTTGACGTGCGGGGCGCTGACCAGGATCTCGCCGGTCACCCCCGCCTCGGTGACGGGACGGGACGCGGGGGCGGTTCCGTCCGCGGCGAGCGGGGCGACCGCGAGGCGGGCGCCGTGGACGGGCCGGCCGACGCACACGCCGTTGCCGGCCCCCGCCACGGTCCCGGCGGCAGCGTCGGCGTCGGCCGCCTGGATCTGCTCGAGGCTGATGTCGGTGACCGGCAGCGCCTCGGTCATCCCGTACGGGGTATGCAGGGAGGCCCGCGGCAGCAGCCGCTGCATCTCGGCCAGGAGCGGCTCCGGCACGGGCGCGCCCGCGGAGAGCAGCAGGTCGACCCCTTCCAGGGCCTCCCGCCCGGCCTCGCCCACCGCGTCCCGGGTCGCCAGGACGTTGCGCAGCGCGGCGGGCGAGGCGAAGACCACCGTGGCGCCGATGGCCGCCGCGGCGTCCGCCAACGCGCGGGCGGTCAGGGTGCGCGGCGCGGTGACGTCCATCGAGGGGGTCACCGACACCGCCCCGAGCGCCGGCCCCAGCAGGGCGAACGGGGCGAAGCCGGCCACCAGCCGCGCTCCGGAGCGGATCCCGAACGTCCGGGCCACGGTGTCCCGCATCGCCGCCAGCTGCCGATGCGTGTAGACCACACCCTTCGCGGGGCCGGTGGAGCCGGACGTGAAGAGGACCGCGGCGGGGGCCGCGGGGTCGGGAAGGGGCAGCGGCAGGTCCGGGCCGAGCGCCGCGCCGCGCCGGGACAGGGCGGCGAGCGAGGTCTCGGCACCGAGGAGGCGGCGGCGCGCCCCGGGGAGGTCTTGGACGCTGATCCGCCGACCCGGCCAGCCCAGCGCCGCCGCGGCGGCCAGCGCGCGGTCGATGCCGATCAGGACATCGGGGGCCGCGCCCTTCACGGCCCGGCTCAGGCCTCGGGTGCCCAGGCCGGCGTCGGCCACCACCACCACGGCGCCCAGGCGCAAGCATGCGTACAGGGCCACGGTGAGGTCCACACCGGGTGGAACCATCAGGCTCACCCGGCTGCCGGAGCCCACGCCGGCCTCCCGCAGCCCGGCGGCCAGCTCGGTGATGCCGCGGTCCAGCTGCTTCCAGCTGAGCGAGCGGCTGACGGTGCCCTCGGGCGACATCTCCGCCACGGCCAGGTCTGCCGCCGCCGGGCCCGCGGCGTGCTCGCCGAGCAGGTCCCACAGCGGACGGAACCCGTCCGGTCCCGGCCCAGGGGCGGCCTCCTGCCCTCCGGCGGCCGCTGCAGCGTCCGACGCCGGCCGGTCGCCGCGGTGGGCGACGTCCCGGTCGGCGAGCCACCGGAAGATCGGCGCGGCGATGTCCCGGTCTTCGGCCAAAAGATGCCCGGCGCCTTCGAAGCGGTGCACGTCCGCGTGCGGAAGCCGCCCGATGAGGTCCTTGAGGTAGCGGTCCGAGAAGATCGGGTCCTGCGGGCCCCAGAGCATCAGGGCCGGCACCTGCAGGTCCCGCATGCCCTCCGCGACCGTGCCGAGCGCGGCGAAGCTCGGATGGGAGGCGTCGAGCGGGATGTCCGCCACGAAGTTCCCCACCCCGGCCCGTCGGCCCGCACCGCGGTAGGGGGCCATGTAGGCCCTGCGGACCTCGGCCGGCAGCGCCGGGCGCGCCAGGGCGTGCGTCACCCGCAGGAAGGCGTCCGACGTCGTGGTGCCCCACCGGTGCACCGCAGGGTGCATCGCGAGCCGCAGCGCCGGCGGGGTCCCCGTGCCGGCCGGCTGGTGGACGGCGGTATTCGTCAGCACCACCCCGGCCGTGAGCTGCGGGTGGGCCAGGGCCCAGCCGAGGCTGATGGATCCGCCCCAGTCGTGGCCCACGGTGACGACGGGCCCGGCGAGGCCCAGCGCGTCGGTGAGGTCGCCGAGGTCGTTGATCCGGTCCGCGAGCCGGCGGAAGGTGCCGGTGCGCTCGGAGTAGCCCATGTCGAGCTGGTCCACCGCCACCACCCGCCACGGATGGGCCGGGTCAGAGCCGGCGCGGAGGAGCGTGCGCCACAGGTAGGACCAAGTCGGGTTGCCGTGGACGCACAGCAGGGTCCCCTCCGGGGCCAGGCCTCGGCGCGAGAGCGGGGCGGCATTGTCCAGCACGTGCCAGCGGCGCACGGTGCCCGGCGGATCGACGGGCGAGGTGGACGCGACGGAGACGGTGCGGGACCACTCCGGGTCGACCCCGGGCCACTGCGGAGTCACCAGACGATCTCCATCATGGCGGTGTTGAGCCCGGAGCCCACGCCCATGCAGAGGACCCGGTCCCCGGCGGCCAGGGACTGAGCCTCGGCGGCAAGCGTCATGGGGAGGGACGCGGGGCCCACGTTGCCCCAGTGCGGGAACGTGATCGGGACCTTGTCCGGGTCCAGGTCGATCGCCCTGATGATCGCCTGCGTGTAGGCGTTGCTGACCTGGTGGGTGACGTAGCGGTCCATGGCCGCCCAGTCCCACTCCGGCTGGGCCTCGTGCCACGCGTCCACCACGAGCCGGAGGCCGCCGTCGAGCAGGCCCTTCGTGTCCGTGGTCATGCCGTCGACGCCGCCCACGCACAGCTCGTGGTGCTCGGTTCCGGCTCGCATCACCCCGCCGACGAGGCGGTGTGCGCCGGGGTGCTGGTCGGCGGGGCCGAGGACGGCGGCAGCCGCCCCGGAGCCGAGCGTGAGCGTGGCGAACTCGCGGCCGAAGTCCTCGCGGGTGGTCTCCGGCCGCTGCAGCCGCGCGAGCGTGGCCTCCTGGGTGGCCTGGGCGTCCTCGCCGTTGACGATCACCGCGTATCTGATCTGGCCCGAGTCGATCATGTTGGCCGCGAGGATGACGCCGTTGACGAATCCGAGGCAGGCGTTGGCCAGGTCGAAGTTCATGGCCGAGGACGGCAGGCCGAGCCCGTGGTGGATCTTCACCGCGACCGAGGGCTCGAGGTTGCGCCGGGTCACCGACGTGTTGATCAGGAGCCCGACATCGGACGCTTCGACGCCGGACTCCGCCAGCGCCTTGGCACCCGCTTCGAGGGCGGCGTCGTCGAACGACGTCCCGGCCGCCCACCAGCGCCGGTGCGTCACGCCGGCCACGCGCTCCAGCAGCCGCGGGGGGAACTTCAGGCGGCGCAGGGTCGACGCCAGCCTCCGGTCGAAGTCCGTGGAGCTCACGATCCTCGGAGCCTCGACGCTGCTCACTGAAAGCAGCGCCGTGTTGCGGTGGCGGAAGGTCGCATTCCCTGCCAAGTCATGCCTCTGTTCGGGTCCGTGCTGCATTCATGCGGTGACTGTACCCGCATGAGCGCGGGCCCAGACGAAACCGCAGGCCCAACGAAGCGCAGCTTACGCCCGGGCGGCCCCGGACCCGTAGCCGGGCGCCTGGTCCGGAGGCAGCGGAGGCGGGTGGCCAGCGGCGAGTGCAGCACCTCGACGGGCCACGTCGGCGGCCGGTCGCCTCAGGCGAGGAGCTTGCCCCAGTGCGTCTCGAGGAGCGGGGCGCCGGCGAGCTGGAGGCAGCGCCAGAGGGTCACGGCCACGGAATCGAGCACCGGGACGCCGGTGCGTTCCTCGATCTCCGCTGCGACGGGTGCGCCGTAGAGGTTCGTGCACAGGTACACGAGCGCATCGGGACGGTCCGCGGCGAGCTCGAGCGAGCCCGGGACGAGCTCCTCGGGGGCCACCCGGGCGAAGGACTCGTTGTCGCTGAGCCCGAGCGCGCGGTGCCCGGCCGTGCGGACGCCCTCGGCGGAGTAGCGGGCGATCACCTGCTCGTTGACGTCCGCGGTGTAGGGGGTCAGGAGGCCGATGGTCCGGACACCGAACTGGGCGAACGCGTCGAAGTACGCGAGCGTGGACGTCGTGGCGGGGATGCCGGTGGCGGCGGTGATCTCGGCGGCGATCTGCCGGTCGTGCTCGAGCCCGAGCCAGGAGCCCGATGTGCCGTTCCAGGCGATGACGTCCACGTCCGCCGTGGCGAGCAGCTCGGCCGCGGCCCGCATGCCCTCGACGTCGAACTGGCGGTCCGAGCCCGCATCGAGGGCGATCCGGGTCACGGGGATCCGGGCCGAGTGGAGGGTGACGTCCTCTCGGCCGCCGAGGATCCGGTAGCTCATCGGCTCGAGGCACGTGTTGGACGAGGGGACGATCATGCCCAGCCGGGCGGGGCATGCGGTGTGCACCACGGCTCAGGCTCCTTCCGGGACGGCGGCACCCACAGGGGCGGCGAGGACGGGGACGGCAGGGGCGGGGAGGGCCCGCGCGCGGGCAAGCGACTCGCGGTACCCGAGGCGGGCAACGACGCGGCCCACGGGCCCGGGGTCCTGGAACCCCTCGTCGTCGAGCACCACGCGGCCGCCGGCGACGACGTGCTGCGGCCAGCCGCGGAGGCTCCGGCCGTGGAACGGGGAGAAGTCGGTGCCCATGTGCAGCCCGGCGCCGTCCACGGTGCGGGACTCGGACGGGTCGAAGACCACGAGGTCCGCGTCGAATCCGGGCGCGATCGCCCCCTTGCCCGGGAGGGCGTTGATCCGCGCGGGCGCGGCGGCGAAGAGGTCGACGAAGCGCTCGAGGAGGCCCCCGTCGTCGTGCGTGTCCCCGCCGGCCCCGGCGCCCGCAGGATCCGCACACTCCCAGCCCTCGGCGAGGGCGGTGAAGGCCACGGGCATGCGGGTCTCGACGCCGGGGAGGCCGTGCGGCATCTGCCGGATGTCGTCGGTGCGCTCGCGCTTCTGCGTGAGGTCGTAGCACGAGTGGTCGCTCGAGACGGTGTGGATGGAGCCGTCGGCGAAGCGCTCCCGCAGGGCCGCGACCGTCTCCGCCGAGCGCATCGGCGGGCAGCATGCGTACCACTCCGGGAACCGCGAGGAGTACACGCCGTCGTCGAGGACGAGGTAGTGCGGGCAGGTTTCCGAATGCGCCTCGACGCCGCGGGCGCGGGCCTCGGCGACGAGGTCGACGGCGCCCGGGGTGGACTGGTGGACGAAGTACACGGGCGCGCCGGTGTACTCGGCCATGGCGAGGACCTCCCGGACGGAGGCTTCCTCGGCGAGCTCCGGCCGCGTCTCGTGCAGGTGCCCGATGCCGATCCGGCCGGCGTCGGCGTGCTCCTGGGTGCAGTCCACGATCATGGCGTCGTGCTCGGCGTGGATGTAGGTGAGCCCGTCGAGGCGCACCATCTCGCGCATGACCTTCAGGACCGTGTCGCTGTCCGCCATGGTCGAGCCACGGTTCGTCATGTACATCTTCACCGACCGGACGCCGAGCCGCGCGAGCTCCTCGAGCTGGGCCGGGACGGTCTCGTCCCAGTCGATGACGGCTCCGTGCAGGGCCACGTCGCAGCGCGCCTCGGCGGCGAGTGCGAGCTTGTTCGCGGCGGCCTCGAGCGGGGTCTCCCGCGCATCCCGCGGGATGCCGAAGTCCATGATGGTCGTGGTCCCGCCCCAGAGTGCGGCGGCCGACGTGACGGCGTAGTCGTCGAGGGTCCGCCACCGGCCGGTGACCTGGGCGACGTGGCAGTGCCCGTCGATCCCGCCGGGGATGACCACGCGTCCGGACGCGTCGATCACGCGCTCGGCGGCGGGCACCGGCTCGGCGGCGTCGACGACAGCGGTGACGCGGCCGGCGTCGACCACCACGTGGGCGCGGCGGCGGCCGGCCGCGTTGACCACGAGGCCGTGGGCGATGACGAGGCTGGCCACGCCGTTCCGCTGGGCGGCGCTCATGCCCGCACCCCCGCTGCGGCGCCGGCACCGGGGGAGGCCAGCTGGGCGGCGTCGAGCGCGGCCCCCAGCGCGGGCGAGAACCCGGCACGGCGCTTGGGCGGCGGCGCGGCGAATGAGCCGGCCCGGTGCGCCCCGGCGGACAGGCCCACGAGGGCCTCCGTCAGCCGGACCCCGGCACCGATCCCGTCGATCACCGGCACCGGGATCTCCTCCGCGACGTCCCGGGCGAGGCCCGCCAGCGGCGCCCCCGCGAGGATCACGACGTCGGCGCCGTCCTCCGCGACGGCGAGCCGCGCGAGCTCCACGAGGGTCGGGCGGAAGTCCTCCTGGACGCTCCCGATGCCCCGCAGCGCGCCCTTGATCGAGCGGATCGAGGCGAGCCGTGAGGCCAGCCCGAAGCCCTCGACGCACTCCCGGTACCAGGCGGTGATGCGGTCCGAGATCGCGATGATCGAGAAGCGCCGGCCGGTCAGGGCCGCGGCGCACAGCGCGGCCTCCGTGATGCCGACGACGGGGACGCGGACGAGCTCCTTGAGCGCCGGCATGCCGGGGTCGCCGAACGCGGCGACCACGACGCCGTCGACCTCGCCGGCATGCTCGGCGATGAGCTCGGCGACGGCCCCCGCGGCGACGAGGGACTCGAAGCGGGTCTCGATGTACTCGACGCCGTGCGCGGCGGTGCGCACGAGGAGCTCGGTGCCGGGGGCGGCCGACCTTTCGGCCTCGGCGCGGATCAGGGACGTGACGTCCTCGCTGATGTTGGGGTTGATGACCAGAAGTCTCATGGCGGTTCCTTGGGTTGAAGCTGGGGCGCCGGGCGGTCAGACCGTGTCCGGGTACTGCTCCCTGTACTTGCCGATGTGCTTGCTCGACTGCGCCGCGGCCCGCTCGGGGTCGCCGCTCGCGATGGCCGCGAGGAGGTTCCGGTGCTCCTCGATGAGCTCGGGCAGGTCCGTGACGTGGCGGAAGAGCCAGTGCATGCGGCCCTGCAGCGGCTCGAGCGCGGTGCGGAGGAAGGTGTTGTCCGCGATCCTCGTGACCTCGTCGTGGAAGTCGTTGTTGAAGCGGTGCGCCTCGTTGATGCTCCCGCGGGCGAGGGCATCGGCGGCGTCCGTCAGGAGGCCGCCGAGCCGGTCGAGGTCCTCGGGCGTGGCCCGCTGGGACGCAAGCCGGCAGGCCAGGACCTCGAGGGAGGCGCGGACGTCGAAGAGGTCCTCGACCTCCTTCTCGCTCAGCCCGGCGACGACCGAGCCGCGGGTGGCGCGTTCCGCGAGCAGCCCCTCCTGGCCGAGCATCCTCAGGGCCTCGCGGACCGGGAGCCGGGACACCTTGAACTCGGAGGCGAGGTCGCGCTCGATCAGCCGTGTCCCCGGCGCGTAGTAGCCCTCGAAGATGCGGGTCCGCAGGGTGTCACGGATGACCTCGCGGAGGGGCCGGTCCCGGAGGGACTCCTCGACTGGCTGTGCCATTGAACGCTCCTGACGGATGGTCGGGGCCGGTCGGGCCGGCGCGCCTGATGTGGTCCATTCGACCACGGTGGGATGGGGCCCGGGCGGGCGGCGCGGGGCCGCCCGCCCGGCTGCGCCTCAGACCGGGAGCCTGCGGCTGTAGTCCAGCATGAGCACCGAGATGCCCATGATGACCGCTGACCCGACGAAGTACAGCAGAGCCCACGTGTAGCCGCCGGTGGCGCCGACGATGAGGCCGACGGCGATCGGGGTGACGAAGCCGGCGATGTTGCCGCTGAGGTTCATCGCCCCGCCGAGGACGCCTGCGTTGGTGCGGCCGCCGAGCGTTGCCGGGACGGCCCAGAAGAGGCCCACCCAGCGGAGGAAGAACAGGACCACGGACAGGAGGGCGACGGCGGTGATCGGGTCTCCGACGACCGTCACCCCGACGAGGCCGCCGGCCACGATCAGGCTCGAGACACCGAGGAGCGAGCGCATGACGAGGTTGGCGCCGTGGCCCCGGGCGCGGAGCCTGTCGGCGAGGGCGCCGCCGAGGATCTCGCCGACGAAGCCGGCGCCGAAGATCACGAACGTGGACCAGCCGATCGAGCTGAGGTTGAAGTGCTTGGCCTGGGCCAGGTACAGCGGCCCCCACGTCAGCAGACCATAGAACACGCCGTTGAAGCCGAGCCAGCCGAAGCACATGGCCCAGAAGGAGCGGAACCTCAGGTACGGCAGCAGGCCGCGCTTGGAGGTGCTGCCGGCGGCCGCGGCTTCGGCGTCCTCGGCGGCGTGCGAGGCCTCGAGGTACTCGGCCTCCGCGGTGTTGACCGCCCGGTGGTCGCGGGGGTTGTCCCGCACGTACCACCAGATGAGGGCGCCGAGGACCACGGTGGCGATGCCGGCGATGACGAAGGACATGCGCCAGCCGCCGGTGGCGGCGATGAGCCAGGTGATGAGGATGCCGCCGACGCCGGCGCCGAGCGGTGCGCCCGCATCGAGGATCGTGGCGCCCCGTCCGCGCTCCTTCGAGTGCATCCACAGGGCATTCAGCTTGCCGCCCGCGGGCATGACCCCGGCCTCGGTGACGCCGATGGCGGCTCGGGCGATGAACATGCTCAGGAATCCGCCGGCCATGCCGGACGCGGCGGTTGCCGCGCCCCAGCCGATGCACGAGGCCGTGACGACCTTGCGGGGGCCGAACCGGTCGATGAGCCAGCCGACCGGGACCTGCATGAGCGCGTAGGTCCAGAAGAAGGCGGAGAGCAGGAGTCCGACGAGCTCGGGGGAGAGGGCGAACTCCTTCTGGATGATGGGCAGCGCCACGGAGATGGAGCCGCGGTCCACGTAGTTCACGGTCACGAGGACCAGCAGCAGGAGGAACAGCCTCCAGCGGACGCCGGTGGGCTTGGCCGGTGCCTGGGCGGTGGCCTGGGCGCGGGCCTCGGCGACGATCGCCGGGGCGTCGGCCAGGCCGGAGTGGTCTGGGTGTTCTTCTCGAAGGGACATGCGTCCTCCTTCACGGCATTGGGGAGAAGGTGGCAGGCGGGGAGGCGCCGGCCGTGCCCGAACGGGCTGCGCAACGGTCGAGAACTCGATGGGATACCGACTTGGGATCCCAAAAAGAGCGTACGGGGTGAGGGGCGCCACAGTCAAGGATTTGGGATCCCAATTTGGGATCCTCCGATCCCCCCGGCCGGAGGGGGTCTTCTCGGATGGCAGCGGAGCATCTAAAATCTGAAATAAGAATTATGGAGGGCTCCCCAGTGGCAGGGAGGAGGGAGGCCGCGATGGACTGGGCCAGATGGGCGGTCTTCGGGCTCATGGCAACGGGGGCCCTGACCGCAGCGATGATCGTCGCCCAGATGGCAGGGCTCACCCGGATGGACCTGCCCCTGCTCCTGGGGACCATGGTCACCCCGGACCCGGACCGGGCACGGGTCCTCGGCTTCTTCCTGCATCTGGCCGCCGGGCAGTGCTTCGCCCTCGGCTACGCGGCGGCGTTCGCGCTGCTGGGGGCGAGCAGCTGGTGGGCGGGGGCCCTCCTGGGGGCCCTGCACGCTGCGGCGGCCCTGACGGTGATCCTGCCGCTCCTGCCGGGGGCCCATCCGAGGATGGCGACGGCGCGCTCCGGCCCGTCGACGCATGCGGTCCTCGAGCCTCCGGGCCTGCTCGGACTGAACTACGGGATCCAGACCCCCGTGGTGACTGCGGTAGCCCATGTCCTGTACGGCGCGGTCCTCGGCCTGCTCCTGGGACCTCAGTAGGGAGACCGCAACGATGGACAGCACTGTGGGGGTCCCGATCGCCGACTACGGGCTGCTGGGCGACACCCGCACGGCGGCACTCGTGTCCTCTGCCGGCTCCGTCGACTGGCTCTGTGCGCCCTCCTTCGATGGCACTCCCGTCTTCGGAGCCCTCGTCGGAGGAGAGCGGGCCGGGTCCTTCGCCGTAGGCCCCCAGCCCGCCGTGCCGCCCGTCACCCGACGGTACCGGCGCGGGACCGCCACGCTGGAGACGGAATGGGAGGCCGACGGCGGCCGGCTGCTGCTGGAGGAGGCGATGGTGGCGGAGACGGCCGGGAAACTCGCCCCGGCGTCGGTCCTGGTGCGCCGGCTCAGCGCCTCCGCAGGACCCGTCGAGGTCTCGATCATGCTCGACCCCCGGCCCGGCGGGTCCGCCTGCCGCTGGAGCCGCCGTGGAGCGCACCTCGTGGCCGCCGCCGGGCGCCTTGCCCTGTCGCTCTCGTCAGATCCGCCCCTGGCGGTGCGGCCCGGAGCGCCGTCGCGGGCCGTCGTCGTCCCCGGCCGACCACTGACCCTGGTCCTCTCCATCGCGTCCCGTGAGCCCCTCGTGCTCCTCGATCCGGCCTCCGCCTGGGACTTGGTCGCCGCGGACGAGGACAGGTGGCTGGCGTGGTCCGCGGAAGTCGACGACGACCTCCCCCACCGCGAAGCCGTGGTACGGAGCCTGCTGACGCTGCGGCTGCTGAGCTTCTCGCCCTCGGGTGCGCCCGTGGCGGCGCCGACCACGTCCCTGCCGGAGGAACCGGGAGGCCTGCGGAACTGGGACTACCGCTACACGTGGCCCCGGGACGCGAGCCTGGGGGCGCGGACCTTCCTCGCGGTCGGGAAGAGTGACGACGCCGCGCGGTTCCTGGGCTGGCTGCTCCATGCCAGCAGGTTGGACCGGCCGCGCCTGCCGGCCCTGCTCACGCTGTGGGGGACGCCCGTGCCGGCCGAGCGGACCCTCACCGGCTGGCCTGGCTATCGGGGCAGCGAACCCGTCCGCGTCGGGAACCTGGCGGCGGCCCAGCATCAGCTCGACGGGTACGGCTGGGTGCTGGACGCGGCCTGGGCGTCGGTCGAGGGCGGCCACCCGCTCTCCTCGGAGATGTGGCGCGCCATGCGCTCCTTCGCTGACTACGTGGCAGTGCGCTGGCAGGACCCCGACGCCGGGATCTGGGAGGTCCGCGGCGCCCCCGCACACCACGTGCACTCGAAGGTGATGGCGTGGGTCGCGCTGGATCGGGCGCTCCGGATCGCCTCGCGTCAGGGGGCGCGGGCGCGGAAGCTGCGCCGCTGGCAGGAGGCCCGGGAGGGGATCGAAGCGGAGGTCCGGGCGCGGGGGATCCATCCGTCCACCGGGAGCTACCGCCGCGCCTACGGCTCGGACGATGCCGATGCGGCCCTGCTGATGCTGCCCGGGCTCGGGTTCGAGGACCCCGGGTCCCCGCGACTGGCGGCCACGGTCGAACGGATCGGCCGCGAGCTCGCGGCGGGCGGACCCCTCCTGTACCGGTACCCTCCGGGCCGGGACGGGCTCCCCGGCGGAGAAGGGGCCTTCCTTCCCTGCTCCTTCTGGATGGTCGAGGCGCTCGCCGTCACCGGCCGGCGCGGCGAGGCGGAGAGCGCCTTCGAGGACCTCCTGCGGCTGGCGACGCCCCTCGGCCTCTACGGCGAGGAGATGGATCCGGACACCCTCGAACACCTCGGCAACTTCCCGCAGTGCCTCACCCACGCGGCCCTCGTGCAGGCTGCTCTCGCCCTGCGGGGCGAGGATTCCCCTCACTCTCCAGCAGCCGCTTGAGCGATGCCCAGGTGCGCTCCTCCTGGCGTCGCCCCGCACGCGCGAACAGCGGGCCCAGCAGCCGCATTGCCCCGCCGAGGCGGAGGCTCCAGTCCCAGCTCATCACGGTCCCGCCCCGCGCAGGGGTGAGCGTGAGCGCCCCGGTGACGGTCGCCGTCGTCATCCGCGTGACCGTCCCGAGCCGGGTGGGCCGGGAGAACTCGGTGACCTCGAGCTCCATGTCCGTGGGCCGGCCCCGGGCCACCACGGTGGCGTGCCACCGTGTCCCGACCCCGATCGGCCCCTCGGTCAGCTTCTCGACCGCGGTCATCGCGGGGTTGTAGAGCGGCTCGTTGCATTCGTCGGCCACCACGTCGAACACGGCCTCCGGCGGCCGCGCGATCGTGATGGACCCCGCGATGCGGACCATCAGGCCATCGGCACCCGCAGCGCGAGGCCCGGGTAGAGGACGTCCGGGCTGAAGAGGATGTCGCGGTTCGCCGTGAAGAGGAGCCCGGCGCGGCCCTCGTCGCCGTAGACGTCCCGTGCGATCCCCGAGAGCGTGTCCCCCTCCTGGACGGTGTGCAGCGTGAACCCCGAGTACGTCCCGCCCATGAGGGTCCGGCCGAAGGTCACCGGGACGGTCACGGAGGCGGCGTTCTCGGGCAGGCCGCTGGGGTTGGTGGCCTGCACGGTCACGGTGCCCTCCGGGGTGGACGGCACCCCCAGCCCGAACGCGCTGTGGAAGAGCGAGAACCCGTTGCCTCCGCCGAGCAGGTTCGACTCGGCGACCACGTGCCCGGCACCGTCGCGCACCACGACGGACCCGTACACGCCCTCGAACGCGGACCCCAGCCCGGTCACGGCCACCTGGGCGCCGAGGATGTCGAAGGGGAGCGGGGTGCGGAGGCTGATCTGCGGCAGGATCGACATGCCCCCAGTCTCAGGCCCGCGCCTCGCGCGCGACAAGGCCGGGCGGCCCGGGCGTGCCGCCCGGCGCGGCGCACCAGAGGCTATGGGCCTCCCCGGCGGCCGGGGAGCGGGCGCACACTGGTGGCATGGCGGAGAACGAGCCTGCTGACAGCTGGACCCACGCCCTCGATGACCTGGTCGCGCTGATCGACCACCCCATCCCGGTGCCGGCGCACTGGATCGAGAACGGCTCGCGGGAGGAGCTCGACGAGGCCCGCGCCGTCGCCGTGGCCTGGGGCTGGCTCATGCGGGCCAAGCGCACGGCGCAGGCGGTGCTCGGGCTCGACCGCCTCGGCTTCGGCGCTGAGACCGCGCCGCTCGTGTGCTCGTTCGTGGAGCACGCCGCGCGTCTCGTATGGGCGGGGCGCCGGGAGCGCTCCGAGGCCGTGGAGATCCTCGTGGGCGTCCACCTCGACGCCGGCCGCGGGCTGAGCGAGGAGGAGCTCGAGCTCCTCGGCGCGCTGCAGCATGATCATCTGGGCCAGGCCGTGGAGCCCGACGGCGGCTCCGACCTCCTGCCCCTCTTCACCCGGGCGCAGCGCGAATCCCATCCGGGCACGGCCAGCGCGTCGGCGTACCTCGAGGAGTCCGCGGACCGGCACGGCTGGCTCCTCCGGCTCCTTCCCAAGGAGCGGGAGCCCGCGCTCGACGCGCACATCACCGCGCTCCTCCTGCTGGCCTTCAAGGGCTATGTGCGCATCGCGGGCCTCGGGGGCCAGTTCGGCTCGAGCATCGACGCGCTCGGGGGCCGCATGGAGCAGCTCGTGGTGGGCGGCAGGGCGCCGGCCGCCGGCTGACGGGCCTGAGAGGGGCCGCACGTGCGGATCGCGTTCGTGGGCGACGTCATGCTCGGCCGCCTCGTCGACGAGCGGCTGCGCACCGCGGCGCCCGCGTCGGTCTGGGGCGACACCCTGCCGGTGCTCGCGCGCGCCGACCTGCGCATCGCCAACCTCGAGTGCGTCCTCGCTCGGGACGGCTCGCCCTGGCCCGGGAAGGCCTTCCACTTCCGCTCCGCCCCGGAGAACGTCGAGTGCCTGACCGCGGCCGGCATCGACGCGGTCTCGCTCGCCAACAACCACACCCTCGACTTCGGGGCCGCGGCGCTGCTCGAGTCGGTCGCGGTGCTCGACGGCGCGGGCATCGGCCACGCCGGGGCGGGAAGGGACGACGGCGCCGCGTGGTCGCCGGCCATCGTGCGCGCCGGAGGCCTCGACGTCGGCCTCGTCGCCTTCACCGACAACACCCCCGACTGGGCCGCCGCCCCGCAGTCCGCGGGGGTGGCATACGCCCCCGTGGACGCCGCGCACCCGCTCGGGCGCCGACTCCGCGAGCTCGTCCGGGCCACGCGGGACGCGGTGGACGTCCTCGTCGTCTCGGCGCACTGGGGCGGAAACTGGGGCTCCGACGTCCCCGCCGCGCACCGGGCACTGGCACACGCCCTCGTCGAGGACGGCGCCGACGTCGTCTTCGGCCACTCGCCGCACATCGTCCGCGGCGTCGAGGTCCACCGCGGGCGACCGATCCTCTACGGCGCGGGCGACTTCATCGACGACTACGCCGTCGACCCGGCCGAGCGCAACGACCAGTCCTTCATCTTCCTGCTCGAGCTGCGCGACGGCGGGCACCTCGGCGGCGGCCCTGCCGACGGCGGTGCTGCCTCGAGGCTCCTGCTCTGGCCGACCGTCATCGTGGACCGCCGCGCATTCCTCGCCGGCCGTGCCGCGCGGCCCATCGCCGCGCGGATGGAACGGCTCTGCGCCGAACTCGGCGCCCGTCCGGTGTGGCAGGCCGCCGAAGGATGCCTGACCCTGGCGCTCGGCTGACCCACGGCGGCATGCGGCCGCGGGCCGCGGGAGGCCTAGCGCTGCTCCCGCCCCGCCGCATCGACCCGGATCCGTGCCCGGTCGGGACGGAAGCCGTGCTCGATGCCCCACAGGATGGCCTGGCTCCGGTTCGTCACCCCGATCCGGCGGTAGCAGCTGCGGATGAATGTCTTGACTGAGTTGATGGAGAGGTGCGTCCTCTCGCAGATCTCCGCATTGCCCAGGCCCTGGGTGATGAGGGCCAGTACCTCGGCCTCGCGCGGGGTGAGGCCCTCCTCCCGGCCAGGCCAGTCGCCGCGGACGCCGGTCCCGGATCCGTCGGCTGGCGCCAGCGCCCGCAGCTCACCGCGGTGCACGGCCTGGAGTGCCGAGACGAGGTGGCGCGCGGGGAGGCTTTTGGAGACGTAGGCCGTGGCCCCGTTGGCGAGCGCCGCCGAGACGAGCGCGGGGTCCAGATTCCACGAGTAGACCACGACCTTGCCCGCGAGTGGATTGGCCGCGAGCTCGCGCACGGCCTCGCCGTCCCCCTGGGTGGCCGCGAAGGTGTCGTACAGCGTGATGTCGACCGACTGCCCCACGGTCCTGCTGAGGTCAACCTCGACGACGCGGATGGCGTCGCGGTATTCCCGCAGCATGCTGACCAGGCCCTGTGCCACGACCTCGTAGTCGTTCACCAACGCCGCACGAATCGCACCCATGCTCCTAACTCTATGCGCCCTTCACCCTTTGGGGTGAAGACAGACTTGTCTGTTCCTCCTAACGTGGACGTTATGTTGCAGAGGCCAGCCGAAAGGGACCACGCCACGGTCCGCGAACTCATCGTGGAGCTCGCCGAAGTAGAGGATGCCCTGCGCCAGGCGGGTGGCCGCGGGGCGCGCGGATCCGCGGAGGCGCTGGCGGAGCGCGAGCGGGAGATCGTCGCCGCGCTGCACGAGCGCGGCCTCTCGTTCCACGCCCAGGGGGCAGACCGCACGTGACGTCCCCTGACGCCCAGAGGGTCATCGTCAGGGACGGCGGGATGGAGGTCCACGGGTACGCCGTGGCGTCCGACGGCCGCCGGGTCTACGTCGTCTGGGAGGTCGCCTCCGGGCGGCGCCGGCAGCGCAGCTTCAACGCTGAGACGGTCTTCGTCCCGGGAACCACCCTGCCGTGGGCGGGTGTGCCGATTCCGGTCGGCCAGCTCGGCGGCCCGTACCGCCTCCGTCGGCGCTGACCCGGGGCGCCCGCCGGGCGCCCGTGATCCACGCCACACGTCTGCAACCAGCCTGCAACCCCTCCGCTCCTACGCTCACTGCAACGCCGGTCCACCGGCACCAGGAGACAAGGGAGTTTCGCCATGACCGTCTACGCCTTCCCCGGTACCGAGGGATCCAAGGTCACCTTCAAGGACCGCTACGAGAACTTCATTGGCGGCGAGTGGGTCGCCCCCGTCGGCGGAGAGTACTTCGAGAACATCACCCCGGTCACCGGCAAGGTGTTCTGCGAGGTCGCGCGCTCGCAGGCCGCGGACATCGACCTCGCCCTCGACGCCGCCCACAAGGCGGCTCCCGGCTGGGGCAAGACCTCCGTGGCCGAACGTGCGCTCATCCTGCACCGCATCGCGGACCGCATCGAGGAGAACCTCGAGATGCTCGCCGTCGCCGAGACGTGGGACAACGGCAAGCCCGTCCGCGAGACCCTCGCCGCGGACCTGCCGCTCGCCGTCGACCACTTCCGCTACTACGCCGGCGCCATCCGCGCCCAGGAGGGCTCGCTCTCCCAAATCGACGAGAACACCACCGCGTACCACTTCCACGAGCCGCTCGGCGTGGTCGGGCAGATCATCCCGTGGAACTTCCCGCTCCTCATGGCCACGTGGAAGCTCGCCCCCGCCCTCGCTGCCGGCAACGCCGTGGTCCTCAAGCCGGCCGAGCAGACCCCGGCGAGCATCCTCGTCCTGGCCGAGCTGATCGGCGACCTCCTCCCCGCCGGCGTGCTCAACGTCGTCAACGGCTTCGGCGTCGAGGCCGGCAAGCCGCTGGCCTCGAGCCCGCGCATCCGCAAGATCGCCTTCACCGGCGAGACCACCACGGGCCGGCTCATCATGCAGTACGCGTCCCAGAACCTTATCCCGGTCACCCTCGAGCTCGGCGGCAAGAGCCCGAACATCTTCTTCGACGACATCGCCGCCAAGGATGACGCGTTCTACGACAAGGCCCAGGAGGGCTTCACCCTCTTCGCCCTCAACCAGGGCGAGGTCTGCACCTGCCCGTCCCGCGCCCTGATCCAGGAGGGCATCTACGATCGCTTCCTCGGCGACGTCGTGGAGCGCACCAAGAAGATCAAGCAGGGCAACCCGCTCGACACCGAGACGATGATCGGCGCGCAGGCCTCCAACGACCAGCTCGAGAAGATCCTCTCCTACATCGAGATCGGCAAGGCCGAGGGCGCCAAGGTCCTCACCGGCGGAAAGCGCGCCGAACTGCCGGGCGAGCTCGCGGGCGGCTACTACGTCGAGCCCACCGTGTTCGAGGGCAGCAACCGGATGCGCATCTTCCAGGAGGAGATCTTCGGCCCCGTCGTCTCCGTCACCAAGTTCTCCGACTACGAGGAAGCCCTCGAGATCGCCAACGACACCCTCTACGGCCTCGGCGCCGGCGTCTGGTCCCGCGACGGCAACACCGCCTACCGCGCAGGCCGCGACATCCAGGCCGGCCGCGTCTGGGTGAACAACTACCACGCCTACCCCGCGCATGCCGCGTTCGGCGGCTACAAGTCCTCCGGCATCGGGCGCGAGACCCACCTCATGATGCTCGAGCACTACCAGCAGACCAAGAACCTGCTCGTCTCCTACGCCGAGTCCAAGCTCGGCTTCTTCTAGGCCGTACACCACGCCTGCCGCAGGGCGCACGACGGCGGCGGCGACCCGCCGCCGTCGTGCGTCCCGCCTTCCACACCCACCCCGCCATGCAAAGGAGCATGACCATGACCACTCCCACGACCTTCAAGGCCGCCGTCGTCCACACCTTCGGGGACGAACTGACCGTCGACGAGCTGCAGGTGCCCACGCCCGGCCCGGGCCAGGCGCTCGTGAAGCTCATCTCGAGCGGCGTCTGCCACACCGACCTCCACGCGGCCCAGGGCGACTGGCCCGTCAAGCCCACGCTCCCGCTCGTGCCCGGCCACGAGGGCGTGGGCACCGTCGTCGCCGTCGGCGAGGGGGTCACCGACGTCGCCGAGGGCGACCTCGTCGGCAACGCCTGGCTGTGGAGCGCGTGCGGCACGTGCCAGTACTGCCGCACCGGCTGGGAGACCCTGTGCGAGGCCCAGCAGAACGGCGGCTACGGCGTGGACGGCTCGTTCGGGCAGTACATGCTGGTCGACACCAGGTTCGCCGCGCGGATCCCCGAGGGCTCCGACCCGTACGAGGTGGCCCCGGTCCTGTGCGCCGGGGTGACGGTGTACAAGGGCCTCAAGCAGACCGAGGTCCGGCCCGGCGAGTGGGTCGTCATCTCCGGCATCGGCGGCCTCGGCCACATCGCGGTGCAGTACGCGGTGGCGATGGGCATGCGCGTGGCCGCCGTCGACGTCGCGGACGAGAAGCTCGCCCTCGCGAAGAAGCACGGCGCCGAGGTGACCGTCAACGCATTCGCCGAGGACCCGGCGTCGGCCATCCAGGCGGCCACCGGCGGCGCCCACGGCGTCCTCGTCACGGCCGTCCACCCGGCCGCCTTCGGCCAGGCGATCGGCATGGCGCGGCGCGGCGGGACGATCGTGTTCAACGGGCTGCCCCCGGGCGACTTCCCGGCGCCGATCTTCGACATCGTGCTCAAGGGCCTCACGATCCGCGGCTCGATCGTCGGCACGCGGCAGGACCTCGAGGAGGCGCTCGACTTCTACGCGCGCGGGCTCATCCACCCCACGTTCCACACGCGGGACCTGGAGGAGATCAACCAGGTCTTCGACGAGATGCACCACGCCAAGATCGACGGCCGCGTGGTCATCAAGTACTGATGGCCACCGAGCACGCGGCAGCGCTCGCGGCACGGCCGGTGCGGCCCGGCGAGGACTTCTCCCGGGTCGCGCTGACCGCGCCCGCGCTGGCCCTCCTGGACACCCTCTGGGAGCGCCACGGGCCGCTCATGTTCCACCAGTCCGGCGGCTGCTGCGACGGGTCTGCGCCGATGTGCTACCCCGACGGGGACCTCATCACAGGCGACGCGGACGTGCTCCTGGGCGTGTTCGACCTCGCCGGGCGCGGGGAGCTGCCCTTCTGGATGTCCCGGGAGCAGTTCGGCTACTGGTCCCACACGCATCTCACGGTGGACGTGGTGATGGGGCGGGGGAGCGGCTTCTCCCTCGAGGCCCCTGAGGGGAAGCGGTTCCTGATCCGCAGCGAGATCCTGGACATCCCGTAGGGCCTGTCCGTTCCCGCCTCGGTCACCGGGCGGCCACGGCGGCTGGGCGCTCGTCGAGGATCGGGTAGCGGATGAGCTCCTCGGGGTAGCAGACCAGCGCCGTGGTGGTGGACACGTGCTGCCGCAGCACCTCGAGCCCGGTCCTCTTGTCCCGCGCGGTCCGGTGGATGGTGTTGTGGCGGTAGACGTTCCCGTCCTGCCGGAAGAAGCAGGAATCCTGCTCGTGGACGTGGTACTTGAGCGGCAGGGCGGATTCGGCGCGGAGCTCCCCGGAGAGGTATTGGGCTCCGGCGGAGACCCGCAGCTGGAACGTCTGCGAGGTGGGATTCCGGAAGCGGTAGTCCAGGTAGTTGTACACGATCGAGGTCCCGGTGCCGAAGGGGATCTGGCGGTTGAAGTCCGGGAAGAGGTCGAGCCCGGAGTGGTGATGGTGCTCCACGACCTCGAGGGGCGCGTGGAGCACCATCCAATGGATGAGGTTGGTGAACTGGCACATTCCGCCGCCGATCCCGCTCGCGGCCCGGTCGTGGTCGATCGTGAGGCCTTCCCTGTAGCCGCGCCGGGCGGTCACCGGCCCGACGAGCTTCCAGAACGAGAACACCTCTCCGGGGCGGATCAGCACGCCGTCCACCTTCGGCGCCGCGATGGACAGGCTCACCGCCTTGTTCTCCTGCAGCTCCGGGTTCACGTTGCCCAGGCGCCTGCGGATCAGGGAACTGTGCCGGTACACCACCGCCGGGAGGTCCGCCGCATCGCGGGCCCCCGCCAGGCGCAAGGACGGCCGGAGGTCACTCACATTCCGCAGGAGCCTGCCCTTGGCCACGGACATGCGGTAGGTGATCGGGTGAATCTCGCCGAATAGCCTGCGCGCCATGGATTCCACCTCAGCTGCCTCGATGATGGCCCCAGCATAGGGCCGTCGACCGCGGACGACGGTGTGCGGCGGCCGCGCGCCGTCGGGCGGTGCCCCGGGGCCGCCCGGGAGTCTGCTGGGAGCCGCCTCGGCGTCCGCCCAGAATCGGTTTCGACGCCCCTGCCCGCGGGAAGCCTTCACGCGAGAGAGACAACGGACAGCGACCGGATGGAAGGTGGACCCCGTGAGGGCTTTGGGCGTACGGCCGGGTGTGAAGGATTCCCTCGAGCTGCTGCAGGTGGACGCGCCGGCAGAGGGCGAGGGCAGCGTGCTCGTGGAGGTGATCGCCGTCGGCCTCTGCGGGACGGACAAGGAGATCGTCTCCGGCGAGTACGGGGAGGCGCCGGACGGCAGCGACCACCTCATCCTCGGCCACGAGAACCTCGGCCGCGTCCTCTCGGCGCCCGAGGGCTCCGGCCTCGCGGAGGGCGACCTCGTGGTGGGCATCGTGCGCCGGCCCGACCCGGTGCCGTGCCCGGCGTGCGCGCAGGGCCAGTGGGACATGTGCCGCAACGGCAAGTACACCGAGCACGGCATCAAGGGCCTCCACGGGTTCGCCCGCGAGCAGTACCGCGCCGACCCGGACGCCGTCGTGAAGCTCGATCCCGCGCTCGCGGACGTGGGCGTGCTGCTCGAGCCGACCACGATCGTGGCCAAGGCCTGGCAGCACACCGAGGCCATCGGGGAGCGGGCGTTCTTCGACCCGAAGGTCGCGGTCGTGACGGGCGCGGGCCCGGTCGGGCTGCTCGCCGCGCTGCTGGGAGTCCAGCGGGGCCTCGAGGTGCACGTCTTCGACCAGGTGGAGGACGGCCCGAAGCCGGAGCTGGTCAAGGCGCTCGGGGCGACCTACCACACGGACACGCTGACCGACTCGGGGGTCCTCGCCGACGTCCTGATCGAGTGCACCGGCGTGCCGTCCGTGGTCATGGAGACCATCACCCGGCACGGCCTGGACGCCGTCACGTGCCTCACCGGCGTCTCGTCCACGGGCAAGCGGCTCCCGGTCGACGTCGGCGCGGCGAACCGCGAGGCCGTGCTCGGCAACGACGTGGTCTTCGGCTCCGTCAACGCCAACCGCGGCCACTACGAGGCCGCCGCTGAGGCGCTGAAGAAGGCCGACGGCGACTGGCTGGCCCGGCTGATCACCCGCCGGGTGCCGCTGGAGGACTTCGCGAAGGCCTTCGAGCGCCAGCAGGACGACGTCAAGGTAGTCCTCGACGTCCAGGGGGCCTGAGATGGCGCGGATCGAGGACTACGCCCTCATCGGCGACCTGCACACCGCGGCCCTCGTGGCCACGGACGGGTCGATCGACTGGCTGTGCCTGCCGCACTTCGACTCACCGGCCTGCTTCGCGTCCCTTCTGGCTGACTCCGAGGCAGGGCGGTGGATCATCGCCCCGGAGGGCGCCGGGGCCTGCACCCGCCGGCAGTACCGCGAGGGGACGCTCATCCTCGAGACGGAGTGGGAGGCCGAGGGCGGCACCGTGCGGGTCACCGACTTCATGCCCCCGCGTGACGGCGTGGCCGATGTGGTGCGGATCGTCGAGGGCGTCAGCGGCAGCGTGAGGATGCACACCGAGCTCGTGCTCAGGTTCGACTACGGGCACGTTGTCCCGTGGGTGCGGCGCACCGAGAGGGGCGTGCACGCCGTCGCCGGCCCCGACTCGGTCTACCTTGCCAGCAGCGTCCCGGTCCGCGGCGAGCACTTCCGCACGGTGGGCGACTTCACCGTCGCCGCAGGGGATCGGGCGTCCTTTGTCCTCACGTGGGGCCCGAGCCACGAGAAGCCTCCCCGGGGCGTGGATGCCGAGAAGGCCCTGAAGCGGACCGTGGACTACTGGGAGCAGTGGACGGCCCGGAGCCAGGCCACGGGACCGTACCGCGAGGCGATCCAGCGCTCGCTGATCACGCTCAAGGCCCTGACCTACATGCCCACCGGCGGGATCGTCGCCGCCGCGACGACGTCCCTGCCCGAGCAGATCGGCGGCCCCCGCAACTGGGACTACCGCTACTGCTGGCTGCGGGATGCGACGTGGACGCTGCAGTCCCTCATGGCAGGCGGGTACACCGACGAGGCCGCGGCATGGCGGGACTGGCTCCTGCGCGCGGTGGCCGGAGACCCCGCCGACCTGCAGATCATGTACTCGCTCCACGGGGCCCGCCGCCTCCCGGAGGCCGAGCTCGACTGGCTGCCAGGCTTCGAGGGGTCCTCCCCGGTACGCACGGGGAACGCGGCCGCGGGCCAGTTCCAGCTCGACGTCTGGGGCGAGGTGCTCGACGGCCTCGCGCTGACGCGCAACACGCTCTCCGACGACGGCGACGAGTCGTGGGACCTGCAGATCGCCATCATGGAGCACCTCGAGAAGATCTGGGACCAGCCGGACAACGGCCTGTGGGAGATGCGCGGCCCCCGCCGGCACTTCACCCACTCGAAGGTGATGGCGTGGGTCGCCGCCGACCGCATGGTCAAAGGGGTTGAGGAGTCAGGGCTGCCCGGGCCCGTGGACCGCTGGCGTGCGCTGCGGGACCGCATCCACGCTGACGTGCTCGAGCACGGCTTCGACCAGGAGCGGAACACGTTCGTGCAGTCCTATGGGAGCGACCAGCTCGACGCGAGCCTGCTGCTCATCCCGCGCGTGGGATTCCTCCCGCACGACGACCCCCGCGTGATCGGCACCATCGAGGCCATCCAGCGCGACCTGACGCAGGACGGCTTCGTGCTCAGGTACAACCCCCAGAGCAGCGACGACGGGCTCCCGGGCCAGGAGGGCATCTTCGTGGCCTGTTCGTTCTGGCTCGTCGAGGCCCTCCTCGGGGCCGGGCGGAGCGACGAGGCCGAGAAGCTGTTCTCCCGCCTGCTCGAGCTGCGCAACGATGTGGGCCTGCTGAGCGAGGAATGGGACCCGGACGCGCGCCGCCAGCTCGGCAACACCCCTCAGGCGTTCAGCCACTTCGCGCTGATCACGACGGCGATGCAGCTGCACCACGGGGGCGCCCACAGCAGCGACGCGCCCGTCGGCGGACGCAAGAGGCGCCGGCACCCCCAGAAGGACCCCGCATCGTCAGGGACATGACCCCACAACACAGGGACATGACCCCACAACACAGGGACATGACCCCTCAACGGTGTTCGCGCTGAGGGGTCATGTCCCTGATGGTGAGGAGTCAGATCCGCGCCCCTGAGGGGTCAGATCCGCCGGCCTACTTGGTGCCGCGGACGGGGTTGCCGAGCTCGTGGATCGGCGTCCGGAAGGTCTCGCGGGCCCAGATGGCGCCGATGAGGGCGAGGATCGTGGAGCCGGCCACGATCCAGGCGGCCGGGCCCCAGTTGGCCGCGGCCTTGCCGACGAGGGCGGTGCCGAGCAGCGGCGTGAAGCCTGCGCACAGGATGCCGATCTGGAGGCCGACGGCCATGCCCGAGTAGCGGACGCGGACGTTGAACAGCTCGGCGAACCAGGCCGGGTAGATGGCGTTGGACATCGCGTACGTGCCGGCCGTGATGAGGGTCGAGACCACGAAGACGAGCGGGATGTTCGCCGTCGAGATGGCCCAGAAGTAGACGAAGATGAGCACGGCCGAGCCGCTGATGCCGGCGATGAAGATCGGCTTCCGTCCGAACTTGTCGGCGAACATCGCGGAGAGCGGCTGGGTGGCGATGGCGATGACGTTGCCGACGATGCTGACCCACAGCATGGTCTGGGCGTTGATGCCCACCGAGACGGCGTAGGCCAGGCCGAAGGACTGCATGAACGTGTTGGTCACGGTCTCGAAGGACATCAGGGCGACCTGGATGAACTGCGCCGGGTGGGTCCGGAGCATGTCGAGGAAGGGAAGCTTGACCAGCTCGTGGTGCTGGGCCTTCTCCTCGAAGACCTCGGGCTCCTCGAGGGTGCGCCGGACGAGGAACGCGACGATCAGGACCACGATCGAGGACCAGAACGGGATCCTCCAGCCCCAGGCGAGGCGGTCGGCATTGGACATCGCGGCGACGGGGAGGAACACGAGCGAGGCCAGGACGATGCCCGTGGAGATGCCGCTCATCGAGAACGACGGGAAGAACGCGCGGCGTCCCACCGGGGACTCCTCCATCGTCAGGGCCGATGCGCCCGCGGTCTCGGCCCCGGCAGAGAGACCCTGCAGCAGCCGCAGGGCCACGAGCAGGACCGGCGCGAGGTAGCCGACCGCGTGGAAGTCCGGGAGCGCGCCGATGAGGAACGTCGAGGCGCCCATGAGCACGAGCGTGAGCACGAGCGTGTTCTTGCGCCCGATCCGGTCGCCGAGGTGCCCGAAGACGATCGCGCCGAACGGCCGTGCCACGTAGGCCACGCCGAAGGTGGCGAACGAGGAGATCTGCGCGACCACCGGATCACCGGAGGGGAAGAAGATCTTGGAGAACACGAGGGATGCCGCGGTCGCGTACACGAAGAAGTCGTAGTACTCGAGGGCGCCGCCGAGGAAGGCGGCGAGGGCGGCCTTCTTGGCCCGCCGGACGCGGCGCGTCTGCTCCTCGGGGGTTGCGATGTCGGGGTCGACGATGCCGGACGGCGTGTCGGAGTAGCTGCTCATGAGCTCGTCTTTCGTCACTGAGGGCGGAACGGAGAAGGGGGAGCGCGGGGCCGGTCAGGCGAGCGCGGGGGCGGGGCCAGTGCTGTCGCGGACCACGAGGTCCCCTGACAGATGGACCGTGCTGGCCGGGCGATCGGGGTCGCCGATGCGCTCGGTCAGCATGCGGAGGGCGACGGCGCCGCCCCGCTCGTACGGTGTGTTCACCGTGGTCAGGGTGGGACGGGAGGCGGAGGCGAGCCAGACGTCGTCGAACCCGACGACGCTGAGGTCCTTGCCCACACGGATCCCGCGGTCGGCGAGGCGGTTCATGCACCCGAAGGCCATGAGGTCGTTGTGGGCGATCACCGCGGTGACGGGCTCGGCCAGGACCAGGTCCGCTCCCCGCACCCCCGCGATGTAGGTCGGCTCGGCGTGCGTGAGCACGCGCAGGGTGACGCCGAGGTGGTCGGCGGCCTCCTCCGCGGCGGCCAGGCGCACCCGGGAGGTGTAGTTGTCCTCCCAGCTGGCGAGGTACGCGATGGCCCGGTGGCCGAGCGCCGCAAGATGCTCGACCGCCTGGCGGGCCCCCTCCGGTGCGGAGAGGATCACCGAGGGCAGGCCCTCGACCACGTGGTTGATGAGCACCACGGGCGAGACGGCGTCGAGCGCGTGGATGCGGGCGGCATCCAGCCTCGGGGCGAAGACGATCGCGCCGTCCACGCGCCCGATGATGCGCTCGAGCTCCTCGGCGTCGGCCTCGGGGTCGTCGTCGCCGTCGACCATGATGAGCGAGAGCGACTGCCGGCGGCACGAGGACTGGATGGCCCGCACGAGCGGCGGGTAGTAGGGGTTGGAGATGTCCGGGATGTACAGGGCGACGGTCCCGGTCGACTCGGCCTTGGCCGGCGCGGCGCTGTAGCCCAGCTCCGCGGCCACGGCCAGGACCCGCTCCCGCGTCTCGGTGTTGACCGAGTCCGGGCGCGTGAAGGACCGGGAGACCGTGGACTTGGAGACGCCGGCGGCGCTGGCGATGTCAGCGATCGTCGCCATCGGGACCTCCTCGTTCCGGTTCGCATCCTGTGGCCGCCATCACAGCCACCACTCAAGATTGACACCGTTTCTGCAACGCGTCAAGCCGTTGCAGAAATCTACTGGAACCGATGCAGTGAGGGCCTAGGCTCCTGCGGCGGAGAGCCTCCGGCCGCCCCGCCCGCCCCCCGCGGGCGCGGACGCGGGCGGGGCGGCGGTGGGGTGCGGCTCGGGCGCCCGGTAGCCCATGGCCTCGCTGGCCTCGCGGGCTGCGCGCGCCACGGCGGGTCCCAGCCGGTCGACGTCGTCCGGCCCGACCCGCTGGACGGGGAAGCCGACGCCGAGCACAGCCGCGAGGTCTCCGGTGTGGCTGTAGACCGGGGCGCTGATGGAGCCGACGTCGCTGTTGCGCTCGCCGAAGGCGGCGAAGAACCCCTGCAGGCGGGCCTGCTCCACCTGCTCGTCCAGCTGCTCCCAGCTGTCCGGGGTGTGGGCCGTGAACCTGGTCAGTTCGGCGTCCTCGATCGCGGCCCGGGCCTCGGGGTCGAACGCGAGGAAGATCTTCCCCGGCGCCCCGGCGTGGATCGGCATCACCTGGCCCACATAGAACGGCCGCATCACCACGTGGCGGGTCTCGGCGACCGACACCACGGTGCGGTGCGCGCCGTCGCGCACATAGAGGCAGGCCGTCTCCCCGGTCTCGTCGCGCAGGGCGTGGAGGATGGGCCGGACCGTGCGCACGATGTCGAGGCCGATCGTGCCCGGCGTGGCCCACCGAACGAGCTGGATCCCGATCCGGTACGTGTCGCCGTCCTTGTCGAGGAAGCCCTCGCGCACCATGTTCTGCACGAGGCGCTGGCACGTGCTCTGGGGCAGGCCGGTGCCCCGGATGATCTGCTGCAGCGTGGGCTCGGGCGCTTCCGCGGAAAAGCAGTCGAGGATCGCCGAGACCTTGGCGAGCACCAGGAGTGGTGCGCCGACGCTGCCTGATTCCTTCGCCATCACCGCGATGCCTCCTCCTGGGCGGCGGGCCGCCGTGGCCCAGCTCACATTCTCTGATGAAAAACCGTTGACATGCCGATTGTTCAACCCGGAATATGGGTACGCAAATCACAATACGGGTTTCGCAGCTCGAAGACGAGCAGGGAAGGCGCTTGCAGACGAGCCGGGAGATCGCCCCGAAGACAGGGCCCACTGGACCCCGCATCATGCCAATGGAGGACTGATGAGTGTTCACGCAGTAACCCGCGAACAGGCCGTGCGCCGAGCCACCTATGCGAGCGTGGTGGGCACCACGATCGAGTGGTACGACTTCTTCCTCTACGGGACGGCGGCCGCGCTCGTGTTCCCGCACCTGTTCTTCCCGGGCGGGGACAACTTCGCCGGGGTCATCGCGGCCTTCGGCACCCAGTTCGTCGGCTTCGTGGCCCGCCCCGTCGGTGCGGCCATCTTCGGCCACTACGGCGACCGGATCGGGCGCAAGACGACGCTCATGGTCACCCTGTTCCTCATGGCGTTCGGCACCGTGCTGATCGGCGTGCTCCCGACCTACCAGGTCATCGGCGTCTGGGCCCCGATCCTCCTGACCGTGTTGCGCATCATCCAGGGCATCGGCGTGGGCGGCGAGTGGGGCGGCTCCGTGCTCATCGCCATGGAATGGGGCCACAAGGAGCGCCGCGGCCTCTCGGCAAGCTGGCCGCAGATGGGCGTCCCGCTGGGCCTCGTGCTCTCGACCGGCCTGGTCCGCCTGACCTCCGGCGTGACCGGCCCGGACTTCTCCGCCTGGGGCTGGCGCGTGCCGTTCCTGCTGAGCATCATCCTGGTCGGCGTGGGCCTGTTCGTGCGGCTGCGCGTGGTGGAGAGCCCGGAGTTCGAGGAGGTCCGCACCCAGGACAAGGTGGTGCGCGTGCCGCTGCTCGAGGCCATCCGCCGCCAGCCCAAGGAGATCCTCCTGACCGCGCTGGTGCGCACCTCCGAGCAGGCGCCGTTCTACCTGTTCATCACGTTCGTCATCACCTACGCGACCAAGCAGCTGAAGTTCAACAGCGACGCGATCCTCGTGGACACCCTCATCGCCGCGGCCCTCGGGCTCATCAGCATCCCGGTGTTCGGCAGGCTCTCCGACCGGTTCGGCAGGAAGCTCATCTACGGCATCGGCGTGGTGCTCACCGCCCTCTATGCCTTCCCGTACTTCGGGCTGATGAACAGCGGCAACGCACTGTTCATCGGCATCGCCGTCGTGGTGAGCCTCATCTTCCACGACATCCAGTACGGCCCCCAGGCCGCCCTCATCGCGGAGAGCTTCGACGCCGACATCCGGTACACCGGAGCGGGCCTGGGCTACCAGCTCGCGAGTGTGATCGCCGGCGGCCCGGCCCCGCTCATCGCCGCCGCCCTCCTGGCCGGCACGGGCAGCTCCGTCCCGATCTCGATCTACATCATCATCTGCGCGGCGGTCAGCATGGCAGCGCTCCTGCTGCTGCCCAGCAGGCGTACGGCGGGGGCCGCAGCGCCCGCGGCCCGCTCGCACAGGTCCATGAGGCACGCATGACGGTGCACGAGACGGGCGTCCGCCCGGGCGCGGCCCACTCGGCGGCGCCCGGCGCGGCCCGGGGCACCGCGCCCGGCACCAGCCCAGACCAGTCCTCCGCCCCGGAGGGTCCGCTGCGCGACCTCGTGGTCCTGGACCTGAGCCGCATCCTCTCCGGCCCGTTCGCGACTATGACCCTCGCGGACCTCGGGGCGGACGTGATCAAGGTCGAGCAGCCCGGCCGCGGCGACGACACGAGGCAGTGGGGCCCGCCGTTCCAGGGCGAGGAGGCCGCCTACTACCTCTCCGTGAACCGCAACAAGCGCAGCCTCGCGGTGGACCTCAAGTCCGAGGAGGGGCTCGCCGCGGTCCGCCGGCTCGCGCGCCGCGCCGACGTGGTGGTGGAGAACTTCCGCCCGGGGACCGCGCAGCGGCTCGGCCTCGGCTACGAGGAGCTTGCCGCCGAGAATCCCGGCCTGATCTACGCCTCGATCAGCGGCTACGGGCAGACCGGGCCCGAGGCCTCCAGCGCCGGGTACGACGCGATCGCCCAGGCCCGCAGCGGGATCATGAGCGTCACGGGGGAGACGGACGGCCCCCCGGTCCGGTTCGGGGTGAGCGGCTCCGACCTCATCGCGGGCACCTGGGCCGTGATCGGCATCCTCGCGGCCCTGCACGAGCGCGACCGCACGGGCCGCGGCCAGTGGGTGGACATCAGCCTGCTCGACGGCTCGGTCTCCTGGCTCACCTACGTGGCCAGCGGCTACTTCGCCAGCGGCGAGACCCCCAAGCGGTACGGCTCGGCCCACCCCACCATCGCCCCCTACCAGGCGTTCCCCACCGCCGACGGCTGGATCATGGTCGCTGTGGGCAACGACGGGCTCTGGCGCCGCTTCACCGGCGCCGTGGGGCGGCCCGAGCTCGCCGAGGATCCCCGCTTCCGCGCCAACCCGCTCCGCGTGGCCCACCGCGACGAGCTGATCCCCCTCCTCGAGGAGATCCTGCGGACACGGCCGACGGCGGACTGGCTCGCCGCGCTCGCCGACGCCGGCGTCCCCGTGGGCCCGATCCAGACCGTCGCCGAGGCGGTCCGGGACCCGCAGGTCCTCGCCCGGGGGATGGTTGCCGAGGTCGAGCACCCCACCGCGGGGCGCCTGAGGACGCTGGCCTGCCCCATCCGCCTCACCCGCACCCCCGCAGCCGTGCGGACGCCCCCGCCGCTGCTCGGCCAGCACAGCGACGAGGTGCTCGCGGGCCTCGGCTACAGCCAGGACGACCTCGAGCGCCTCCACGCCACGGGTGCGCTGGGATGACGGGTGTGGCGGTGCAGGCCGCGGACGTGACGGTCGACGACGACGGCTCGCTCGCCGTCGTCACGTTCGGCACCGGGCGGCGCCTCAACGCGCTGCGGACCGAGCACTGGGAGGCGCTCGCCCGGGCCGCCGCCTCCCTGGCCGGCCGGAGCGGGCTGCGCGCGGTGGTGCTGCGCGGCCGCGGCGGCGTGTTCTGCGCCGGCTCCGACCTGCGCGAGTGGGAGCACGCACCGATGGCCGAGGTGGACCGCAGCTTCTGGCAGCTCGAGCAGGCGCTGCGGGCCATCGAGGACCTGCCGATGCCCACGGTCGCGGTGATCGAGGGCGTGGCCGCCGGGGGCGGCTGCCAGCTCGCGCTCGCGTGCGACCTGCAGATCACCGCCGCGACGGCGCAGGTGGGCATGCCCATCTCCCGGCTGGGGATCCTGCCCTCGGCCTCCTTCGCCGCCCGCATGGCGTTGCGGATTGGGCCCTCGCGGACCAAGGACCTGCTGTACGGCGGCCGGATGCTCAGCGGGGAGGAGGCGCACGGGATCGGCCTCGTGAGCACGCTCGTCGCGGACGGCGGAGCCGAGGCCGAGCTCGAGCGGGTCCTCGCCCAGTGGGCCACGCTCGCGCCGGCGTCCCTGCGTGCGGCGAAGGCCGCCGTGGACCGCGGGCTGCAGCCGCTCACCGGGCCGGCCCGGCGGGAGCCGCCCGGCCCCGCCGTCGACGCGGAGGACTTCCCGCCGCGCATCGCCGCCTTCTTCGACCGGCGGAGGTGACGGTCCGCGCCCGGCCGGCTTCCCGCCGTCGACCGCAACCCCCAGCTATTGCCACAGAGCGAACGACGTTGCCACGATGTGAAAATCATGCGACCATCGGTGCATGACCTCCATCACGTCCGACGACGCCGCCGTCGGCGACGAGAAGCGCGGCAAGACCGACATGGTGGGCAAAGCGCTGAGCCTGCTCGTCATGCTCGGCGACGGCCCCGGCGCCACCACGGCCGCGGACCTGTCCCGCCGCGCCGAGCTGCCGTTCAGCACCGCGTACCGCCTCCTGCAGTCCCTCCAGCGCGCGGGCTTCGCGGACTTCGAGCCGGAGGGCAAGAAGTACAGCCTCGGCCTGCGGGTGTTCCAGCTCGGCCTGCACGTCTCCAACACGCTCGGCTTCGCGGGCACCGCGACCCCCGTGCTCGAGCGGCTCACCGCGACGACCGGAGAGGCGAGCATCCTCGCCGTCCTCGACGGGGACCGCTTCCTCACCGTGGCCAAGGTGGACGGCCCCAAGGCCTTCCGCGTCACGAGCGATCCCGGCTACCGCGGCCACCTCCACTGCTCGGCCTTCGGGAAGGCGCTCATCGCGTTTGCGCCCGAGCCGGAGCGCGAGCACCTCGTGGACTCGGTCGAGCTGGTCCCGGTGGCCCCGAGGACCATCACCGACCGCGCCCGGTTCCGCGCCGAGATCGAGCGCGTCCGCGCTCAGGGCTACGCCGTCATGGACGAGGAGAACGAGGTGGGCATGCGCGCCATCGCCGTGCCCGTCCTCGCGGCGGCCGCGGACGGCGAGCCGCGTCTGCTCGCGGCCATCGCCTGCTCCGCGCCCACCGTCCGCATGGGCGTGGACGAGCTCCTCGCCCATCTCCCGGCCCTCCGCCAGGCCGCCGACGAGCTCGCGGCGCGCCTGCCCCGCCCCTGATCTTCCCCCTGACCTTCCCCGGACCTTCGAAAGGACTCCGACGTGAGCCTGCCCAGCGAGTCGTACCTGATCGGCCTGATCGGTGACGGCGTCACCCCCTCCCTCACCCCGGCCATGCACGAGCGCGAGGGGGCCGCGCACGGGCTCCTCTACCTGTACCGGCCCATCGACCTCGAGGCCCTCGGGCTCCCGCCCGAGAGCGTGGGCGAGCTGGTCCGGGCGGCGCGGGACCTCGGCTACAACGGCCTGAACATCACCCACCCGTGCAAGCAGCTCGTGATCGGCCACCTCGACGAGGTGGACGAGAACGCCGCACGGCTCGGCGCCGTGAACACCGTGGTGATCGGTGCGGAGGGGCGCACCGTGGGCCACAACACCGACTTCTCCGGCTTCCTCACCGCCTTCCGCGCGGGCCTGCCCGACGCCGCGCTCGGCCGGGTGGTCCAGCTCGGCGCGGGCGGCGCGGGCTCCGCCGTGGCCTACGCCCTCCTCACCGCCGGCGTCAGGCACCTCAGCATCGTGGACCTCGACCCCGCCCGCGCCGGGGAGCGCGCCGCCGAGCTGGCCGCGCTCTTCCCCGCCGCGTCGGTCACGGCGGGCGCGACGGCGGCCCTCGCCACGCTGCTCGCGGAGGCGGACGGCGTCGTGCACTGCACCCCCGTGGGGATGGCCGCCCACCCGGGCACCCCCTTCGACACCTCGCTCCTGACCCCGCGCCACTGGGTCGCGGACATCGTCTACCGGCCCATCGAGACCCAGCTGGTGCGCGAGGCCCGGGCGATCGGCTGCCGCGTGCTCGACGGCGGCCGCATGGCCGTGGGCCAGGCTGTGGACGCGTTCCGCATCTTCACCGGCCTCGAGCCGGATGCCGAGCGGATGCGCGCGCACTTCCTCGCGCTCATCGAGGAGGAGAACCGGCGCGGGGCGCTCGCGGCGGGGGCCGCCTGATGCGCACGGGGATCGCGACCGTCTGCCTCTCGGGCACGCTCGAGGAGAAGCTGCGCGCGGCCGCGAAGGCCGGGTTCGGCGGCATCGAGATCTTCGAGACGGACCTCGTCACCTCGCCCCTGAGCCCGGAGCGCGTGCGCGCCCTCGCCGCGGACCTCGGCCTCGGGCTGGACCTGTACCAGCCATTCCGGGACTTCGACTCCGTGCCCGAGGAGCTCTACCGCGCCAACCTGCGCCGCGCCGAGGCGAAGTTCCGCCTCATGGGCCGGCTCGGGATGGACACGGTCCTCGTGTGCTCGAACGTGGCCACCGCGAGCATCGACGACGACGCCCTGCGCGCCGAGCAGCTCCACGGGCTCGCCGAACTCGCCGCGGACCATGGCGTGAAGGTCGCGTACGAGGCGCTCGCGTGGGGCACGTACGTCAACGACTACGAGCACGCCGTCAAGATCGTGGCCGACGCCGACCACCCGAACCTCGGCACGTGCCTCGACACGTTCCACATCCTCTCCCGCGGCTGGGACACCGAGCCGATCGAGAAGATCCCCGGGGGGAAGATCTTCTTCGTCCAGGTGGCAGACGCGCCCAAGCTCTCCCTCGACGTGCTCTCCTGGAGCCGCCACTACCGCGTGTTCCCGGGGGAGGGGCAGTTCGACCTGCCCAAGTTCCTCGGCCATGTAGCACGGGCGGGCTACAACGGCCCGGTGTCCCTCGAGGTCTTCAACGACACCTTCCGCCAGGCCGACGTGGAGCGCACCGCCGTGGACGCCATGCGCTCGCTCATCTGGCTCGAGGAGCGCACCGCGCGACACCTCGCCGCCGAGGCCTCGGTGGTCGGCGCCGGCACCCCCTCGCCTGCCGAGCTCGCCCGGGCCTCCCGCGCGTACGCCATGCCCCTCACCACGCTCCCGCAGGTCGCCCCGCCCACCGGCATCAACTTCGCCGAGGTCATCTCGGCCGACGGCGCGCCCCGCACCGCCGAGCTCGAACGGCTCCTGTCCCAGCTCGGCTTCGCCTCCCGGGGTGAGCACCGCACCAAGCCCGTCTCGCTGTGGACCCTCGGCGACGCCCGGATCGTGCTCAACCGGCAGCAGGCCCGCGGGCTCGAGCCGGCCATCTCCGCGCTCGGCTTCGACGTCGAGGACGGCGTCGCCGCGGCCGCCCGCGCCGTGCAGCTCAAGGCCGTACCCGTGCCCAGGCCCTCGCAGGCCAACGAGGAGATCCTCCAGGCCGTCAACGCCCCCGACGGCACCGAGGTCTTCCTCTGCGAGGACGCCCGCTGGGTCGCCGAGTTCGGCGAGGACCAGGCCGGCACCCCGGTGGCAGGCGGGGAGACGGACCGCGGCGAGCGGTCGCCGTCGTCCGCCGGCCCGCCGCCCGCGGGATCCGGCGCCGCGCGGATCGACCACATCAACCTCGCCCAGCCGTGGCAGCACTTCGACGAGGCCGTCCTGTTCTACTCCTCGGTGCTCGCGCTCACGCCTGAGGCGTCGCAGGACGTCTCGAGCCCCTCGGGGCTCGTGCGCTCGCAGGTGATGCAGACGGCCCGGCCCGAGGGCGAGGCCGGCCGGCGGGCCGTGCGGCTCGCGCTGAACCTCGCGCCGTGGATCCAGTCCGACTCGGTCAAGGGCGCGCGGACGGACACCTTCCAGGAGCACGTGGCGATCGAGGTGGACGACCTCGTGGCCCACGCCCGGGCCTGCCGGGGCCGCGGCCTGCCGTTCCTGCCGATCCCCGAGAACTACTACGAGGACCTCGACGCGCGGTACGGCCTCGAGCCCGGGTTCCTGGCGACGCTGCGCGAGCTGGACCTGCTCTACGACCGGGACGCCGAGGGCGCGTTCCTGCACTTCTACACCGCGAGCGTGGGCAGCGTCTTCTTCGAGGTGGTGCAGCGGCTCGGCGGGTACGACGGCTTCGGGGCGCCCAACGCTCCCGTGCGCCACGCGGTGCAGCACGGCGCGCGGCACGGCGGCTGAGCGGGGCTGGTCGGACGGCCGATCCGAGGGGCTGTCTCGACCGCCTGACGTGGCCGGCGCCGTCAGGAGGCGACGTCGGCGAGCGAGGTGTCGATGAGCCCCGGGTCGAAGACCGCGGTGGTGACGATCGAGGTCAGGCCCCGGATCGCGCTGGTGTCGTCCGGGTGCCGCGACTCGATCACCAGTCCCTCGGAGATCCGGTCGACCACGTCGGCGAGGACCCTCGTCCGCACGCGGTCGACCACTTCGGGGAGGGAGCCGATCTGGCCTCCGAGGACGAGCCGGTCGGAGTTGATGGTGGCGACGGTGGCGGCAAGGGCGTGGCCGAGCGTGTCCGCGGCCGCCGCGTCGAGCGTCTGGCGGACCTCCGGGTCCCCGTCCAGGGCCGCCTCGCGGATGTCCTCGAGGCTGGCGAAGCCCCGGTCCGCGAGGCTGTCCGCGATGGCCCGGCCGGAGCTGTAGGCGGCGAGGCAGCCGTGCCGGCCGCACCGGCAGGCGGCCCGTGCCGACCGCGTCCTCGTGCCAGCTCAGGAGTTGCCGCCTGTCAACCCTTCCGCCTCGGGGCGGCAGGCAGACGGGGCAGGTTTCCCAGGGCCGGCGCGCCTGAAGGGCCCAGCTCGGGCGTACCCTCGCCCTATGGACGGTCTGGGAACCGCACTGACTCTCCTGAGCGGGATTGCGTGGACCATCGTCTACGCGGCGGCCATCCGGATCGGATTCGTCCAGCGCACGTACGCGATTCCGGCCGCGGCGCTGATGCTCAACATCGCGTGGGAAGGGCTCTACGCGGTCCTCGACCTGTCGGGGAACCCCGGCCTGCAGGGATACGTCAACCTCGTGTGGGCGTGCGCCGACGTCGCGATCCTCTTCACGTTCTTCCGGTTCGGGTTCGCCGAGTTCTCCGATCGCATCGGCCGGGTGGCCTTCACCGTGGGCGGCATCGGCCTCCTGGCGGTGTCCCTGGCCGTGCAGCTGCTGTTCCTGGCCGAGTTCGGCCGTGCGCACGGCGCGGTGTACTCGGCGTTCCTGCAGAACCTGCTCATGTCGGGGCTGTTCATCGCCATGTTCGTCGCGCGGCGCGGCGCCCGGGGCCAGAGCCTGACCATCGCCGTCGCCAAATGGCTCGGCACTCTGGCCCCCACAGTCCAATTCGGGCTGCTCTCGCACGCGGGATTCGTTCTCGGTGTGGGGCTGCTGTGCTCGGCGCTCGACCTGACGTACATCGGCCTCCTCGTCCGGGCGCGCGGTGGCCGGCCGCGGAGCGGCGGGTCCGCCGCGCAGGCGTCCCGCCCGGCGCGCCCTGACGGCCGCGGCCGCCCCGCCGACGTAGTCTCACCCCATGACGCAGGTGACCGGCCTCCGCCCGGATGACAGCGCGCTCGCAGGCCAGGTGTGGGCCATCCTCCACGAGGTCCTCCAAGGCCCTCGCCTTCCGGAGGACTCCAAGGACCGCCTCCGCCTCCTCATCGCCCAGCATCCCGGGCACCCGGAGCTGGCGCTCGTCGAGCACTTCCGGGCTCTGAGGACGGATGCCCCGGTCGGCAGCGAGCTGCTCGGCGTCTGACGCCTCAGGGAATGCTGCGCCCGCGCGCGGTCTGGTAGAGCGCGAACCACTCCTCGCGGGTCATCGCGCCGCCCACGGCCTCGGCGTCGGCGCACGCCGCGATGCGCTGCGGAGTGGCGGAGCCGATGACAGGGGCGATCCGCGCCGGGTGGCGCAGGAGCCAGCCGAGCACCACGGCCTCGACCGTGGTGCCCTTCGCGGCGGCGAGATCGGCAACGAGCGCCGCCACGGCGCCGTCGTGCGGGCCCGGGTCCGCGACGTTGCGCCCCGTGTAGCGGCCGCCCGCGAGCGGCGACCAGGCCTGGACCTCGATCCCGTGCCGGAGACAGTGCTCGAGCGTGCCGTGGGGGAAGCCGGTAGCAGCGCCGTCCGCATGGTTCACGAGCACCGCGCTGTCCACGAAGCCATGGTGGTGCAGGCTCAGCTCGAGCTGGTCCGCGGCGAGCGGCACGTGGAGGTGGTCCTGGAGGGCGGCCATCTGCGACGCGGACATGTTCGAGACGCCCACGGCGCGGACCGCGCCGTCGGCGAGCAGGCGGGTCAGCGCGGAGCCCACCTCGGCCGGATCGAGCAGCGGATCGGGGCGGTGCAGGAGGAGCAGGTCGAGGTAGTCCGTGCGCAGCCGGCGGAGCGTGCCGGCCACGCCGTCGAGGATCGCCGACGCGCTGAGGTCGTAGTGCCCGAATCCGCCGCCCTCGCCGAGCCTGATGCCGACCTTGCTCTGGAGCTGGATCCGGTCCCGCAGGCCCGGGCTGCCCTGCAGGAGCTCGCCGAACACCGCCTCCGACTTGCCCCTGCCGTAGATGTCCGCATGGTCGAACCGCGTGATGCCGAGGGCCAGGGCGGCCTCCACGGCCTCCTCCGCCTGCAGAACCTGCTCGGGCCCGTAGTCCGGGGCGTCCCAGGGGCCGCCGAGGCCCATGCATCCATAGATGAGGCGGGAAGCCATCATCGTCCTCCTTGGTCCGGGGCCAGCGTGCCGGCCCCTCAGCAGTGCGGCACGCCGCTCTGCGCCGGCCCGCCGATGGTCACGTTGTTGTCCTCCTGCCAGCGGTTCGCGTAGCTCCTGCCCTGATAGCTGCCGGCGATGATGTGGTAGAAGTCCTTCGGACCATACCGCGTGTTGATCGTGCTCCAGCAGTTCACCGTGATGGTGGTCCCGGGGTAGAGCCAGGGGAAGCCGTTGGTGACCCCATCGCAGGTGTGGGCGGTGGTGGTCGGGCTGTACCACGACTGGCCCGAGCCGTTGTCCGTGCAGTTGCGGGTCGCGGAGCCCGAGAGCTGCGTCTGCCACGAGGTCTGCTGCGGGCCGCTGCGCGCCGAGGCGCTCGCCACGCCCCCGCCCGTGCCGACCGAGTTGAACGTCTGGACGCGGATGGAGTGGGTCTCGCTGTAGCCCGAGGTGTTGACGGTGCGCGAGCCGGACGCCGCGACGTTCTCCCACGCCCCGCCGTCGATGCTGATGGCGGTCCGGGCCACATCGTTGGTCGAGGTGGACGGAGAGGACCAGCTCAGGGTGAGCGAGCGCTGGTTCGTCGCCCCGTCCTGGCCCGACGCCGAGGGGGTCCCGGGCGACCCGTAGGGCCTGGTCTGCGGTGCGCTCGCCGGGTCGGAGTCCGCCGCGCCCGTGCTCGAGTGGGCGATGACCGAGATGGTCGTGGCCGCGCCGTTCCGGAACCCGCCCACGGTCTGGCCCGGCGCGATCGGTCCGGCCTGGCCCGTGGAGGCCGAGTAGGTGTAGCTGACCTCGTTGGCCGCCGAGCCGTTGCGCTGGCTCGCCGTGAGCGGGGTGAAGTTGACCGTCAGCTGGGTCCCGGTGCCGCCGGTGTTCGCCGGAGTGGCACTCACGTTCGTCACCGACCCGAGCTTCCCGACCGCGCGTCGGGGCGCCGAGGGCGGGCTGACCGAGCCCTTGCCGGCCTTGTTCTCTGCCTGCACGGTGAACGTGTACGGGCTCTCCGACGTCGGCGCGTCGAACGTGGCCGTGGTCGAGGTGCCGGCGACCTTCTGCGTGCGGTCTGCTCCGCCCCCGCCGCTCATCGTGACGTAGTACGCGCTGATCGCGTCCCCGTTCGTGGCCGGCTCCTTCCAGGACACGGACACCTGCGCCGTGCTGCCCAGCGCGGGGGCGCTCTGCGCAACGGGGGCCGCCGGCTGCCCGGGCGGCGCCGCGGGGCTCACGGGCGCCGAGTACGGGCTCCAGTCCGAGGGCTTGGGTGCGTTGTTCACGGCCTGGACCCGCACCGTGTACTTGACCCCGTTGGTCAGGCCCGTCCACGTGGTGGACGTCCCGGTGACGCCCTGCTTGCCGGGGTTCCCGCTCGCCGGCGGCGAGATCTCGAGGTTGTACGAGGTCACGGGCGAGCCGGTGGTCTTCGCGGCGCCCCACGAGATGTCGAGCTTGCCGTCGCCGAACACGGACACGGGCGCGCCGGGGGCGCTGGGACGGGCGTCGGGCCGCACATCCGGCGAGGCGGACGACGGCGCCGACTCGCCGACGTCGTTCGTCGCCGTCACGGTGAAGTGGTACACCTTGTCGTTCGTCAGCCCGGACAGCGTGCAGGTCGTCGCCGGGCAGTCCTGGCTGAAGCCGTCGCCGCGGACCGTGTACTTCAGGATCGGCGCGCCGTTGTCCGCGGCCGGGGCCCAGTGCAGCACGGCGGTCTGGTCGCGGATGTCCGTGGCGGTGGGCGCCCCGGGCGCGTCAGGCACCCCGCGGACGGTGAGGCGGATGCGCCCGTCCACCTGGCGGCTCGGGTCGCCGGTCTTGTCCTGGACCGTGTAGCGCACCACGAGCATGCCGCGGTAGTCCTTGGCGGGCGTGACGATGACGTTCCCGCCGTCGATCTGGGCCCCGCCCTCGGCCTGGCCCGCCTCCACGACCGCCGAGACGATCGTCAGCGGCGCCTCGGGGAACGGATCCACCGTGTGGGAGAGGACGTCCACCCGCTCGGTCCGTCCCGCGTTCGCGTCCGGCACGAGGACGTCGTTCGCGATCGCGAGCGGCCTGTTCGACGCCGTCGCGGTGAGCGTGAACTGCGCGGCGACCGGCTCGGAGTGCCCGTCGGTCACGGTGACGGTGAGCGCTCCGGTGCGGCCGGCCAGCACGCCGTCCTTCGTGCGGACCTTGAGCGCGGAGCCGTCCACGGAGGCCGTGAAGCCGTCCGGCACCGCGCCCCGGAGGGCGAAGGCGAGGTGCCCCTGGTCGGCGGGGTCCGCGTCCTGCGCGAGCGGGCCGAGGTCGAGCCGGGCCTCCTCGCCGGCCGGGACGTCGACGTTGGAGCCCTGGAACGCGGGCGGGTGGTTCGCGTCCGAGGGCAGCACCTTGGTCTGGAGCGTGATCGTGGACTTCAGGCCGTTCGGGTCGTCTGGCCCCGAGCCGTCCGTGACCTCGAACGTGACCGAGCCCGGGCCCACGAAGTCGGGCAGCGCTGCGTAGTGCAGCACGCTGTCCGAGGCCACCAGGCCGCGGTCGGACGCGCCGACCGCGCTCACCCGGTCCACCGAGGTGATGCGCGGCGTGCGCCCGTCCCGGACGGCCACCCAGTCCTTGAGGTTGAAGTCCACGGACGTTCCGGCCTTGACCTCCGTCACGTCCTCCTTGGACAGGTGGGGCCGCTGGAGGTCCACGCCCGGGACCCAGATGAAGGCGGTGTCCGTGAGGCCGTCCACATCGGTCACGGTGTACGGGAGGATCTGGTCGCCCGCGGTGAGCGGCACCACGACGGTCTGGTCCGGGGCGAGGTGCGCGGGGGACCCTGCCGGGAGGGAGACCTTGAGGTCCTCGGCACGGCCGTCCGGGTCGTAGTCGTTCGCGAGCACCGGGACCTGCGCGGTGGTGTGCCCCTCGGCCTCGGCATTGGTCACGAAGTCGTCCACCGCGGTCGGGGCCAGCAGCGGGGCATCGGCCTTCGACTCGACCCGCAGGGTCGCGGAGGAGCGGGCGCCCTTGGGGTCCTGCACGGTGTAGCGAAGGTTCTCGACGCTCGGGGTCGAGGGCGTGACGACCTCGGCGAAGCCGTGCTTGTCCGCCTCGGCCTTGAGCGCCTGGCTGCCCTCGAACCCGTCCGGCACGAGGCTGAGCGGATCTCCGTCCGGGTCGGAGTCGTTCTGCAGGACGTCGACGGCGACGTGCCGCCCGGGCCGCACCAGCAGGCGGTCGTCGACAGGCTGGGGGGCGTGGTTGACGGCGCTCGGCGGCGCGATCCCGACGATCACGGTGCCGATGGCCTCGGCGCCGACGCGGTCCCGCACGCGGTAGGTGAAGGTGTCCACTCCTGCGGCCTTGGGGCCGGCGGTGTAGTCGAAGGCGAGCGCCCCGGCGATCGCGGTGCCCTGCGCGGCCCCGCGGTCGAGCCCGATGAGCTTGACCGAGTCCCCGTCCGGGTCGATCCCGTCGAGCGGGACCGGGATGCGGACGGTCTGACCGGCGATCACCCGCGCGGTGAGGCTGCGCGGCTGCGGCGGGACGTTCGAGCTGTCCCGCGCGTGGATGCGGATGGAGACCTGCGCGGAGTTGACCTGCCCGGAGGCGTTGCGCACCTGGTAGATCGCGTAGACGGTCTTCGCGGTTGGGCCGGCGACGAACCGCAGGGCCTTGCCCGAGACGAACATGGTCCCGTCCGCCGGGTCGGGGGTCTGCACGAGCTTGTGGTCGAGGGTGAGGTCGCCGCCGTTGGGGTCGGAGTCGTTCGCGAGGACCGGGACGGTCACGAGGTCTCCCGCGCGCACGTCCGCCGAGTCAGGGACGGCCTCGGGGGGCAGCGGCTTCTCCGGCGGCGGCAGCACGAGGACGGAGATCTCGCCGACCGCGCTGTCGTGGCCGTTGGAGATCGTGTAGTGGACCGTCACGGAGTCCTGCGCGTGGACGTCCGTCACGCGCACCACCGAGTGGTCGAGGATGGACACGCTCAGCCCGGACTGCTGGGGCGCGTCGACGGACTGGACCACCAGGACGCCGCCGGCCGGGTCGGTGTCGTTCGCCAGCACGTCCACGAGCGTGCTGCCTCCGGCCGGCACCGCCGCGAGGTCGCGGACCGCGACCGGCTTGCCCTGGCCATCGGGAGGCACGACGTCGACCCTCACCAGCTGCTTGGCGCTCGCCGGGCCATTGGTCACCACGTACTCGACGTAGTACGTGCCGGCGGTGTCGGAGCGGAAGGTGAAGGTCTGCTGGTTCGCGTCGATCGTCGAGGTGACCCCCGCGGGCGGCGTGACGAGGGCCAGGCGGAGGTTCCCGCCCTCGGGATCGGAGTCGTTCAGGAGGGGGGAGACCTTGGTGTCGATGCCGGCGATCGCGGTCACGTGGTCCGCCACCGCGGTTGGGGCGTCCTTGCCTCCGGCGCGGACCTCGACCGCGATGTCCGCGGTCGTCGTCGAGCGTCCGTCGGAGACGGTGATCGTCACGGTCTTGCGGCCGGGCGCCGTGCCCGAGTCGGTGAACGTGAGCGTGCCCTGGGGGGTGAACTTGACCTTGTCCGCCGGGTTCTTCGTCGTGGCGGACGCCAGGAACATGTCGTCGCCGTCGGGATCGGCCCAGTCGTCGAGGACGTTGCGGGAGGACTCCTTGCCGAAGCCCACGATCATGGGGTTGTTGCGGCCGGCCTTGAGCTGCGGGGGCCGGTCCGTGTCGAGCGGGACGACGTCGACGTTCACCGGCGCGGTCGCCGTGCCGCCCCGGCCGTCGTCGGCGGCATACGTGAAGGAGGTCGAGCCGTGGGCGTCGGGCGGCACGGTGACCTGGAACCCGGTGGCGCCGTAGACCTGCTCGAGGGTGCCGACCGAGGGCTGCGACTGCGCCTTGACGGTGAGGAGGTCGCCGTCGGGGTCCGAGTCGTTGTCGAGGACCGGCAGCAGGGTGGTGCGGCCGGGGCGGACGCCGAAGTGGTCCGGCTTCGCGACCGGCGGCTGGTTCGGCTTGGTCCGGTCCGGGAGCTGCGTGGTCTGGACCTCGTCCGGGGACTCCTTCTCGGCGTCCTGCGTGCTCGACTGGATCGGGATGACCTCGTCCCAGTTGTTGACGATGTACATGTTCTCCGTGACGAGCCACACGGTGCCGGCCGCGACGTCGTTGAGGACCACGAGGTTGCGGTTCACGCGGAACACGAAGTCCGACTTGGGCGTGGCGGACGGGATCGGCTTGCGCTCGACGTCGCTCCCGCAGGCCCGCACGTACACGCCGGGGCCCGCCCACGCGGCGTGGACGCAGCCGTTGACGTCCACCGGTGCCGCGGGGAGCCCCTTGGCATTGGCGGGGATGACGGTGGGCTGCCCGCCGTCGAGCGGGGCGAGGACGAGCCCCGTCGGCGTCGCGACGGCGACCGAGCCGCTGGCCGCGCTGCTCTGCTGGAGCTTCCCGTCCGCGCCGCCCGGGACGTCCACGGTCCTGCCGCCGGGCAGGAACAGCCGCCCGGCCCCGGGATCGTAGGCCACGGCCTGCTCCCCGACCACGGCGGACTGGACGTCCCGGACGCCCTTGAGCTGCGTGTAGGAATCTTCGGACACGGCCGGGGCGCCCGGGGCGGCCCGGAAGGTCGAGACCACGCCGGTCGCGGGCTGGGCGACGGCCACGGTGTCCGTGGGGCCGATCGCGGCGACGGCGCCCTTGCCGCCCTCGAGGGTGGGGGGAGTCTGGGACAGGTCCGTGCCCGGGATCGCCGACTCGGGCAGGGCCCAGACTCGCCCGGTGCCCGGATCGTCGACCGCCACGCTCGAGGCCCCGAGCGCCACGTGCGTCCCGGCCGGGAGGGACTGGATGCTGCCGAGCCTGACCTCGGCAGGGTCGATCTTCTGCGCGGCCGACGCCCCGGAGTCGTCGACCACCACGGTCTTCTCGTGCTGGAGGACGTCGAACGACGGCGAGGCGGCGACCACCGCGCCGTCGAGCGTCTTCGACGCGAAGTTGAGCCGCCCGACGGCGTTGCGGCCGTTGTTGGTCACCCACACGCCGCCGTCCGAGAGGTCCAGGTTGGTCTGGGTGAAGCCGGGGTACAGCAGGGCCGCGGCAGTGACCGCGCTCGCCGTCGTGATGCTCGCCGCCGCGGCGACGCCGCGGCGGCGCCGGTCAAGCCATGCCCTGATTCCCACGTGATCCCCCCTGCGAGCAGCGCACCCGGTCGCGCCGCGCCCCGCGTCACCCTACCGTCCCGCGCCGGACGGGGGACACCTCGCGGGGAGTTCTCCCCAGACCCGGCAGCCGGCCGCGGCCCTGGGGCCCCGGGGCGCGCCCGTGGGATTCCGACCGGGTTTGGCTGGCGCCCCGGCGTGTCCCGCATGACACGCCGCCCAGGAGGCCGTTGCGCCGCCGAAAGACGGTCGAATTCCGGCGCAGGCCCCGGCGCGGCGTCCTCGGGCGCTCACCCCACCCGGGCGGCCTCGGCTCCGGGCAGGTTGGGGGCGGGCTGGTCGGGTGCGGGCTGGCTCGGGGCTGTCATGCCAACCGTCCGACGCCGGGCCGCCCGGGCGGCGCCGACCATGACCACGAGCGCCGGCGCCGTGATGAGTGCCCCGATCCACAGGGGAGAGGTGTAGCCGAGCCCGGCGCTGATGCCGAGCCCGCCGGCCCACGCGCCGAGCGCGTTGCCCACGTTGAACGCCCCGATGTTCGCGCCCGAGGCCAGGGTCGGCGCGTGGGAGGCATAGCGCATGATCCGCGCCTGCAGCCCGGGAACGGTGCCGAAGCCGAACCCGCCCATCAGGAAGAGGGCGACGGCGGCGGCGGACGCATCCGCTGCCAGGAGCGCGAAGAGCACGAGGACGGCCAGGAGGGCGGCGATGAAGGCGATGAGGGTGCGGTCGATCCCGCGGTCGGCGAGCCGGCCGCCGAGCGCGTTGCCCGCGAACAGGCCCACCCCGAACAGGACCAGGAGCCATGGCACGGCGGCCGCCGCGAAGCCCGAGACGTCCGTGAGCGTGTAGGCGATGTAGGTGAAGGCGCCGAACATGCCCCCGTAGGCCAGGATCGTCACGATCAGGGACAGCCACACCTGGCCGTTCCGGAACGCCGCGAGCTCGCGGCGCAGGCTGGGCGCCTGCTGGGTGGGGGAATCGGCCGGGACAAGCGCGGCGATGCCGACCAGGGCGAGCACGCCGATGGCGGAGATGGCCCAGAAGGTGGCGCGCCAGCCGGCCTGCTGGCCGAGGAAGGTCCCGAACGGGACGCCGAGCACGTTGGCGGCGGTGAGGCCGGTGAACATGATCGCGACCGCACGGGCCTGGCGCGCCGCCGGGACGAGCCCCGTGGCCACCACGGAGCCGATGCCGAAGAACGCCCCGTGGCACAGGGCCGCGATGATGCGCCCGGCCATCATGGTGCCGTAGTCGCCGGCCACCGCCGAGAGGGCGTTGCCCACGATGAAGAGGACCAGCAGCCCCAGCAGCACGCGCTTGCGCGGCAGCCGCGTGGTGGCCGCGGTGAGGAGGAGGGCGCCGACCACGACGCTGAGCGCGTACCCGGAGATGAGCCAGCCGGCGCTCGCCTCCGAGACGGCGAAGTCGGCGGCCACCTCGGGCAGCAGCCCCATGATCACGAACTCGGTGAGCCCGATTCCGAACGCGCCGATCGACAGCGCAAGAAGCCCCATGGGCATGGCAGATGACCCCTCTGCTAGACTCAAGATAGTTGCAGACGCTGGATATTGCGATTGCAGACGCAATAGTTGCACACGCAAAGACTTGCCCGCAAGCCCGGGCCGCATTCCCGTCCCCGAGGAGGTCCGCATGAGCATCGACGACGGCGCCGTCGGGGTGCGCGCGCAGGGGTGGCGCACCCTCGCCGCGCTGCACGGGATGATCGAGTCGGAGCTCGAGCGCTCCCTCGCGGCCCTCAAGCTCTCGGTGGTCGAGTACACCGTGCTCGACGCCCTCAGCCGCCAGGACGGCTGGCACATGCGCATGCAGCAGCTCGCGCGCGCCACGGCCCTCAGCCCGAGTGCCACGACGCGCCTCGTGACCCGGCTCGAGGACCGAGGCCTGCTCACCCGGATCCTCTGCGCCGACGACCGCCGCGGGATCTACACCGAGCTCACCCCGGCGGGGCGCGGGCTGTACCTGGAGGCCAGGCCCCTCCATGACGAGACCCTGGAGCGCGTCCTCGCCGAGGCCGAGGACCGGCCCGAGCTCGCGGTCCTCGCCCGCGCCCTCCACGGTGTCCCGGTCACCGCGGTTCAGTAGCCCCGCCGCGGGTAACCCTCCCTGCGGAAGGGGCGGCGCGCCGTCGTCGTCCGCCGGACGCCAGAGAGGTGAGCCAGCATGAAGCTGAACAAGAAGGCCTACGAGCATGCGAAGGCGCTCGTGCGCGAGGGCAAGGTGGTGCGCGACTCTCGCGACGACTGGAGCGAGCACTCGCCGGCCACGAAGGAGCTGAGCGCGTTCCTCGACAAGCACGGCGAGGGCGAGTACTCGCAGTGGTTCCTCGGGATTGACGACGACGCCCCCGAGGGCAGCAAGTCCAGGTACAAGTTCCCCTTCAGCGACCTGAAGAAGGTGCACCGCTGCGCCGTGATCTCGGGGGAGAGCCGCGCGTCCCAGTACGACCACGAGGAGATCCGGGAGGCGCTCGGCGACCTGCTCAAGCGGATCGACGAGTCGTAGGGATCACGCCGCCCGAGGGGTGGGCAGCTTGTTGCAGAGTGTGTAAACTTGCAGAGCCTGCAAAGTTGCGTGGCTCCCCACATCCCACCCGAGAAGATTCGGACCCCTCATGTCTCAAGCAGCGACAGGCCCCTCGACGAGTGCCGCGCCGTCCGGCGCCGTGATGACCCAGCGGCAGATCATGCTGGTCATCTACGCCCTCATGGCCGGCATGTTCCTCTCCTCGCTCGACCAGACGGTGGTCGGCACCGCCATCCGCACGATCGGCGACGACCTCCACGGCCTGGACCAGCAGGCCTGGGTCACGACCGCCTACCTGATCACCTCGACCATCGCAACGCCGATCTACGGCAAGCTCTCCGACATCTTCGGCCGCCGCCCGCTGTACATCTTCGGCCTGGTCGTGTTCATCCTCGGCTCGTTCCTGTCCTCGTTCTCGACGTCGATGATCATGCTCGCCGCGTTCCGGGCCTTCCAGGGCATCGGCGCCGGCGCCCTCATGTCGCTGCCGCTCGCGATCATGGGCGACATCCTCGCCCCCCGTGAGCGGGCCAAGTACCAGGGCTTCTTCCTCGCCGTCTTCGGCGTCTCCTCGGTGGTGGGGCCGCTGATCGGCGGCGTCTTCGCCGACGCGAGCCAGATCGCCTGGATCACCGGCTGGCGCTGGGTGTTCCTCATCAACGTCCCGATCGGCGTCGTCGCGCTGCTCATGGTGCTCGCCTTCCTGCACCTGCCCAAGTTTCACAAGCATGCCGCGCCGCGCATCGACTGGTGGGGCGCCACCGCCGTGGTCGTCACCCTCGTCCCGCTCCTCCTCGTGGCCGAGCAGGGCCGCGAATGGGGCTGGGGATCCACCGCGTCCATCACGTGCTTCGTGGTCGGCGGCGTGGGGCTCATCGCGTTCATCCTCATCGAGCGGGCCATGGGCCCGGACGCGATCATCCCGCTGCGCCTCTTCCACTCCCGCACGTTCTCGATGGCCACGGTCCTCGGCTTCCTCGTGGGCTTCGCGATGTTCGGTGCCATGCTGACCCTCCCGCTGTACCTCCAGCTCGTCACGGGCCTGACGCCCACCGAGTCCGGCTTCGCGACGCTGCCCATGATCGGCGGCCTCATGATCGCCTCGATCGCCTCGGGCCAGATCGTCTCCCGCACCGGCAAGTACCGCATCTTCCCCATCACGGGCACGTTCCTCGTGGCCCTGGGCTACCTCGTCCTGACGGAAATGTCGATCGACAAGCCGCTCTGGTACCTCATGGGCGCCATGTTCCTGATCGGCCTCGGCCTAGGCCAGCTCATGCAGTCCCTCGTGCTCGCCTCGCAGAACTCCGTCGCCCCGCGGGACATGGGCGTGGCCACCAGTTCGTCCACGTTCTTCCGCCAGATCGGCGGAACGATGGGCACGGCCGTGCTGCTCTCCATCCTCTTCGCCCTGATGCCGGCCAACATCGCCACGGCCATGCAGAACAAGGGCGACCTCACGACCGCCCTCGACGCGGCCCTCACCCCCTCCGTCGCGACGAACCCGGCCAACAAGGGCGTCATGGACCAGATCTGGTCCCCGATCGTCACCCCCGTCCAGGCCCAGGTCCAGTCCGGCCTCGACCAGGGCGCGGCGGCCGCCAAGGCCGCAGCCGACCAGGCCGTCACCGCCCAGGTGACCGCCGCCGTCCAGAAGCAGGTCGCCGCCGGTGTGGTGCCTGCGTCGGCCGCGCAGGGGATCATCGACAGCCAGGCCGCGGCAGCGAAGCCCGCCGCGGAGCAGTCCGCGCTGCAGGCGGCCGCCCAGAAGGCCGGCGCCTCCGTGGTCAACGGCAAGCTCGCCGTCGACTACGCCGACCAGGGCCAGCGCGGCGCGATCGTGGACAAGGTTGCGCCGACGCTGATCGACAAGCTCAAGGAGAACTCGTCCTCGAACAGCTCCTCGTCCTCCACGACCTCGGACACGTCCTTCCTCAAGGGCGCCGACGCGCGGCTCACGCGGCCGTTCATGACGGGCTTCAACAGCTCCGCCGTGGTCATCTACTGGGTCGGCTTCGGCGTGATCGTCCTCGCGTTCATCCTCTCGTGGTTCTTCAAGGTGCCCCCGCTGCGCCAGCGCTCGGCCCTGCAGGAGCAGGCCGACGCCGCCGGCACCGCCGACGACCTCGGCTCCGACGCCGCCCTGGCCGCGGCCGAGACCGGCTCGCCGACCAGCCCGGACACCGGCGCCATCCGGGTCCACCGGGGGTGAGCGAGATGGAGCACGGCGCCGCGGTCGAGGACGGGCCGGGGACGCTGCGCGAACGCAAGAAGCAGCTGACCCGGCGCGCCATCCACGACGCAGCGTTCGCGCTCGCGGCCGAGCGGGGGCTCGCGCAGGTGACCGTCGCGGACATCTGCGCGGGCGCCGGGATCTCGGAGCGGACGTTCTTCAACTACTTCCCCTCGAAGGCGGCCGCGGTGCTCGGCCTGCCGGCCACGGCACTCTCCGAGGAGCAGGAGCGGGCGTTCCTCGCCGGCCACGGGACCCTCGTGGACGACCTCTGCGAGCTCGTCTCGGGCATCGCCGGCGGACCCGAGGGGGACATCCCGCGGATCAAGGAGCTCATGGGGTTCGAGCCGGACCTCCTGGCCGCCCTGCACCAGTGGTCCTCCGGGGCCCGCAAGGGCGTGATCCGGCTCGCCGAGGAGCGCGCCGCGCCGCAGCGCGCCCGCCTCGCCGTCGGCCTGGTCTTCGCCGCGCTCATGCTCCATGCTGACGCCTCCTACTCGGGGGGCACCGGCCCGGCCTCGCCGGCCGACCTGCGGGAGACCGTGGCCCGGCTGTGCGCCGTCGGCAGGGGCGAGGGGGAATCTGGTTCGGGCTGATCCCGGACCGGGTACATCAGAGGCCGACGGAAGGAGTTCGATGGACTACAGGACGGTGGGCGCCACGGGCGTCCAGGTCTCGCCGCTGTGCTTCGGCACGATGTCGTTCGGCTCGGAGGCCGACGAGGAGACCTCGGCAGCGATGTACCGCAGGGCCCGCGAGCTGGGCATCAACTTCTTCGACACGGCCAACATCTACAGCGGCGGCCGGTCGGAGGAGATCCTCGGCCGGCTCGCGGCCCACGAGCGCGATGACATCGTCATCACCTCCAAGGTCTTCTTCCCCACGGGCGACGACCCCAACGCGGGAGGCCTCTCGCGCCGGCACATCCTGCAGGCCGTGGAGGCCAGCCTGTCCCGGCTCGGGACGGACCGGATCGACTTCTACTTCGTCCACGCCTTCGACCCCCGCACGCCGATCGACCAGACGCTGCGGGCGCTCGACGACCTCCAGCAGCAGGGCAAGATCCTCTACCCGGCCGTGAGCAACTGGGCGGCCTGGCAGATCGCGACCGCCCTCGGGATCTCGGCCCGCGAGGGGCTCGCCCGGTTCGAGCTCATCGAGCCGATGTACAACCTCGTCAAGCGGCAGGCCGAGGTCGAGATCCTGCCCCTGGCCCAGGCGGAGAACCTCGGCGTCATCACCTACAGCCCCCTCGGCGGCGGCCTGCTCACCGGCAAGTACCGCGGCGGGCAGCGCCCGGAGGGCGGGCGGCTCGTCGAGAACGAGCGGTACGCCCGGCGCTACGGCCTCGAGGGCGACCGGGCCACCGCGGAGCGCTTCGCGGCCTTCGCGGACGACGCCGGGATCGCACCGGCAGCGCTCGCCGTCGCCTGGGCGATGGGCCACCCGGGCGTCACTGCCCCGATCGTCGGCGCACGGAACCTCGAGCAGCTCGAGGGCTCCCTCGCCGCGCTCGAGGTCGAGATGACTCCCGAGCTGCGGCGGAAGGTCTCCGAGCTCTCCCCGACCCCGCCGCCGGCCACGGACCGGACCGAGACCCTCGCCGGGACCTGGACGTAGTGCCCGCCGGGACCGGGACCGCCGCGCGCCAGCCCGCCATGACGCGCGGCCTGACGCTCCTGTTCGCCCTCGCCTCCGGCGCCGCCGTGGGCAACCTCTACTGGGCCCAGCCCCTGCTCGAGACCATCGCCAGCGAGTTCCACACCACCACGGCATCCGCCGGCTGGCTCGTGACCGCCACCCAGATCGGGTACGCGGTCGGGATCCTGCTCATCGTCCCGCTCGGCGACGTGGTGGACCGCCGGCGGCTCACCGCCGCGATGATGCTGGTCTCGGCCGCGGTGCTCGTCGCGTGCGCCCTCGCGCCGTCCTTCCCGTTCCTGCTCGTGGCGCTGTGCCTGCTCGGGGTCACGACGATCGCCGGGCAGATCCTGACCCCGCTCGCCGGCGACCTCGCCGACGACGCCCACCGGGGCCGGGTCGTCGGGACCGTCGTGGCCGGGATCCTCACCGGGATCCTGGCCTCGCGCGCCGTCAGCGGACTCGTCGCCGGGATCGGAGGCTGGCGCCTCGTGTACGGCGCGGCCGCCGTCGCGATGGTGCTCCTCGCCGGGCTCGTGTGGCGCGCGCTGCCGCCGCTCGAGCCCAAGGCGCGCGTCCCCTACCCGAAGCTGATCGCCTCGGTGGGGGCCGTCGTCGTCCGCGAGCGGGCGGTGCGGTGGACGCTCATCCTGTCCACCACCGGTTTCGCCGTGTTCACGCTGTTCTGGACTTCGCTGACGTTCCTGCTCGCGGGGCCGCCGTTCCACTACCCGGTGTCGGTGATCGGCCTGTTCGGGCTCGTCGGGATCGCCGGGGCGGTCACGGCCCAGCGGGCCGGGCGGCTCCACGACCGCGGCTGGTCCCTGCCCGCCACCGGTGTCGCCTGGGTGCTCGTGCTCGCCTCGTTCGTCATCGCGGCGTTCTCCGGCTCCGCCGTGTGGATGCTCGTGCTCGTGGTGTTCCTCCTCGACATCGCGATCCAGGGGCAGAACGTGCTCAACCAGACCCGCCTGCTCTCGCTGTCCCACGAGGGCCGCAGCCGGCTCAACACGGCGTACGTCACGTCCAACTTCATCGGCGGCGCCGTCGGCTCGGGCGCCGCAGCGCTCCTCTGGTCAGCCGGCGGCTGGACGGCGGTCAGCCTCGCCGGGGCCGCCCTGAGCCTCGTGGCCCTCGCCGCGTGGGCGCTCGGCCGGCGCGGCCCGCTCGTGACCGGCTGACCCGCGGCCCCGGGGCCACTCCCAGAAGGGGGGTGTGGGGGGTTCTCACAGGCCCACCCTCAGCGGCGGCAACGCCCTTCCCGCGACCCTCAGGCGCCCCTAGGGTGGACAGGGATCCCACCAGTCACCTTTCTCGAAGGAGCACCCATGGAGTACCGCACGCTCGGGCGCAGCGGCGCCATCGTCTCGGAGTTCGCCCTCGGAACCATGACGTTCGGAGCGGAAGCCGACGAGCCGACGTCGCACGCCATCCTCGACGACTACGCCGCTGCCGGCGGCACGTTCCTCGACACCGCCGACGTCTACACGCGCGGCACGTCCGAGGAGATCGTGGGCCGCTGGCTCGCCGCGAACCCCGCCAAGGCCGAGCAGATGGTGATTGCCACGAAGGGCCGCTTCCCGATGGGGGAGGGCCCCAACGACCTCGGCACCTCCCGCCGTCACCTGCGCACCGCCCTCGACGCGTCGCTGCGCCGGCTCGGCGTCGAGCACATCGACCTGTACCAGATGCACGCCTGGGACCCGCACACGCCCATCGAGGAGACGCTGCGCTTCCTCGACGACGCCGTCGCCGCGGGCAAGATCGGCTACTACGGCTTCTCCAACTTCCTCGGCTGGCAGCTCACCAAGGCCGTCTACGAAGCCAAGGCGCACGGCTGGACCGCGCCCGTGACCCTGCAGCCGCAGTACAGCCTGCTGGTGCGCGGGATCGAGGCGGAGATCGTGCCCGCTGCGCTCGACGCCGGCATGGGGCTCCTGCCGTGGTCTCCCCTGGGCGGGGGCTGGCTCAGCGGCAAGTACCAGCGCGACACCGAGCCGACCGGCGCGACCCGCCTCGGCGAGAACCCGCAGCGCGGCATGGAGGCGTGGGGGCCGCGCAACGCGCGCGAGAAGACCTGGGACATCATCGACACCGTCGGCTCGGTCGCCCAGGCACATGGCGTCTCCCACGCCCAGGTCGCGCTGCGCTGGGTCGCGGACCAGCCCGCCGTCACGTCGGTGATCCTCGGCGCCCGCACCCGCGAGCAGCTCGCCGACAACCTCGCGGCCGCGGACCTCCGCCTGACCCCGGAGGAGAACGACCAGCTCACGCGCGTGAGCGAGCCGGAGCACGAGGTGTACCCGTATGGGTCGCAGGCGATCCAGCAGCGCAGCCGCAAGATCGAGGGCGGCCGGTAGGGGCGTTCCGCCGGGGGCTGCCTGGCGTCGGCGCCGTCCTGCCCGTGGCGGTTGATCTGCCCGCGGCCGGGTAGGAGTCAGGGCGTCCGCACCGGACTACCGGCACAGGGAGAGGAATGATGAGCGAAGAGCAGCCGAAGGGCCCCCGTCCCGAGGACGTCCACCCCGACGAGATCCAGCCCGACCAGGAGCGCCTCGACGGGTTCCAGCGCGACACCGGCATCGCCTCGGACAAGGGCGACGAGAAGGCCAAGGACCTCGAGCACAAGGCCTACGGCGGCGACGACGAGCCGCCTAACGTGCCGCTGCCGGGCTGAGCGGCGGCGTACACCAGAGGTCCACAACACAGGTCCGGCCACGCAGTGCTTGTCACCGCGTGGCCGGACCTGCTGTGTGCCGATCAGCCCCTCAGCGCCTCACTCCGACTCGCGGGCGGCCCGCGCCTCGGGATCGGAATCCGGCCCGAGGGCCCGTTCGACGGCGGCCCGGGTCTCCACATCGTCCGTGTCGTCCGGGAACGGCTCCGGGTTCTGCCAGTCCTGATCACCGGAGGGGAGGCCGCCCCTGACTTCCTCCTCGACCTCGCGCTTCATCTGCTCGTCGAGTTCCGCACCGTGCTTGTTGCTGCCGCGTTCGATCATGATCCACTCCTTCGGTTCGCAGGTGCAGGGCGCTGCCGCGTCCCGCGCCTGCCGACTTGCCCGCCGGGACGGCGCCCCATCCCGCGACGCTCAGCGCCAGAAGGCGATGAGCTGCTCCGCCAGGGCCTTTCCCTGGCGGTGGCCGGCGCGGGCGGCCGGTGGCCGTGCCGACAGATCCATCATGTTGCCGCCGAACGCCTCACGTGAAGGGCCATCGGGGAAGACCGCCTCGACCTCGCTGCCCGCGGCGCGCAGCTCGGCGACCTGCTCCGCGAGCTGCATGCCCCACTCGAGCGGGTGGCGGGTCCGGCCGCCGAACGGCGAGAGCACCAGCACCCGCCGACAGCCCAGTGCGAGGTCGGCGTTCTCGTTGCGGCGGTAGCCGCCGTCGATGTACTGCCGGCCCCCGATCGCGTAGGGAACGCCGCTCGAGCAGCTCGCCGCGACGGCGTCCACGAGGCCGACGCCGCTGTGGCGGTCGAAGATGACCGGTTCGCCGGTGCGGGCGTCCACGGCCGTGATGAGGACCTCCTGCTCCGGCCAGCCCTCTCGGGGCAGCCGCGCGGCGACCGCGGCGCGCCAGCGCTCCCGGACGGAGGGGTCCGAGGCGCCCTCCAGCTCCAGCGCGGCCGCCCCCATCCGGCGGCGCATGTCCGCCGCCGAGTGGGCGGCGGCGATGATCCTGCCCGTGCGCTCCAGATGGTCCACGGCCGGCCGCCTCGCCCCGGGCGCTGCTCCGGCGCCGCCTGGCCGGGTCCTCGGCTGGTGCCCAGCGTCGAGGATGGCGGACAGCAGCTCGGCGGGGCTTGCGGCCGTGATCTGGGCCGCCGCGGTCGAGCCGGCCGAGGTGCCGATGATGAGGTCTGCCGCGGTCACGTCCAGGCCGCCCTCGTAGAGGCCGGCGATGATGCCGATCTCCCAGGCGTTGCCCGCCGATCCGCCGCCGTGGAGGACGAGGGCGCGGCCGCCGGAGCCAGGGGTCCGGCGGGTGGCGTCACGCTGCCCCGGGGCGGAGTGCCGGAGCTCGGGATGTAGGGGTGAAGATGATGCTGCGTCCATGGGAGTCGCCTTTCGCCGGCTACTCGGCGAAGACCTTGCCGGGGTTGAGGATGCCGTGGGGGTCGAAGACGCGCTTGATCTCGCGCTGGAGGGCGTACTGCTGCTCGCCCAGTTCGTCGCCGAGCCATCGGCGCTTGAGCAGGCCGATGCCGTGCTCGCCGGTGAGGGTTCCGCCGAGGTCCAGGGCGGTCGCGAAGATCTCTCCGGCCGCCGCCCAGACGTGCTCGGGGACGTCCTCGCCGGTGAAGACGAACGTGGGGTGCAGGTTCCCGTCCCCGGCATGGCAGGTGGTCGGGATCATCACCTGGTACTTCTCCTCGATGCGGCGGACCGCCGCGAAGGCCTCGCCCACCTTGTCCCGGGGGACGGCGATGTCCTCGACCAGCATGGTGCCCATGGCCTCGAGCGCGGGGAAGGCGTTGCGGCGGAAGCCGACCAGGCGCGCGGACTCCTCGGGGTCGGTGGTGGTCCGGACGGTGGCCCCGGCGCCGCGGGCCAGGGCGGCGATCTGCTCGGCGGTGGCGAGGGCGGAGGGGCCGTCGCACTGGACGAGCACGTAGGCGTCGGCGCCCGGTGCCACGTCGTGGCCGGTGTGCTGGCGCACGCAGTCGAGCGTGCGGCGGTCCATGAGCTCCATGATCGCGGGCACGTGCCCCTGCCGGGTCACCTCGGTGACGGCCGCGACGGCGTCCTCGAGCGTGGCGAAGAACGCCCCGAGCGTGGCGACGTCCCCGGTGACGAGGGGCTGGAGCTTGAGGGTGCATTCGACGATGATGCCGAGGGTCCCCTCGGAGCCGATCATGAGGGCGCACAGGTCGTAGCCGGTGACCCCCTTGACGGTGCGGTGGCCCACGGAGATGAGCCGGCCGTCGGCCAGGACGACCTTCAGGGCGAGCACCGCCTCCCGCGTGACCCCGTACTTCGCGCACAGGAGCCCGCCGGCGTTCATGGCGATGTTCCCGCCCACGGTGGAGATGTCCTTGCTCGCCGGGTCCGGCGCCCACCACAGGCCGTGCTCGGCGAGGGCCCGGTTGAGGTCGCCGTTGAGGATGCCGGGCTGGACGACGGCGAGCCGGTTCTCCTCGGAGACCTCCAGGATCTGATCCATGTCCCTCAGGGACAGCACGATCTCTCCCGGGCCGGCGATGGCCCCGCCGGCGAGCCCGGTGCCGGCGCCGCGGCTCACGATCGGCACCCCGGCCGCAGACGCGATCCGGCACACGGCCTGCACATCCTCGATACTGGCCGGGTACACCGCGGCCAGGGGCGCACCGGCCGAGCGGTGGCCCGAACGGTCGGTGGTGTACGGCAGAAGCCGCCCGCGGTCGGCCTCCACCCGGCCCGGCAGGGCTGCGTGGAGGGACTCGACGACGGCGGCGAGCTGGGCGAGGGGCATGGAGGTCCTCCGGTCGGGTTCCGGGGTCAGGCCTCGGTGCGCCACTTCGCGCGGGTGTACTGCGGCGGCCAGTAGTCGAGCTCGACTCCGAGCTCGTGCGCGGCCCGGAGCCCGAAGTGGGGATCGCGGAGGAACTCGCGGGCCACCATGACGGCATCGGCCTCGTCGTTGCCCACGATCTGCGCGGCCTCCTGCGGGGTGGTGATGAGGCCGACGGCGTTGACCGGCATCCCGGTGCCCTGGCGGACGGCCGTGGCGAACCCCACCTGGTACATGGGCTTGACCGGGATGCTGGCCCGGGCCACGAGGCCCCCGGAGGACAGGTCGAACCAGTCGGCGCCCTCCTCGGCCGCCCAGCCGGCCACCGTGATGGTGTCCTCGAGGTTCCAGCCGCCGTCCACCCAGTCGGTCGCAGAGAGGCGCACGAGGAGGGGGACGGCGTCGCCCGCCTCTGCCCGCACGGCCTGGACGATCTCGAGCAGGATGCGGGCGCGGTCCTCGAGGCTGCCGCCGTACTCGTCGGTGCGCAGGTTGGAGAGCGGGGAGAGGAACTGGTGCACGAGGTAGCCATGGGCGCCGTGGATCTCCAGCGCATCAAACCCGGCGTCCAGCGCCCGGCGCGCCGCGGCCGCGAAGTCGGCGACGATGCCCGCGATCTCCTCCACGCCCAGCTCGCGCGGCGTGGCGTAGCCGTCGAAGGCGACGGCGGACGGCGCCACGGTCTCCCAGCCGCCGTCCTCGATCGGCTGGCTGCCCTTGCCGCTCCACTCGCGGAAGGTCGAGGCCTTGCGGCCCGCGTGGGCGAGCTGCATCGCGGCGGTGGCCCCCTGCGAGTGGACGAAGCCGACGATCCGGCGCCACGCGTCCGCCTGGGCGTCGTTCCAGATGCCCGTGTCCCAGTTGGTGATGCGCCCCTCGGGGTTGACGGCGGTGGCCTCGGTCATCACCAGGCCCGCGCCGCCGCGCGCGAGGGAGCCGAGGTGGGCGAGGTGCCAGTCGGTGGGCACCCCGTCCCATTCCTCGACCGAGTACTGGCACATCGGCGAGGCCCACAGGCGGTTCCTGACATGGAGGCCCCGGATGTCGACGGGGGTGAAGAGCTTCTCGGCACGCATGGTGCCAAGGCTTCCGCGCGGTGCCCCCGCCGTCAAATGGCGCCCAAGGCGTGGCTCACTCCGGCTTCGCGAAGACCGCGGCGCTGAGGAATTCCAGCCCCACGAACTTCTCCTCGCCCACGACCCAGGCGTCGTGTCCGGGTGGGATCGTGTACGAGCTGCCGGCCGTGATCGTGGCGCTCTCACCCGTTGCGAGGCGCACCTCGAGGGTGCCGGAAATGCAATAGCCCACGTGGGTGTTCTGGCAGGTGTCCGTACCCGCGACCGGCTTGATGCAGTCCGACCACCGCCAGCCGGGGGCGAACGTGAGGCGCCCGATCGTGTAGTCGCCCACGGTCACGAGGTCGATCTCGGACTTGTCGGGCCGGCGCTTCTCATCGGGGTCGTCGTGGGACTTCACGTTCAGGCTCGTGACGGTGTTGACGGACGCGTTGGTGCTCATGGCGTGCTCCTTGGAACTCGAAGCCGCCCCAGACGAGCCTCCAGCTTCCCAGCGGGGACGGTCTCTGTGGACGGTTTCAGGGTAGGGCCGCCGGGCGCCCGCGGGAAGGCCGCCCTGCACCCTTGCGGGCCGCGACGCCGCTTTCTACCATGAGCAGCGGTCTCACTTAGCAGGAGGTCAATCGCCATGTCTGTCATCGTCGCGGTCAAGGTTTCCGGGAACACAGGCGTCTTCACGAAGTCCCTCGAGGACCATGCTGAGGAGTACCGGAAGATTGCCGCGAGTGCCAAGGAGCACGGCGCCCTCCACCACCAGTTCGGTGTGGGAGAGGGCTACATCCTCATCAACGACGAGTGGGAATCCGCGCAGGAGTTCGAGAGCTTCTTCAGCGATCCGGCGCTGCGGGACTTCATGGGCACGGTCGGCGCCGATCTCAGCGTGGCCCCGCAGATCACCGTCGGGGAGCGGGTCGACTCGCCGGACATGTTCTGACGGGCGCCTTGTCCTGACCGCCCCTACCGCGCCCGACGCCGCTGCCACGCCGAGTGCCCGGCCGTCACCACCGCGATGAGCACCGCCGTGGCGCCGAGCCCGAGCAGGAAGATCGCCCCGTACTGGCCGGCCCCGGCGAGCGGCGCCGTGAGGAAGGTGCCCACCGAGCTGCCGAGGAACAGCGCGCACGCGAACAGGGCCACCGCCGTGGCCCTGGCCGCCGGCGCGACCTCGGTGGCCCAGCCCTGCACCGAGGAGTGCAGGATCGCGTTCGAGGCCCCGACGAGGACCGCGGTGGCGGTGATCGCCACCGGATTCTGCGCGGCCGACGACGCCGCATAGCCCGCCAGCAGCACCGCCCCGCCCAGGCCCATGAGCCGCGTGCGCGAGAGGCGCTGCACGAGCCGGCGCATGAGCCGGGCGCCCGCGATCACCCCGACGCCGTAGCCGGCGGCGAGCACTCCGGCGAGGGCGATGGGCACGTCCGCGTGCTGCAGGGCCGGCACGAAGTAGGTCAGCACGCCCATGAGCACCGCGCCCTCGAGCACGGCCACCCCGTACACGCCCAGGGCCGCGCCCGAGAACGCCGCGCGGAAGTCGACGGGACCGCGGCGGTGCGTGCCGCCGTCGTGCGCCCGGCGTAGGAGGACCAGGAGCGCGAGGCAGCCGAGGGCGGGCAGCCCGAACACCACCCGCCAATCCGTGTACGCCGCGATGGTGCCCGCGGCGAGGGTGGCCCCGGTGGTGCCGAGGGCCGAGTAGACCTGCAGCTCGGAGAGGCCGCGGGCCTTCGCGACGCCGGTGCGCGTGTCGCCGATGATGGTCAGGAGTGTCGGGTACAGGCACCCGGCCATGAGCCCGGCGGCCGAGCGGGCAACGAGCAGCGGGACGTGCGCGCTGAACAGCGTGCTGGCCACCGCCGCCACGGCCAGGCCGGCCAGGGCCGTGCGCAGCACCGCCACCCGGCCGAACCGGTCGCTGATGAACCCCCACACGGGCTGCCCGAGGGCGTACAGGAGCGAGTATGCGGCCACCAGCCCCACCGCCTCCGCGAGGGACATGCCGGTCCGGGCGGCGAGGACCACGAGCATCGGGGGAGTGGCGAACCGGTCGAAGAAGGACAGGAAGCCGATGGACATCAGCACCCGGTCCGGGATCCCTTCGGTGGGGAGCGCTGTGGGGGAGTCCTTCGCGGCGGTCACCCGTCCACCCTACTCAGGCGCCCGGGCGCGGGCGGGCGGGGGTTGCCCGGCCAGGTGCTTGAATGGGCCCGTGGAGATCAGGTGGCTCGAGGCGTTCGTCGCGGTGGCCGAGGAGCTGCACTTCGGGCGGGCGGCCACGCGGCTGCACATGGCCCAGTCGCCGCTGAGCCAGACCATCCGCAAGCTCGAGAAGGACATGGGCGTGCCGCTGTTCGACCGCAGCACGCGCAGCGTGGCCCTCACCCCCGCCGGCCGCTCCCTCCTGCCGCACGCCTACCGCGCCCTGGACGAGCTCGAGGTCGCCCGGCAGGCCGCGCACGCCTCCGTGGGGACGGTCTACGGGCACCTGACCATGAGCTTCACCGGCGCCATCAACCACCGCACCCTCCCGCGGCTCACCCGGGCGCTGCGCCGCCGCTACCCGGACGTGGTCCTCTCGCTGCAGGGCCGCGTGGTGACGGGCGACGCCGTCGCGCAGCTCATGCAGGGAACGCTCGACCTGGCCTTCGTGGGACTCCCGCTCGACCCGTCCCCGCTCGCCTCCCGCCTGATCGCGCGGGAGGCACTCGGCGCCGTCGTGCCCGTGGACCACCCCCTCGCCCACCGGCCCTCGCTCGACCTCGCCGAGCTGCGCGGCGAGGACTTCATCATGATGCCCTCCGGTGGCGGCTCGGACCTCGAACGCACGGCCACGGCCGCCTGCGTCGCGGCGGGGTTCCGGCCGCGCGTGGTGCAGACGATCGGCGACCCGTTCATGATCCTCACGTTCGTCGCCGCCGGGATGGGCGTGAGCCTCGTGAGCGAGGGCATGAGCGACATCCTGCCGCACGGTGCGGTGTACCTCCCGCTCTCCGGCCCGCAGCCCTACCTCCAGCACGGGCTCGCGTGGGCGCCGGCCAACCCCTCGCGCGTGCTGCCGCACGTGCTCGAGGTTGCCGAGCAGGTGCTGCCCACCCCGCCGTGACCCGCGTCCGGTTCCCGGCCATCTGGAATTGGTAGGATCCGGCGGTGAGCGTGAACGCGTCGGTTCCGGCCTATTTCCCTTCCCCCACAGTGAGCGGCTTCCCCCTCGGGCCGCTGACCATCCACTTCTATGCCCTGTGCATCATGCTCGGCATCGCCGTCGCCGTATGGATCACGGCACGCCGGTGGCGGCAGCGGGGCGGGCGGGCCGGGGAGGCGATCGACATCAGCCTGTGGGCCATTCCGTTCGGGATCGTGGGCGGGCGCATCTACCACGTCATCACCGACCCCGAGTTGTACTTCCTGCCCGGGAGGAACCCCTGGAACGCGTTCGCGATCTGGGACGGCGGGCTGGGCATCTGGGGTGCCGTGGCACTCGGCGCCGTGGGCGTGTGGATCGGGTGCCGCCGCGCGGGTGCCTCCTTCCTGGCGTTCGCGGACGCCGTGGCGCCCGGGGTGCTCGCTGCCCAGGGGATCGGCCGGTGGGGCAACTGGTTCAACAACGAGCTCTACGGCGACCCGACCGACCTTCCCTGGGGCCTGCAGATCCACCAGATGGACCTCTCCACGGGCCGTGCCGTCACGGACGCCGCCGGCAACCCGGTAGTCCTCGGCTACTTCCAGCCCACCTTCCTCTACGAATCGATCTGGTGCCTGGTCACCGCGGCTGTGATCATCTGGCTCGACCGGAAGGTCCGGCTCGGCGCCGGGAGCGTGCTCGCCCTCTACATCGCCGTCTACACGGCCGGGCGGTTCGTCTTCGAGCTCATGCGCTCGGACTACGCGAACCTCATCCTCGGGCTCCGGGTCAACACCTGGGTCTCCGGCCTGCTGTTCGTGGCGGCCGTGATCGCATTCCTGCTCACGTTCCGACGCCCGCGCTCGCAGGCCCGGCCCGAGGAGGCCACGGCCCCCGCCGTGGAGTGATCTCTCGGGATTGTGTGCTGACCGCACATAGTCCTAGATCAACTAAGTGTTGGACGCGCCACAATGGGCGCCCCCATGCTGGATGAGCCGCCACCTCCCGTGAGCGGCATCACCCGAAGGGAGCATCCATGTCAGCGTCGACATCCGCCGACTCCCGCACGCCGCGCACCCAGAACGCGCGGATTGCGGCCCTGTCCGGTTTCCTGGGCAGCACGCTCGAGTACTACGACTTCTTCATCTTCGGCTCCGCCGCGGCCCTGTTCTTCGGCAAACTGTTCTTCCCCGACGCCGGCGCGGCCGGGACACTGCTCTCGTTCGCCACCCTCGGGGTCGCCTACGTCGCCCGCCCGCTCGGGGCCGTCATCTGGGGCCACTTCGGCGACCGGATGGGGCGGAAGAACGTCCTGCTGCTGACCCTCGTGCTCATGGGCGCCTCGACGTTCCTCGTCGGCTGCCTCCCCACCTACAGCGCCATCGGGGGCCTCGCCCCCGCCGCGCTCATCGCGCTGCGCTTCATCCAGGGGCTCTCCGCCGGCGGAGAGTCGCCGGGCTCGAGCTCCCTGACGCTCGAGCACGCGCCGGAGGGCCGCCGGGCCTTCTTCACGAGCTTCACCATGAGCGGGATCCAGTTCGGCATCGTGGTCTCGAGCATCGTGTTCATCCCGGTCACCATGCTCCCGCAGCCGGTCCTCATGTCCTGGGGCTGGCGCATCCCGTTCCTGCTCAGCGCCGTGGTCACGTTCGTCGCCCTCTACCTGCGCCGCCGGCTCGAGGAGCCCGAGCTGTTCGCCGAGATCAAGGAGGACGCCCAGACTGCCGCGGTCCCGCTCGTGGACCTGTTCCGCAACGACTTCCCCAACGTGGTCCGCGTGACCCTCGCCGCCCTCGTGACCATGGTCGGGACCGTCTTCACCGTCTTCGCGCTGACCTACGCGACCGCGGTGGTCAAGCTGGACAAGCCGACCATGCTCGTGGTCATCGCGGTGGCCAATGCCGTCACGGTCTTCACGCAGCCTCTCTTCGCACTCCTGGCAGACAGGATCGGCCGCAAGCCGGTCTTCATCGTCGGCGCCCTGGGCAGCGCCGTCATGGTCTTCGCGTTCTTCGGAGCCCTCTCGACCCGGAGCTGGCCTCTGATCTTCGCCGCCGGGATCGGCCTCACGGGCATCTTCTACGCCATGCCCAACGGCGTCTACCCCGCCTACTTCCCTGAGCTGTTCCCGGCCAGGACGCGCTACTCCGGCATGGCTGTGAGCCTCATGCTCGGTCTCGTCGTGGCCGGCTTCACCCCGGCCATCGGCGCCGCGATCACCGCGGGCGACTCCGCCAACTGGGGACCCGTGGGCTGGATGACGGTGGCCTTCTGCCTCGTCTCCGCCCTGGCCGTGCTCTCGGCCCGCGAGACGTACCGGGTGCCCAAGGACGAGCTCGGCCGCCGCTCCCGCCGCGCGGAGCCGGCCGAGGCGCTCGCCGTCCCGGCCCCGGGAACGGCGGGGAACTGATGGCGGGCAGCAAGACAGTTCCGGCGGGGCTCCGGTGCCTCGTGATCGGGGCAGCGTCGGGCATCGGCCGTGCGGTGGTCGAGCGTCTCGCCCCTGCCGCGGCCGCCCTGGTCGCCGCCGACCTGCCCGGTGCCCCGCGGCACGGCGCCGACGCCGGCGTGGCCCACGTGGACCTCGACGTCTCCGATCCGGCGTCCGTCGAGGCGGGCGTCGCCAAGGCCCTCGCCGGGACCGGCGGGCGGCTCGACGTCGTCGTCAACACCGCAGGGATCATCGGCGAGGTCCGCCCGGCGGCCGAGGAGACCGTCGAGTCCTTCGAGCGGATGCTGCGGGTCAACCTCACCGGGGCGTTCCTCGTCTCCCGGGCCGTCCTGCCGCACCTGGCCCGCAGCGGCTCGGGCCGGCTCATCCACTTCGCCTCGACCGCCGGCAAGGAGGGCGTGGCGGGAATGGCCGCCTACTCCGCGAGCAAGGCCGGGATCATGGGCCTCACCAAGGCCCTGGCCAAGGAGTACGCGGCCTCGGGGGTCACCGTGAACGCGGTGGCGCCCGGCAAGGTCGCCACGCCCCTCATCCGGGACCTCGCGGTGACGGACGCGGACCTCGCCCGGATCCCGATGGGCCGGCTCGGCACGGCCGAGGAGGCCGCGGCGCTCGTCGAGTACATCGCCTCCCCGGACGCCTCCTACACCACCGGCTTCGTGTACGACCTCTCCGGCGGCCGCGCCACCTACTGACCCTCCACCGACAAGGACCACCATGACCGCCCCCAGCCACCTCATCGGCCTCATCGGCGCCAACGTCGCCGGCTCGCTCAGCCCGCTCCTGCACGAGCGCGAGGCCGCCGCCCACGGCCTCCGCTACGCCTACCGCACGCTGGACCTCGAAGCGCTCGGCCTCGCGCCCGACGACGCCGGGCAGCTCGCGCGGGACGCCGCCCGGCTCGGCTACACCGGCCTGAACGTGACGCACCCGTGCAAGCAGTCGGTCATCGCCGGCCTCGACGGGCTCTCCGACGACGCACGGGAGCTGGGGGCGGTCAACACAGTCGTCATCGACGCGTACGATCGCGCCCCGCGCCTCGGCGGATCCGGCGCCGCCGCGCGGCTCACCGGCCGCAACACCGACCACACGGGCTTCCGCGCGGGGTTCGCGGAGGGCCTGCCCGGCGCGGCCCTCGGCACGGTGCTGCTCGTCGGCGCGGGCGGGGCCGGCTCGGCCGTCGCCCGCGCGCTCCTCGACGCCGGCGCCCGGACCCTCCTCGTGGCGGACGCCGAGTCCGCCCGCGCCGAGCAGCTCGCTGCCCGCCTCGTCGGGCACCGCGCCGGGAACCCAGCCGCGGCCGACGGCGCGGGGCGGGTCGCCGCCGTCGGCCTCGACGAGGTGCCCACCCGCCTCGCGGAGGCCGACGGCGTGGTCAACGCGACGCCGATCGGCATGGTCGGGCATCCGGGCACCCCCTTCGACGCCTCCGCGCTCCTGCCGCGGCACTGGGTGGCCGACGTCATCTACCGCCCCCTCGAGACCCAGCTCGTGAAGGCCGCCCTGGCCGCCGGGTGCCGCGTGCTCGACGGCGGCTGGATGGCCGTGGCGCAGGCCGCCGACTCGTTCGAGCTCTTCACCGGCCGCCGCGCAGACCGCGCCCGCATGCGCGCCCACTTCCTCGAGCTGGCCGCGCGGGCCGGAACGGAGCTGTCATGAGCGCGCCCTACCGCGTCGGGATCGTGGGCTGCGGAGCCATCAGCCGCAACCACCTTGAGGCGTTCGCCGCGATCCCCGAGGCCACGGTCGTGGCCGTGTGCGACGTCGACCCGGGCCGCGCCCGGGAGACCGCCGAAGACTGGGGGATCGCCCACGCGTTCGGCTCGGTGGAGGAGCTCCTGGCCGCCGGCGTCGACCTCGTCTCGGTGTGCACCCCGCACCCCACCCACGAGGCCGTGGTCCTCGCCGCCGCGGCGGCGGGGGCGCACGTCCTCTGCGAGAAGCCGATCGCGATCGACCTCGCCTCCGCCGAGCGGATGGCCGCCGCGTGCGACGCCGCCGGCGTGCGTCTGGGAGTCCTGTTCCAGCGCCGCTTCTGGCCGGCCGCGCAGCGCCTCCGCGCCGCGGTGGACGACGGCACACTGGGGCGGCCGATCCTCGGCCACGCCTCGGTGCTGCTGCACCGGGAGCCGGAGTACTACAGCGCGGCCGCCTGGCGGGGGACGTGGGCCACCGACGGCGGCGGCGTGCTGATGACGCAAGCCATCCACTACCTCGACCTCCTGCAGTGGCTCATGGGCGAGGTCGTCGAGGTGCACGGATACCTCGGCACGTTCACGCACGCGATCGAGGTCGAGGACACCGCCGCCGCCGTGCTCCGCTTCGCCTCCGGGGCGATGGCCACGCTCTCCGCGACGACCGCCGCCGCCCCGAGCCTCGGGGTCAGCATCCGCATCACGGGCGAGACCGGCGCTACCGCCGAGCTCACCGAGTTCCCCGAGGGCACCGACGGGCGGGTGACCATCCTCGCCCGCGCCCGCACCATCGAGTCCGAGCCCGTTCACCCCGCCGGCATCGGCCCGGACGTGGACCTGGCCACGATCAACGGCCAGCTCATCCCGCACCACACCACCCAGATCCGCGACTTCGTCGAGGCCCTCGGCGCCGGCCGCGCGCCCGCCGTCACGGGCCGCGACGCCACCGCGGCCCTGACGATCCTCCTCGCCGTGTACCAGTCCTCCCGCACCGGCCGCCCGGTCCGCCTGGCCCAGCCCGCCGCCACCCCAGAAGGTGTCTCATGACCCACCACGCCTCCCAGCCGCTCGTCCTCGGCCGCAACGGCCGCCCGGCGCGCACCCTCCGCAACCGGCTCGTGAGCTCCCCGATGGAGCGCAACTACGGCACCACCGACGGGCGCATGACCGCCCAGTACACGGACTACCTCGTGGACCGCGCCCGCGCCGGCCTCGCCATCGTCACCACTGAGGCCACGTACGTGCGCGCCGACGGCAAGGGCCGCACCCACCAGCTCGGCCTGCACACCGACGCCGTCCTCCCGGGATTCCGGGAGCTCACCGGCGCCATCCACGCAGCGGGCGCGCTCGCCGCCGTCGAGATCAACCATGGCGGACGCACCGCCCAGTCGGCGGTGAGCGGGCTCGCCCCCGTCGCGCCCGCCGCGGTTGCCTGCGAGGTCGCCGGCGGCGAGCTGCCGCGGGCCCTCAGCACGCGCGAGTGCCACGAGCTCGTGGACGCCTACGCCCAGGCGGCCCGCCGGGCCGTCGCGGCCGGGTTCGACGCCATCAGCATCCACGGCGGGCACGGCTACCTCGTCCACCAATTCATGTCCGCCCGCACCAACGGCCGCTCCGACGAGTTCGGAGCCCCGGAGCACTTCGCCAACCTCGTGATCCGGGCCGTCCGGGCGGCCGCGCCCCAGGCACTCGTCGGGATCCGCCTCTCCGTGCTCGAGGGCGTCCCGGACGGACTCGGCGCCGAGGAGACCCTCGAGGTCGTCTCGCGGCTCGACCTGGAGGCGCTGGACTTCCTGGACCTCTCCGCCGGCTCCTACGAGGCCGGCGAGTGGATCGTGCAGCCGGGGGAGTGGAGGCCCGGCGTCCTCGCCGACTACGCCCGCGCCTACCGCCGCTTCGGCCTGCCCCTCGGCCTCGCGGGGCGGCTCAACTCGCCCGAGGCCATCGAGGCGGTGCTCGCCGACGGCGTGTGCGACTTCGTCTCCCTCGGCCGTGCGGTGCACGCCGACCCGGCCTTCGTCCGGGGCGTCCTGGACGGCTCGCCGTACCGGCCCTGCATCGCCTGCAACGTCTGCATCGACAACCTCGGCCTCGGCCAGGTGACGTGCACCGTCAACCCGGCGGTGGGGCGCTCGCGGGTTCCCGTGCCGGCCCCGCGCCTCGTGGCGGCCGACGACGCGAGGCGGCCGGGCGCCGTCGTGAGCCCCGCCCCGCCCCACACCGTGGTCCTCGGCGCCGGGCCCGCGGGCCTGACCGCCGCCCGCGAGCTCGCCGAGGCCGGTGCGCGCGTCACGCTGCTCGAGGCGGGGGAGCAGATCGGCGGCCAGTTCGCGCTCGCCGCCGGGATGCGCCCCACCCCCGACTTCCACCGCTACCTCGACTGGAACCGCGCCGAGCTCGCGCGCCTCGGGGTGAGGGTGCGCCTCGGCGCCGCCGCGGACGTCCGGGACCTCGCAGGCCTCGCGCGGACGCTCGGCGCCGACGGGATCGTCCTCGCCACCGGCGGGGGCCGCCCCGCGCCCGGCTTTCCGGTCACCGGAGGCAGCGCCGGGGCGCCCGACGGCGGCGTGCTCGACGTCCGCGACTGGCTCGCCGCCCGCCCGGGCCTCCTCGGCGGCCACCGCCGCCCTGAAGAGGGCGCCTGGCCCGCCGCCGTGACGATCTGGGGCGCCGACTCGGTGGCCCTGTCCGTGGCGGACACCCTCGCGGCCCACGGCACGCGCGTGCTGCTCGTCGGGCCCGAGCAGGCCATCGCCCCGGAATCAGGGCGCCGCGCCAAGATCCTCGCCGTCCCGCGGCTCGAGGCCAGCCCGCACGTGCGGACCGTGCTCGACGCCCGCATCGTCGAGGCGGTTGCACCCGGCACCCCGGAAGGCCGCATCCGCGTCGTCGGGGCCGACGGCGAACGGTGGCTCGGGGCACCCGGGCCCCTCCTGGTCTCCCGTGGCGTGGTGCCCCTCGGCGCGGCCGTGGACCCGGAGGGCCGCGAGGCCGCGCTCGGGCTCGGCGCGGGCGTTCCGGTGGTGCTCGCCGGGACGGTCGTCGACCAGACCCCACCCACGGCGTCGAGCGCGATCAAGAGCGGGTACGACGCCGCCCAGCGCCTCGCCGCCGCCCTCGCACCCGCCGCATCGCCCACCCCCTCCGCCCCGATCCTCGAAGGAGCATCCGCATGACCGCCGCCCAGACCGCGTCCGCGCCGCGGCGCCCCGTGGGCCTCGCCCAGCTCTCCCTCCTCGGGACCGCCCCGCCGGACCTAGTCCTCCTCGCCGCCGAGGCGGGGTTCGACTTCATCGGCGCCCGCGTCCGTCCCGTGACCTCGGCCGAGCGGCCGTACGACCTGCAGCCCGGCTCGCCGATGCTCGCCCAGACGCTCGCCAACGTCCGCTCCACCGGCGTCCGCGTGGTGGACATCGAATTCCTTCTCATGGACGGAACGGGCGGGGTCCATGGCCAGCGCGACGCCTGGCTGCGCATGTTCGAGGCTGGGCACGCCCTCGGCGCCCGGACCATGACCGTGGCCGGAGCCGATCCCGAGCCTGCCCGGTTCGCCGAGAACCTCGCCCGGATGGCCGAGGACGGACGGGAGTTCGGCATCACCCCCACGCTCGAGCCCATCTCCTACCAGCGCATCAGCTCGCTGCCCGCGGCCGCGACGGCCGCCCAGGCCGCTGGCACCCAGGTCGTCGTGGACACCCTGCACTTCCGCCGCTTCGGCGGCACACTCGGGGAGCTCGCGGCCATCGCCGACCTCGTCCCGATGCTCCAGCTCTGCGACGCCTCCGCCGATCGTCCCCGCGACCGCGCGGGCCTCGTCCACGAGTCCCGCGCCGCCCGCCTGGTCCCGGGCGACGGCGGCCTCGCGCTCGCCGAGATCGTCGCCGCCATGGCCCCGACGCTGCCGGTGAGCGTCGAGGCGCCGTCACCGCGAGACGTCGAGCGCCTCGGCGCCCCCGGCTGGGCACGCCGCCTGAAGCAGGGCGCCGACCGCGTGCTCGCGCACGCCGAAGCGCTCGTCCGGGAACGGGCCACCGGTCCCGCCCACCCCACCCGCACCGCACCGAACGGAGCCTCCGCATGACCGCCCCCGCCCCGACATCCTCTGCCGCCCCGGCCGTCCAGACCGACGTCCTCGTCATTGGCTCCGGCGCCGCCGGCCTGTCCGCGGCCGTGACGGCCGCCTACCACGGACTGCGCGTCGTGGTGGTCGAGAAGGCCGAGGTCTGCGGCGGCGCCACCGCATGGTCCGGCGGCTGGGCCTGGACTCCCGGCAACCCGCTCGCGAAGGCCGACGGCGTGGACGAGGACCCCGAGCAGTTCCGCACCTACCTCCGTCACCGGCTCGGAGACCGGTACGACGCCGCCCGGATCGACGCGTTCCTCGAGGCCGTGCCGCACATGGTGGGCTTCTTCGAGGGCAGGACGCGGCTGCAGTTCACCCCCGGCGCGAGGATCAGGGACATCTACGGCAAGACCCCCGGCGCAGGGACGGGACACCGCTCCGTCGGCCCGGCGCCGATCAACGCCCGCCGCCTCTCGCCCCGCGTGCGGAGGCTCCTGCGGGGCCAGCTCTACGAGACCTCGTTCCTCGGCATGGGCATCATGGCCGGCCCGGACCTGACCAGGTTCCTCTCGGCGTCCCAGGGCTCGCTGCAGGGCCTCGCGTACGCGGCCTGGCGGGTGGGGCGGCACGTCCTCGACCTCGCGGTGCACCGCAGGGGCATGCACCTCGTGAACGGGACCGCGCTCGTGGGGCGGCTCCTGCAGAGCGCCGTTGACCTCGGCGTCGACGTGCGGGTCTCGACGCCCGCCGTCCGGCTCACCACGGATGGCTCGGGACGCGTCACCGGCGCCGTGGTGAGCGGACCGGAAGGACGCTACGAGATCGAGGCCGCGCGCGGCGTCGTCCTCGCAGCGGGCGGATTCCCGAACGATGTGCAGCGCCGCGCCGCGCTGTTCCCCAAGGCGCCCACCGGGCGCGAGCACTGGACGCTCGCGCCGAAGGAGGCCAACGGCGACGGGATCACGCTCGGCGAGTCGGTCGGGGCGCAGTTCGTCACCGACGTCGAGTCGCCCGCGGCGTGGTGCCCCGTCTCGCTCGTCCCGTACCGCAGCGGCCGGGTCGGGACCTTCCCGCACATCATGGACCGCGCCAAGCCCGGATCGATCGGCGTGCGCCGGGACGGCAGGCGGTTCGTCAACGAGGCCTACGGCTACTACGACTACGTCTCCGCGCTCGTCGCCGCGACGCCCGAGGGCGAAGCGGTCGAGTCGTGGCAGATCGCCGACTCGCGGTTTGTGCGCAGGTACCCGCTCGGCATGGCCAAGCCGCTTCCCGTGCCCCTGTTCCCGTACCTGCGCTCGGGCTACCTCAAGCGCGGGCGGACCCTCGAGGAGCTCGCCGCGGCGTGCGGCATCGACGCCGCCGGGCTGCGCGAGACCGTCGAGCGGTTCAACGAGGGCGCTCGTGTCGGGGCGGACCCTGAATTCGAGCGTGGCGAGACCGAGTTCAACCGGTACGGCGGCGACCCCAAGGTCGGGCCGAACCCCTCGCTCGCACCGATCGAGAAGGGCCCGTTCTACGCGGTCAAGGTGGTGCCCGGCTCGTTCGGGACCTTCGCCGGTCTCGCGGCAGACGGGCGGGCGCGGGTGCTCCGGGCGGACGGCTCCGCTGTCGAAGGGCTGTACGTGGCGGGAAACGACCAGGCCAGCGTGATGGGCGGCTTCTACCCGGCCGGAGGGATCAACCTCGGGCCGGCGCTGACCTTCGGGTACGTCGCCGGCCGCGAGCTGGCCGGGGCGGAGCGCTACGAGGACGACGGCGCGGTGCCCGCCGAGCACGCCCGCACCTGACGCCGTCCGCTCGTGTTCAGATTGGCGGGGAAGGCCCGGCGTGTCGGGACAGACACGCCGGGCCGATGGGTGCGAGCAAGTCCACTCTGAGCAGAACCGTCCGCTGCACCCGGCCCCCAGCCCCTCAGTCTCAGTCCTCGAACCCGGTGGACGCGCTGACCGACTCCCACGCGGCCACCTCTGCCGCCTGAGCCGCGGCGACCGCCCGGTAGCCGGCGAGGGCGTCCTGGCCGAGCAGCAGGAACGCCGGGGTCTGCTCGGCGTCCACGGCGGCGATGATGGCCTGGGCGGCCCTGGCCGGGTCGCCGGCCTGGGTCCCGTGGACGGTGTCGTGCTCCTTGCGCCGCTGCCCGGCGGTCTGGGCGTAGTCCGGGATCGGCTCGGCCGACTGCGTCAGGGAACGCCCCGCGAAGTCCGTCCGGAACGCCCCCGGCTCCACGGCCGTCACCGAGATCCCCAGCGGCGCGAGCTCCTTCTGGGCCGAGCCCGAGATGCCCTCGAGCGCGGCCTTGGTGGCCGAGTAGTAGCCCGAGCCCACCGGGCAGAGCCGAGCGCCGATCGAGGAGATGTTCACGATCGCGCCCGACCGGCGGGCCCGCATGCCCGGGAGCACAGCCTTCATCAGGGCCACGGGGCCGAACACGTTGGTCGCGAAGAGGCGCGCCACGTCGGCGTCGTCGCCCTCCTCCACCGCTGCCCGGTAGCCGTAGCCGGCGTTGTTCACGAGCACGTCGATGCGCCCGAAGCGGTCCTGCGCGGCCGCGGCGGCGGAGGCCACCTGCGCAGCATCGGTGACATCGAGCGCGAGCGCGAGGGCCGTGTCCGGGTGGGCCTCGACGAGGTCGGCGACCGAGCCGGCGTCGCGCGCGGTGACCACGGCGCGGTCGCCGCGGGCGAGGACCGCCTCGGCGAGGGCGCGGCCGAGCCCGGTGGAGCAGCCGGTGATGAGCCAGACGGGTGAGACGTCCATGGGTTTCCTTCCGTGGGTCCAGCGGGTAACCACACCAGTCAACGCGCTCGCGGCCGTCCGTGGGAGGCAGGGCCGGTCCTCGGACGGGGAGCGCCTCCCACGGGCTGCGGCGCGGCGTTACATTCAGTGCGGGGCCCTGCGCGAAAGGTTGGACATGCTCGGTCTGGAACTCGTCGTCGCCCTGGGCGCGGCGGTGGTCGTCGCGAGCCTCCTCGCGCCCAGGATCAGGATCACCCAGCCCCTCCTGCTCGTGATCCTCGGCCTCGCGCTCACCCTGGTCCCGGAGTTCCGCGGTGTGGGGCTGCCGCCGGAGACGGTCCTGCTGCTGTTCCTCCCGGCCCTGCTGTACTGGGAGAGCCTCACCACGTCGCTGCGCGAGATCCGCAGGTTCATCCGCGGCATCATCCTCAGCGGGACGCTGCTCGTGGTCCTCACCGCGGCTGCCGTCGCGGCGGTGGCGCATGCGCTCGGGATGGACTGGGGACCGGCGTGGATCATCGGGGCGGCCCTCGCGCCCACGGACGCGACAGCGGTGGCGGCGATCGCCCACGGGCTCCTCCCGCGCCGGCAGATGACCGTGCTGCACGCCGAGAGCCTCATCAACGACGGCACGGCGCTCGTGGTCTACGGCGTCGCGGTCGGATTCGCCACCGGGTCCGTGGAGATCACCCCGCTCATGGTCACGGGCGAGTTCCTGTACTCGTTCGTGGGCGGCGTGGCGGTGGGCGTCGCGGTCGCGTGGACCTCGCTGTCGGTGCGCCGGCGCATCGAGAACCCGCTCGCCGGCAACGCCGCGACCCTCCTGACCCCCTTCGTGGCATACCTCGGGGGCGAGCTCATCCACGCCTCGGCCGTGCTCGCCGTCGTCTCGTGCGGGCTGTACATCTCCCAGGCCGCGCCGCTCACGATCTCCGCCTACACCCGCCAGCAGACGGCCGCCGTCTGGCGGATCGGCAGCTACCTCCTCAACGGCGCCCTGTTCGTGCTCGTTGGCCTCGCCCTGCCCTCCTCCATGGGCGGAATCCTCGCCGGGCAGTCCGGGCACGGGCAGCCGTTGGGCGCCGTCCTGCTCGTGGGCGCGGCGGTGTACGGCACGATCCTCGTCACGCGGCTCGCGGTGCTCGTGGTCTCGGCGTACGTGATCAGGGCCGTGGACCGCCGGCCCCACCAGCGCAAGCTCCGCACCACGAACCGCGCCCGGGTCATGAGCACGACGGCGGGCGTCCGGGGCGCCGTCTCGCTCGCCGTCGCGCTCGCGGTCCCGCAGGACTACCCGGCGCGCGACGCCATCGTGTTCGTCACGGCCTTCGTGGTGGTCGCGTCGCTGGCGCTGCAGGGCTCAGCGCTGCCGAGGGTCATCCGGTGGTCCCGCATCCCCGAGGACACGAAGGTCGCCGAAGAGATCCTGCTCGCCAAGCGCACGGCCACGGAGGAGGCGTTCAAGGCGCTGCCCGACCTGGCCCGCGAGATCAACGTGGACGACGAGGTGCTCGAGCGCATCCACCACGAGTACGACGAACATCTGGCGGCGATGACCGCCGGCTTCGACGACGAGGACCACCCGGCCGTGGTGCGCACGCGCCAGTACGCCCGGCTGCGGCTTGCGCTGATCGGCCACAAGCGGGCCACGGTGGTGCGCCTGCGGGACGAGAAGACGATCGACGACACGGTGCTGCGCACCATCGAGGGCGAGCTCGACGCCGAGGAGGTGCGCCTGGCCCGCCAGCAGGAGACCGAGTGAGCCCGCTTCTGAGGGTGACCTCCTGGGAGTCAGCTTCTGTGGGTCCCCTCCGGTCCGCCCCGGGGCCCGCAGTCCTACCCGGCGCCCTGGGCGCTGCCGGCCTCGATCCATTCCTTCAGGCGGGAGTAGGTCCCGGGCGTCTCCCGCTCCACCCGCGCCGCCGAGGCGCCCTGCAGGCCCGCGATCGTGACCGTGAGCTCGCAGACGCCCTCCTCCGCGTCCTCGATGCGGTACTCGAGAGTTCCCGGCGGTTCGTTCACCACGGCCGGGTCCCACCGGGGGTCGAAGGTCGCCTTGAGCCGCCGCGGAGGGTCGATCGCGATGAGGTGCCCGAGCGCCACCTCTGCACCGGCTGCCCGCATCTCGTAGGCGGCCTCGGGAGCCCAGGAGCTGTGGACCGTCCCACCGTCCATCCACGGCCGGGGCACGTCGGTGTCGGTGAGCGCGGACCACAGGGCCTCGGGTGCGCAGCGGATGCGGACACGGCAGACGGTTTCACTCATCCCCCCAGCCTCGGACATCCGGTCGGGGCGGTTCAACCGTCCGATCCTCGCCCTGCCAGGGCCTCCCTCGTGGTGGCCCGGCGGCGTAGCGTCGGTCTCATCCGTATCGCTGACGAAAGGACGTCCCTCCCATGCAGTACACCCGCCTCGGCACCTCCGGGCTCCGCGTGAGCCGCCTCGCCCTCGGCTGCATGAGCTTCGGCGACCCCTCACGGGGCTACAACGAGTGGGCCCTCGGCGATGACGCGGCCGAGCCGCTGTTCCGCCAGGCGGTCGAGCTCGGCATCACCTTCTGGGACACCGCGAACGTCTACGGCTACGGCTCGAGCGAGGAGATCGTGGGCCGCGCCATCAAGGAGTACACGCGGCGCGAGGACGTGGTGCTGGCCACGAAGGTCTTCTTCCCCATGCACGAGGGACCCGGCGGCCGCGGCCTGTCCCGCAGGGCCATCATGGAGCAGATCGACGCGTCCCTGGCCCGCCTCGGCACCGACTACGTGGACCTGTACCAGATCCACCGCTTCGACCCCGAGACCCCGGTCGAGGAGACGATGGAGGCGCTGCACGATGTGGTCAAGGCCGGCAAGGCCCGCTACCTCGGAGCCTCGTCCATGTGGGCCTGGCAGTTCCAGGCGATGCAGCACGCCGCCGAAGCCAACGGCTGGACGCGCTTCGTGTCCATGCAGGACCAGTACAGCCTCGTGGAACGCGAGGACGAGCGCGAGATGATGCCCCTGCTGGCCGAGACGGGCGTGGGCAGCATCCCGTGGAGCCCGCTCGCCAAGGGCCGCCTGACCCGGCCCTGGAGCGACCAGCAGACCGAGCGCGCCACCACGGACCCGCTCCAGAGCCGCTACTCCGGGGAGGTGAACAGGCCGATCGTCGACGCCCTCCAGAAGGTCGCGGAGGCCCGCGGCGTACCCATGGCACAGGTCGCACTCGCCTGGGTGCTGCGCAATCCGGTGGTGGCCGCGCCGATCGTCGGCGCGACCAAGCCCCACCATCTCCCGGACGCCGCCGCTGCCCTCGACCTGGCGCTCACCGAGGACGAGGCCTCGGCCCTCGAGGAGCACTACACGCCCAGGATGCCCTCGGGGTTCTGAGCGGTGGGGCCGCCCCCTGAGCGGTGGGGCCGCCTCCCGAGCCGGGACGCCCGGGAGTCTGGACGCCCGGGCCCACAGTACTTTCGTCTCTGGGCCCCGCCCCCCAGCCGGAGCACACTGGGGCGATGCACGGGACACCGACCCTGCTCCCCTCGGGAGCCCATGCCCCCGGGGCACAGCATGCGCTGGATCCGGACCGCCTCTGGATCCGCCTCGCACGCGCCCTGGTGGGGGTCGCGGCGCTGGTTGCCCTCATCCAGAAGACCCTCGATGCGACCCTGCCGACCAACGACGTCGACGTCCCCCAGCTCTACTCCGAGTTCACGGTCCAGTCCAACCTGGCAGCAGCGCTCCTCCTGATCGGCTCGGCGGCGTGGCCCCGCACCCGCCTCCCGCGCTGGTGGGACCACCTCTTCGGCGCCCTGGCCTTCTACCTGGTCATGACGGGCATCGTCTACGTGGTGCTCGTGGCGCCGCCCGAGGAGCCATGGTGGACGCTCGACCTGTACTGGCCGCAGATGATCCACCACCGGATCGTCCCGCTCGTGATGGCCCTCGACTGGATCCCCGTCACCCGGACCGTCCGCGGCCGCTGGTGGCGCCCCCTGGCCTGGATGGCGTACCCGGCGGCGTTCCTCGCGTTCTCGTGGATCCGCGGAGGGATCGACGGCTGGTACGTGTACACCTTCCTCGATCCGACGCTCGACGGCGGCTGGCCGGCCGTGCTTGTGACCACCGGCGAGGTGCTGGCCGCCTTCCTCGTGGTGGCCGTCCTCATCCACCTCGCGGGGAACGTCCGAGCGGCGCTCGCCGGCGGCGGGAGGCGGCGCTGACCCCGCAGCACGCGAGGAGCGGCGGCGCCTCGTCCCCGGCCGGGCCGGCCGTCAGCCGCCCAGCCCTCAGCGGGCCGGTCCTTAACGGGCCGGAGGCGTGCTGCGCCGGGCCCGGCGGGCGGCCGCGCGGAGCTGGATGATCCGGATGGCCCCGGCGATCGCCACGAGCACCCCGCCGGCGACCGCCGCGATGAACAGCGCCAGGCCCAGCGGCACCGGCCCGATCAGGCCGAGGAAGTGGACCTGGACCATGTCCTGGTTCTGGATGAAGAACACCACGAGCAGGATGAACACCACGAGCCCGGCGATGACCGCGGTCCAGGTGGCCCCGGCGCGGGACACGCCCTGCCGGCCAGGCTGCGCCTCGGGCGCTCCGGAGGGCCGCGCCTCGGGCGCTCCGGAAGGCGGGGCCGAGCCAGGCCGGGCGGCGGGGCGCGCTGGCGAGGGGTTGCCGATCGGCTGGCTCCCAGGAGCCCGTCCATCGCCGGCGGGAGGCCCGGTCACGTCCTGTCCCTCAGTGGGATCCGTGCTCATGAGGACTCCTTGTCCTTCTCGACCGGGGTGCCGTCGGCGGGCGTGGTCCGCACCGGGATCGGCTGGTTCATGCTGGTTCCCAGCGGGTGCCTGCGGAGGCGGCCCTCCCGCAGCTGCTTCCCGACCGGGCCCTCCTGCAGGGCCACCTCGTTCTGCGCGCGCTCGGTGTCCGCCAGCGCCGTCGGGGCGGAGCGGCCGTAGTGGCGGTAGAGGCGGTCCTCCTCGCCGGGTTCGAGCCGCTCGTCCGCGTCCACCCCGGGGGCGTCCTTGACGTGCTCCTTCGTGTAGGGGACCACGAGGTTCTCCTCGGCGATCCTCGCCCCTTCGAGGGGCACGAAGGACTCCTTGGTCCCGAAGAGCCCCGTCTTCACGGTGACCCATGTGGGGACGTCGGTCTCGTCGTCGAGGTAGAAGTCGCCGATGCCGCCGATCTTCTCCCCGTCCTGGGAGACCACGTCCCCGTGGCCGTCCTTGAGGTCCTCGAGGTCTGCGTTGGTGAGCATCGCGGTTCCTCCTTCACCACACGGCGCTTCCTGTGGTGCGGCTTTTCCCCCTCGGTGCTGGAGGGAAACATTCCGCGGACGACGACGGCGCGGGGCCGCCTCCCGTACGGAAGGCGACCCCGCGCCGTCGTGCTTCGCGATGCGGCCGGTCGGCCCGCTCAGACCTGCGCGGCCGTGCGGCCCTTGAGGACGCCGGCGAAGAACGCGCCGAGCTCGTCGGTGGCCGCGAGGGGCAGGACGTCGGCGACGTACTGGTCGGGACGGACCACCACGACCACGCCGTCGCGGTCGATCCCGCGCTCGGCGAAGATGTCGTCGTCGGCCAGGGTGCCGAAGACGTTCTCGAGGTCGTTCAGGCCGAACTCGCCGACCTGGGGCTTGAAGACGGCGGGGACGTCGTTCAGGTCGAAGGAGCGGTGGTCCTGCTGGTAGACCACCTTGACGTCGAACCACGCGTTGCGGTCCAGGCCGTCCGGGGTCGCGACGACCGGGGAGGCCGGGTCGGTGGCGAGCCAGTCCGCGAACTTCGCGAGCGTCGAGTCGGGCGTGCCGGGCTTGGCGGCATCGGCGAAGACGTAGATGCGCCAGCGGCCGTCCGCCGCGGCAAGATGGCCGAGGTGGAGCGGGTTCGTGTCGCAGATCCGGGCGGCGCGGGCCGACTTGAAGCGCTTGCCCACCGGGAACCCGGTGGCGAGGGCCTGGTGCTTGGGAGCGCCCACGATCATGGACTCGGTGTACTCGGTCATGAATCCGGCGGGGAACTCCGCGGTGCGCACGTAGAAGTCGGCGAGCTCCTGGGGGTTCTCGAACTCCTCGGGCTTCTTGGCCATCATCGAGGACCAAGTGCGGTCGAAGTCGATGAGGTTCTGTGCGATGACCTGGCGCTCGGCGGTGTAGGTCGACAGCAGGCTCTCGGGGCTGCGGCCCTCGAGGACGTGGCCGAGTTTCCATCCGATGTTGAAGCCGTCCTGCATCGAGACGTTCATGCCCTGGCCGGCCTTGGCGCTGTGGGTGTGGCACGCGTCGCCGGTGATGAACACGCGGGGGGTGCGGGTGCCGGCGAGCTCGGTCGGGACGTCGTCGAAGCGGTGGGTCACGCGGTGGCCCACCTCGTAGACGCTGTTCCAGGCGACGCTCTTCACGTCCACGCTGTACGGGTGGAGGATCTTGTTCGCGCGGGCGATGATCTCCTCGAGCGGGGTCTGGCGGATCTTGCCGTGGTCGTCGTCCGGCACCACGCCGAGGTCCACGTACATGCGGAACAGGTAGCCGCCCTCACGCGGGATGTGCAGGATGCTGCCGCCGTCGTGGGACTGGATGGCGCACTTGGTGCGGATGTCCGGGAAGTCCGTATTCGCCAGGACGTCCATGACGCCCCACGCGTGGTTGGCGCGGTCGCCGCTCATCTCGCAGCCGATCGCGTCGCGCACCTTGGAGCGCGCGCCGTCCGAGCCGACCACGTACTTGGCGCTGATGGTGCGCTCCTGGCCCTGGTTCTCGGCGCCCGAGCCGACGATCCGCACGGTGACGGGGTACTCGCCTTCGCCGATCTCGAGGCCGAGGAACTCCCAGCCGTAGTCCGGGGTCATCCGGGTCGGGGAGTTCCGCATGACGTCGGCGAAGTAGTCGAGGACGCGGGCCTGGTTCACGATCAGGTGCGGGAACTCGCTGATGCCCATCTCGTCGTCGACCGCGCGGGAGGTGCGCACGATGTTGTGCGGGTCCTCGGGATCCGGGCTCCAGAAGTTCATCTCGGTGATGTGGTACGCCTCGGCGATGATCTCGGGTGCGAAGCCGAACGCCTGGAAGGTCTCGACGCTGCGCGCCTGGATGCCGTCCGCCTGGCCGATCTCGAGGCGGCCGGGGCGGCGCTCGATGATGCGCGTGGTCACGTCCGGGAACTGGGAGAGCTGCGCGGCGGTGATCATGCCGGCGGGGCCCGTGCCGATGATCAGGACGTCGACCTGGTCGGGGAGCTCCTCGGGGCGGTTGAGGCCGACGCCCGCGGCCGGCTGAACCTTGGGGTTCGTGGAGACGTAGCCGTGATGGTGGAACTGCACGGGTTTCCTCACTTCTCTGTGGGGTGGCGACCACTCGCCATCGCATTGCCTGTCCGATATCTTGAGTGTTCGATAATGGAACACCGTGTTCTAATATCGCTCACAACGATGGTACGCGAGGAGTGGGGCGCGCCACAAGGCCGGGCAATGGACCCCTCCGGCCGCCCCCCGTGCCCTCTGGCAGGGGTCTCGGATCCCAGACTTCGCGCTGCGGAAGGACGGCGCTCGGATACCGTGTGCGCATGCCTGAAGTTGCGCTCGTCACTGGGACCTCGTCCGGGATGGGGCTGCACGCCGCCGTCGAACTCGCCCGCCGCGGCCTGACCGTGGTCGCGACGATGCGGGACACCACGCGGGCCGGGGCCCTCCGAGCGGCGGCCGAGGCGGCCGGCGTCGTGCTCGACATCCGCGCCCTCGACGTCGTGGACCACCCCGCCGCGGAGGCCCTCGTCGCTGCCGTGGCCGCCGACCACGGCCGGATCGACGTCCTGGTCAACAACGCCGGGAGGGGCTGCGTCGGGACGGCCGAGCAGCTGCCGATGGACGTGGTCCGGGACCAGCTCCAGGTCAACTACCTCGCGCCCGTGCACCTGGCCAAGCTCGTCCTGCCCGGCATGCGGGAGCGTCGCCACGGCCGCATCGTGACCGTGACGAGCGTGGGCGGCGCCGTCGGCCAGCCGTTCGCGGACGCGTACTGCGGGGCGAAGTTCGCCGTCGAGGGCTTCATGCAGTCGCTCGCGCCCGTCGTCGAGCCCTTCGGCGTGCGCGTGAGCGTCGTCGAGCCGGCCGCGGTGGCGAGCGAGTTCGTCGCGAACGTCGAGCGGCCCGCCGATGTCGGCGCGTACGGCGCGCAGCTCGACGCCTACCTCGCGCGCACCTCGGGCGCCTTCGCCGGAGCGCAGACCGCAGCGGAGGCCGGGGCGGCGATCGCGGACGCCGCGACCTCAGCGGACTACCGCTTCCGCTGGCAGACTTCCGAGGCCGCGGTCCGCTTCGTCGGCGCCTCGCTCGCCGACCTCGACGGGGAGCGCGTGCTCGGGGTGACCCGGCCCTGGATCGCGGGCAAGCCGGGGGCCTGAGGCGGGCTGGGGCGCAGCGCGGCCGGGCGCACGACGGCGTGCGGTCACCGCCGGTGCGCGCCCTCGCCTTCCGCACCGGCCGGCTCACCCGCCTGGCTTGCGCCCGTCACCCCCGGTGCAGGACCCCTTCCCGGGCGTTGGGTGCAAGCCTCGGTCCGCGGACCGGGACGTCGCCGAGGGCCTCGTCGATCGCGCTGAGGACGTCCGCGGACAGCTCCACCCCGGACGCGGCCGCGTTCGCGTGCACCTGCTCGGGGCGGGACGCGCCGGTGATCGCGGAGGCGAGCTCGCTGCGGCGCAGGACCCACGCGAGGGCCATGGTCGGCAGGCTCATCCCGGCGCTCTCGGCGATGGGGACGAGGCGCTGCACGGCCTCGAGGACTGGGTCGGACAGCACGAGGTCCTTGGCCATGTTCATGGAGTCGTTGGCGAAGCGGCTGTCCGCGGGGATGTCCTGGCCGGGCCTGTACTTGCCGGTGAGGACGCCCTGCGCGAGCGGGGACCAGACGATCTGCGAGATGCCGTTGGCCGCGCACAGCCCGAAGACCTCGGCCTCGGGCGCCTGCCAGAGCATCGAGTACTGCGGCTGCGAGGACACGAAGAGGTCCGGCCCGGCGATGTCGATCGCGGCCTGGATCTGCTCCGGGGTCCACTCGCTGAAGCCGAGGTAGCGGGCCTTGCCCTGCTCGACGACCTTCTGGAAGGCCTCGACGGTGTCCTCGATCGGCACCGACGTGTCGAAGCGGTGGGCCTGGTAGAGGTCCACGTAGTCCGTCTGCAGCCGCGAGAGCGAGGCGTCGATCTGCTTGGCGATCTGCGCGGGGGAGAGGCCGGACTCCGCCGGGTCGTCGGACATCTGGCCCATGACCTTGGTCGCCAGGATGTAGGAGTCGCGAGGATGAGCCGAGAGGATGTCGCCCCACGCGGTCTCCGACGCCCCGCGCCCGTAGACGTTCGCGGTGTCGAAGAAGTTGATGCCGGCGTCGAACGCGGCCTCGGTGCAGGCCTGGGTCTGCTCCTGTTCGATGCCGCCGGAGAAGGTGAGCCACGAGCCGAGGGAGATCTCCGAGACTTCGAGGTCCGAACTGCCGAGCTTGCGGTAGCGCATGGTGGTGCTCCTTGGGGATGGGCGGGCTGTCCCTCCCGTGTCTACGCCGTTTGGGCGATGGAGGGAAGACGCAGGGAGGATGCCGAGAAAAGCAGAGCGCACGACGCGCGGGCGGCCGCGCACGCAAGGGCCCTCCGCGGTCTGCCCCCGGGAGTCAGGCCAGCGCTGCCAGGACCGCGGCCCCTTCCGCGAGCAGGGGCTCGCGGTCCGCAGCCTGGGGAACCATGCGCCGGACGTCGTCGCGGAGCGTCTCGACGTAGCGCCGGACGACGGTGCGGTGGTCCTCCCCGCTGAGCGATCCGACATCGCGGCATAACCGCAGGAGAGCGCGCACCACGCGCGGCTCGTTGGCCCCATAGCGGCGCACCTGGCCGAGGGCGAGCTCCAGGAGGTACTCGAAGTCCCGCGCGGGCACGTGCAGCCGTACCAGTCCCTGCCGGTCCTTCACGGCGTAGGGGCCGTGCTGCCGGACGGTGAGGGCGGCGAGGATCGAGGCCAGATGGTCCACCGCCTGGTTCGCCGTGTACGGGTCGTTCACCGCGGGCGAGAGCGCCTTGGACGCGATGTCGGCGAGCTGGCGGATGCCGAAGGCGATGTCCTGCTCGAGGGTGCGCTCGTACCCGACCCTGACCGTTCGCATGAGGGCCCGGCGCAGCTCGGCCCGAGACTGCGGATCGAGGGGACGGTGGCCGGTGCTGTCCGTGTACCAAACCCACGCGAGCGGCGTCCCGGCGATGACGTGGCGTCCGACCATGGGCACGATCCGGCCGCTCAGTCCCCTGGCCTCCAGGGCCCCAACGAGGGCTTCGGCATGGATTGCCTGGACGTACCCGGACCGCGTCGCCGACAGGACGGCAGCGTCCTCGGGCGGCCTAGGGAGGCTCATCTGCGGATCTCCCGCTATGAAGGAGCGCTCAAGCACCGCCAGCGTCGCCTTCTCGACGCCCTTCATCACCTGGTCGATCTGGATCGAATGGGCGAGGTGATGCACGAAGAAGACGAGCATGACCATGCTGACGAACAGAAGGAACAGGGCGCCGCTGACGGCGAGGCGCGGGTAGGTCTCGACGCGCTGCCCGCTGGCAATGCCGACGGTGTACAGCCCTGCCGTGCTGTAGGCGAAGGTCGCGACGAAGATGCTCAAGGTGAGCTGATTGGGGATGTCGCGGAGGAAGTTCCTCAGCAGCCGCGGGCTGAACTGCGTCGACGCGAGCTGGAGAGCCACCACCGTGAGGCCGAGCACGAGGGCGATGACTGTGACCATGGTGCTGGCGATGCTCACGAGGAGGTTGCGCGCGTCGTCGGACGTCCCCTGGAACAGGAGGACAGCGAGCGGAGAGGCGGGATCGACGAGGACCGAGGACAGTCCGGCCCCGACGATGAGCGCAAGGATGACCGCAGCAGTCGGCATCGCCCAGAGCGCACCGGCCAAGTATTCGCGGACCGCCTCGCGCCTCACAGTGGACACTGTCGGACCGCTGCCCCGCATCGGTCAAGATGGGCGGTGATTCGGCACCGGCCGCTCCCGCTACGATCGTGTGACGGCCCCCACAAGGGGCCGACCACGAACATCAGGCAAGGAGAACCCGTGGCCAACGGCGTCCGCGACATCGAAGAGTCCATCCGCACCGACTTGCGCGGCGCGATGACTTACGGCAGGTACCTCGACCTCGAGCGGCTCCTGCACGCCCAGCACCCGGTGAGCGCCCCCGAGCACCACGACGAGATGCTGTTCATCATCCAGCACCAGACCTCGGAGCTGTGGCTCAAGCTCATGCTCCACGAGCTGCGCGAGGCCCGGGCGCGCTTCGCCGCCGACGACCTCGGTATGGCCCTCAAGTGCCTGGCCCGGGTCAAGGCGATCCAGAAGCAGCTCACGGACCAGTGGACCGTCCTGGCCACCCTCACCCCGCGCGAGTACGCACAGTTCCGCGGCTTCCTCGGCAACGCCTCGGGGTTCCAGTCGTACCAGTACCGCGCCGTCGAGTTCATCCTCGGCAACAAGCACCGGCGCATGCTCGAGGTCTTCAGCTCCGAGCCCGAGGCCCAGGCCCTGCTCGAGGGGCTCCTCTCGGAGCCGACGGTCTACGACGAGTTCCTGCGAGCGGTCGCCCGCGCCGGCTACGCCGTGCCGGCCGAGATCCTCGAGCGTGACGTCACCCAGCCTTGGACCCTGCAGCCGGCCCTCGTGCCGGTGTTCCGGCAGATCTACGAGTCCGACGACGCCCCGTGGGGCCTCTACGAGGCATGCGAGGCGCTCGTGGACGTCGAGGACAACGTCCAGTTCTGGCGCTTCCGGCACCTGCGCACGGTCCAGCGGACCATCGGGTTCAAGACGGGCACGGGCGGGTCCTCCGGCGTCGGCTTCCTCCAGCGCGCCCTGGACCTGACGTTCTTCCCCGAGCTGTACGCCGTCCGCACCGAGATCGGAGCCTGAGCCGTGAGCATGGACGCCTCCGAGTACGACGCCGCCCTGGCCGCCGCCGCGGGCGACCTCACCGCCGCCGCGCTCGACGCCGCCGATCCCCTCGCGCGGTTCCTCGACCGCTTCCTGCGCCCTGCCGGCCCGCACGGCGAGGCGGTCGTGGCCTACCTCGACGGGAACTCGCTGGGCCGTCCGCTCGCCGAGACCCCTGCGAAGCTCGCCGAGTTCGTGGCCGGCCCGTGGGGCGAGCGGCTCATCCGCGCGTGGGACGAGGAGTGGATGGACGAGCCCACGTCCGTGGGCGACCGCCTCGGCGAGGTGGTGCTCGGCGCGGCCGCCGGCCAGACGATCGTCGCGGACTCGACCTCCGTGCTGCTCTACAAGCTCCTCCGCGCGGCGCTGGACGCGCAGGCCGCCGCGGGGGAGGGGCGCACCGAGATCGTCCTCGACCGCGACAACTTCCCCACCGACCGGTTCATCGTCGAGGGCATCGCCGCCGAGCGCGGCGCCCGGATCGTCTGGATCGAGGCGGACCCGCTCACCGGGGTGCGGCCCGCGGACGTCGCGGCGGTCGCGGGGCCGCGCACCGCCGTCGTGCTCCTCTCGCACGTGGCGTACCGCTCGGGGTTCATGGCCGACGCCGCCGCCGTCACCCGGGTGGCGCACGACGTCGGGGCGCTGATCCTGTGGGACCTGTGCCACTCGGCCGCCTCCGTGCCCGTGGAGCTGGATGCCTGGGGCGCGGACCTCGCGGTCGGCTGCACGTACAAGTACCTCAACGGCGGCCCCGGGGCGCCCGCGTTCGCGTACGTCCGCTCCGACCTCCAGGGTCGCCTCCGTCAGCCGATCTGGGGGTGGATGGGGGCCGCCGACCCGTTCGGCATGACCCACGCCTACGAGCCGGCCGGCGACGTGCGCCGCTTCATCACGGGCACCCCGCCGATCCTCGCGATGCAGCCGCTCAAGCACATGCTCGAGCTCGTCGCCGAGGCCGGCATGGACGCGGTCAGGGCCAAGTCCGTGGCCCTGACCGAGCGGGCCATCGCCCTGCACGACGCGCTCCTGGCCCCGCTCGGCGTCGAGCTCGCGAGCCCGCGGGATCCGGCGGAGCGCGGCTCGCACATCACCGTGGACCACCCGCGCTTCCGCGAGGTCACGGCGCTGCTGTGGGAGCAGGGGGTCATCCCCGACTTCCGGCCGCCGCACGGGCTGCGGATCGGGCTCTCGCCGCTGAGCACCTCGTTCGCGGAGCTGCAGGCGGGCATGGAGGCGATCCGCGACGCCCTCGGGGACCTCGCCTGACCCTCGGGCTGGGGGAATGACAGGGACATGACCCCTCAGCGCAGGGACATGACCCCTCAACGTTGAGGGGTCATGTCCCATTGTTGTGGGGTCATGTCCCTGCGTCGGGGAGTCACCTGCGCGCGCTCGAGGGGTCACCTACATCCCGGAGCGGGGGGCGAACATGATCACGGCGACCCCGGCCAGGCACACGAGCGCCCCGAGGACGTCCCACCGGTCGGGGCGGAAGCCGTCCACCACGATGCCCCACGCGAGCGACCCCGCCACGAACACGCCCCCGTAGGCCGCGAGGACGCGGCCGAAATTGGCGTCGTCCTGGAAGGTGGCGACGAACCCGTAGATCCCGAGCGCAATGACGCCGAGTCCGGCCCACCACCACGGCCTGCCCTCGCGTACGGCCTGCCACACGAGCCAGGCCCCGCCGATCTCCGCGGCGGCGGCGAGGACGAACAGGACGGCGGTCTTCAGGATGCCCACCCGCCCATGATGCCCCAGCGCCGACGCGGCCTCAGCCGAGCAGCTCCTCCGCAAGCGAGCGGCACAGTTGGTACGCCTCGTGGCCGGGGTCGATCACGGCCCGGTGGTCGCCGGTGGTCACGTGCAGCACGGCCGGGTCGCCGGCCGCCCGGGCTGCGGCCACATAGGCCTCGGAGAGGGCGAACGGGACCGCCTCGTCGTCGCGCGAGTGGACCGCGTGGACGGGCACCCCGACCGGCAGCGCGCTCATCGGGTCGGCCAGGGCGAACGCCCGCGCGAGCTCTGCAGAGTCGGTCGACGCCCCGCCCATGAGGTTCCGTGCCGCGTGGTTGCTGAGTCCGCGGGCCTCCGCTTCGGCGAGGCTGAGCACGCCCGCCTGGCTCACGACGCCGCTCAGCGCCACCCGCGGCCCCTCGCCCGCCGATCCTGCCGCGCCCGCCGATCCTGTCGGCCCCGCGCCGGGCGCGCCCGCGGGGAGCCGGTGGCGCCCTGCCGCCCAGACGGCGAGGTGCCCGCCGGCCGAGTGTCCCAGGCCCACCACCCGCCCGGCCGAGAGCAGCCCCGCGAGCCGCGCGGCGTCGTCGTCCGCGAGGACTCCGAGGCCCGCCACGTCGGCGAGCCGGTCGATCCCGGCGGCGACGTCGAGGAACGTGGCCGGCCACCCGCCGTCGCCCGCGGTGCGCGTGCCGTCCGGTCCGTCCGCGGCCGCCCGCCGGTACTCGAGGTTCCACGCCGTGATGCCGTGTGCGGCGAGGTCCCGGGCCACCGGGACGCCGAGCTCTGCCGTGTACTTCTCCCGCCAGTACCCGCCGTGGATCACGACCGCGACCCCTCGCCACCCGCCGTCGTCGCGCCCGCCGCCGGGTCCGGGCCGCGCGCCGGGCTGCGCGCCGGGAGCCGGGAGGTACAGGTCGCCCCACTGGTCGGGATGGGGGCCGTAGGGAATGCGGACGGGATCGGGCGTGGCCATGGTCCTCACGGTAGCCCCGCCCGCATGGCCCCGGGCACGAGCGGCGCGGCCGAGCTTGTATCCTCGAAGGGCTGGGAGCGGAAGCTGTGGGGGAGGAACGTGGCGGCGAGACGCGGTACGGCAGACCGGACAGGGCTGCTCAAGGCCCTCGGAGTGACCGGAGAGCTGCTGATCACATTCGCGGTGATCATCGGCCTGTTCATCGTCTGGTACGCGTACGTCAACCCCTGGGTGGTGGGGCTGCGCCAGGACAAGGTCGCCGCCGAGCAGAGCAGGCAGCTCACCCAGCAGCTCAGGGCCAAGCCGCAGGCGGCCCCCCAGACGGCCCCGGCACCCCGGCCCTCGGGCGGCGCCGCCGGCCCGAAGGCCGCTCCGGCAGCGGCCACCATTCCGGTCGCCGCCGAGCCCCCCGCGGTGGCTGACACGATCGGCGTCATCTACATCCCGCGCCTCGGCGACGGCTGGCGCCGCATCGTGCGGCAGTCCGTGGACACGGAGCGGGTCCTCAACAGCGTCACGGCCGGCGTGGGCCACTACACCGGGACGGCCATGCCCGGCGGCCAGGGGAACTTCGCCGTGGCCGCGCACGACATCGGCTACGGCAACAGCTTCCTGAACCTGAGCAAGCTCCGCCTCGGCGACAAGGTCTACATCCAGACCTCCCTCGGCTGGTACACGTACACGTTCCGCAACTTCCAGTTCGTCCAGCCGGACGCGATCGACGTCCTCAACGCCGTGCCCACCGTGCCCACCGTGTCCGGCGCGGCCGCGCGCGAGCGGTTCATCACCCTGACCACGTGCTACCCGGCCATCTTCCCGCCGCTCGAGCGCCTGGCCGCCTACGGCACCTTCGTGGGCTTCGACACGGCACCGCCCGCGGAGCTCGCCCCCATCCTCGCGAAGGACGGCTGACATGTACCGAGCCCTGTGGAGGTCCCTGCCCGGTCCCACCCTCGTCCGGGTCCTGGTCCTCGCACTGATGGTCGCGGTGCTCCTGGTCGTCCTGGACCAGTGGGTCTTCCCGTGGCTCGCCGCGACCTTCGTCGACGACCAGGCCACCGTCGGCAGCGGCGCGTGAGGGCGGCATGGATACTCGGATGAAGAACCTCGTGTGGGCGGCCGTGCTGGCGGTGCTCCTGGCGGTCGGCGGCGTCGGGCTCGCGGGCGCGCTGCAGGGACTCGACCTCGGGGCGGGGGCCCGCGGCTCCGCCGCGGGATCCACGGCAGCCCCCACCGCCCCGACCGGGGCCGGGACGCCCGCCGGCAGTGCGCCGGCCACCCCGGCTCCCACGCCCTCGCCCGCGCGCACCCTGAGCCGGTTCGACCCGGGCGCCCCGGCGGCGGAGAACCTCGAGGCGTTCACGCGGGCCCTGGACGGTGCGGCGCGGTCGGCGTCGTCCTCCTCGGTCGACGCAGCGACCCTCACCGGGGCGCTGAAGGCCGCGGGCTTCGCGCCCTCGGCGATGCAGCGCAGCGCGGACCAGACGAGCGCCAACCTGCAGGCCCCCGTCCTCACCGTCGCGGTCCGGGTCGGCGGGGACTGCCTCGTGGGGCAGTTCGTCAGATCGGACGCGAGCATCTCCACCGAGGTCGCGGCGCCGGTCGCCCAGGGGACCTGCCTGATCGGGCGCCAGCCGAAGGCCTGATCCGCCCCCCCGGCCCCGTAGCTACTCGGCACGCGGCTGGGTCAGACGGCCCAGGTCAGCAGGACGCCGAGCCCGTTGAAGACCACGTGCCCCACGATGGCGCCGCCGAGCCGCCGGGTCGCGGCGGCGACCGCCCCCGCGAGGAGCGCGAAGAGGAACGTCGAGACGCCGGTGAGCACCGCCTCGCCCGGGGTCCCGGCCAGCAGCAGCGCGTGGACCAGGGCGAACGCGGCCGCGGTGATGACGACGGCGGTGGCCCACCTGGCCGGGGCGGAGAGCCGGCCGAGCGCGCCGGCCAGGGAGCGCAGCACGAGCCCGCGGAAGTAGGTCTCCTCGAGGACCGGTGCGATGACCACGGGCGCGATGATCCCGAGGGCGACCGCCTGCACGCCAAGGCCGCCGATCGAGCTCAGGGTGGGCTGGGGCGCCAGACCGGTCGATCCGGTGGCGGCCATCCGGACGAGGGCGTCCGCCGCGCGGGCGAGGCACCCGATGCCCACGCCCCACAGGAGGTCCATCGGGCGGAAGCGCAGCCCGAGGAAGGCGGCCGCATCGCGCAGGGTCTCCCCGGCGAAGCTCAGGGCCAGCCCGAGGACCAGCGGGACCCAGACGAGCACATACGCGGCGACCCCCAGCAGGGCGGGGTCGAGGCGGGCGGCTGCCGCAGCCTCCACCGTCCAGCCGCACAGCACCGCGGCGACCAGCCCGAGCCCAGCCCACACGAGCCGCGGCACGCGGCGGCGCGTCTTCGTGACCATGGTCCTCCACTCACAGGGCGGCACGAGGGCCGTCATCGCGGGCATCCGGCGCCCGGCGGCGCACGGATCGAAGGCTATCACCGGGCCTGTCACGGCGGTCCCGTAGGATGGCGGTGCCGAAGGTCGCCGCCACGGCAGGATCGCCGGGACCGGGGCGTTCGCTGCCGTGTGGCCCAGGGGGAAGGACCAGTCGTTGCGCCGGAGAAGGTCGTCGTCAGAGGCGCACGCCGAGGTTTCCGCCGAGAGCGGCCTACGGCGCGCGGACGGTTCGCGCTCCGGCCGCCGCCTGCGCTGGCCGCGGGGCCGGAAGGGGGGGTGGGCAACGGGCGCCGCAGTCGTGGTGCTGCTCCTGCTCGCGTGCTGCGCCTGGCTCGGGGTGCGCGCGTTCCTGGCCCAGAAGGAGATCGCCGAGGCCCAGCGACTGGCCAAGGTGGTCCAGACCCAGGTGGTGGCGGGCCAGGGCGGCGACGCCCAGGACTCCGCCCGCCAGTTCGCCGCCCACGTCGACGCGGGCCGCTCCTACGTGGATGATCCGATCTGGAGCCTCGCGGGCCACGTGCCGTTCGTCGGCAGCAACTTCTCGACGGTCTCCCAGCTTGCGGACATCCTCGGCACCGTCACGCATCAGGCGGTGCTGCCGCTGGCCGACGTCGCGGGAACCCTCAGCCCCGCCAGCCTGAAGCCGTCGCACGGCGCCGTGGACCTGAAGCCGGTCACGGCCGCGCGCCCCGCGATCGTCCAGGCCGACAAGGCGCTCCAGGACGCGTCCGCCCAGCTCGCGACGCTCACGCCCGGGAACGGGACCCTTCCCCCGGTCCGCGACGGGCTCGAGCGCTTCAAGACCGTGGTGGACGAGGCGGCGCAGCAGGTCTCCGCCGCAGACACGGCCACGAGCGTGCTCCCCGCCATGCTGGGCAGCGACGCCCCGCGCACGTATCTGGTGCTCTTCCAGAACAACGCAGAGCTGCGGGCCACGGGAGGCATCCCCGGCGCTGCCGCCGAGGTCCGGGTGGACCACGGGAAGATCTCGCTCGGACGGCAGTCGGCGGCCAAGAACATCGGGTCGTTCCAGGAACCGGTCCTGCCGTTGTCGGACCAGACCCAGGGCCTCTACGAGCCGATCACCGGCCAGTACTTCCAGGACGTGAACCTCACCCCGCAGTTTCCCCTGAGCGCCCGCCTCGCCACCGAGATGTGGCGACGCCAGTTCGGGCAGAAGGTGGACGGAGTCTTCTCCCTCGACCCCGTGGCCCTCGGCTACCTGCTCAAGGCGACGGGGCCGGTCAAGCTCCCGGGCGGGGAGACGATGGACAGCGGCAACGCCGTCAAGCTCCTCCTCAGCGATGCCTATGCCGACTACCGCGTGGTGCAGCAGAAGGACGAGTTCTTCGCCACGGCCGCCGCGGCCGTGTTCCAGAAGGTCGCCGCCGGAGGCTTCCAGCCGAAGGCCATGCTGGATGCCCTGGGCCACGCGGCCTCGGAGCGGAGGCTCCTCGGGTGGAGCCCGAACCAGCAGGAGCAGGACGCGATCGCGGCCGCGGACCTCTCCGGCTGGCCGCCGGCCTCCAGCTCCTCCAAGGAATCCTTCGGCGTGTACCTCAATGACGCGACGGGGGCCAAGATGGACTACTACCTCCGCGAGGCCTACCGCGTGGGCGGGGCCATGTGCCGCCAGGACGGGAGGCCCACCTGGCAGGTGGAGGTGACGCTGACGAGCACAGCCCCGGCGGACGCGGCCACGGCCCTTCCGAGATATGTGACCGGCGGCGGCGTGTTCGGGGTCCCGGCGGGAGTTGTGAAGACCCAGGTGAATGTCTACGCGCCCCAGTCCGCCGTCTTCCTCGGCGCCTGGAAGGATTCGAAGCCGCTCAATGTGCATCGCGACGCCGACGGCGGATACCCCGTCGCACAGACCTACATATCGCTGGCCCCCGGTGCCTCGACGACCCTACGCCTCCAATTCCTGGGTGACGAGCACGCGGAAACAACGCCGGGATTGATTTCGACACCAACTGTTAATAAGCCCGCCTTTTCTCAAGCGGCCCTTTCATGCAAAGATGTAGGTCGGTAACGTGTCCGTGTAGCGCCTTAGTCGCGGGCGGTTGCAGAACTGACTGTTAACTATCAATCCTTCTGGGGGAGCCTCGTGATGCTGAAGAAAGCCATCGCAGTCCTAGCCGTCGCCTTTGCGGCGCTGGTCGCTGCGCCGTCCGCCGCCAACGCCGCCTACGTCGTGAGCAACAACATCACCGTCGCCGGCGATGCGACGCCCGGCGGCACCGTGACCGTCAACTTCGCTGCCGGCTCCTTCGCCCCGAACGAGGAGGTCAGCGCCTCCGTGACCGGGAACACGGCAGTGACCCTCTCGGTCGTGAAGGCCGCGGTCACCACCCAGTTCACCAAGCAGGCCTCCGCCACGGGTGCCGTGTCCTTCAACGTCACCCTTCCGGCCGACGCCTCGGGCACCTACACCCTGACCGCCAAGGGCCTCACCTCGGGCAACGTCGGCACCGCCACCATCACGGTTGTCCCGGCCAGCGTTGCCAACACCGGCACGAGCGCCTCGATGGGCAACGCCGGTGGCGCCGCCCTGGCCGAGACGGGTGCCTCGCTCCCGATGCTCATGGTCTGGATCGGTGCCGGCGCCCTCGTCCTCGGCGTCGCGATCGTTGCGACCCTCGGCTTCGTGCGCAAGCAGCGCCGCGCCTGATTTCCTCGCGCGGAACGACCCGGCGGCCTTCTGGCCGCCGGGTCGTTTTCTGTGTGGCGGCCCTACGCGTCCCGTTTCCCCGTGCCCGTCATCCTTCCCCGGTCCGGCCGCCTGTCGCGGCGGACCGGCGCCGGCCCGCGGGCCTCGCGAGCAGCCACACGCCCGCCACGGCGGCGGCTCCGGCGGCGAGGAAGCCCGCAAAGGCGGCCGGCGGGGCGGCGTCGGCCTCGCCGAGCACGGCGATCCCGAGGCCGACCGCCGTCATCGGGTCGACGACGGTGAGGCCGGCCACGACGAGCTCGTCGCTGCCCCCGGCGTGGGCCTTCTGGACGAGCCGGGCGCCGATGACGACAGCGACAGCGAGTCCCGCCACGCCGACGATCGAGAGCCACGCGAAGTCCCCCTGCACGAGCCGGCCCATCACGGCCTTCACGAGGGTCGCGACGAAGCCGTAGAGCACACCGGCCGCGGCCGTTGACAGGGTGGCGTTGGGACGCGAGCGGTTCCGGGCGCTGACGAAGAGCCCCGCGCCGACCGCCACGGCGAGGAGGACCAGGATAGTGCGCAGGTGCGCGTCGCTGATCTCGACGTCCTGCGCCGAGGCCGAGGCCACGGCGACGAACGCGGCGATGCCGGCAACGCTGAGCAGGATGGCCGCCGTCTGCCGGCCGCCGGGTGCCTGGCGCGACCCGCGGGCGTTGGCGAGGGCCGTCACCACGAGCGCCGCGGCGCCGATCGGCTGGACCACCATGAGGGGAGAGAACCGGAGGGCCGCGAGCTGCAGCAGCACGGCAGCCCCGAGCATCGCGCTCCCGGCGAGCCAGACGGGCCTGCGCGCGAGGGTCCGCAGGCTCGTCTCACGGGCGCCGTGGGCGCCGACCCCGCGGCCCTGGAAGATGGTCCCGAAGGCCAGGAAGACGGCGCCGAGCAGCGCGATGGGGATCCCGAACCAGTGGGTCGAGGAGAAGACCTTCGCCGCGTGGCCCATGGCCACGGCTCCCGTCAGCATCTGCCTCCAGTACCCGCAGGGCAGGGCGGCGAAACGGGCGCACTGCAGCGCATCCATCGACTTCTTCCGTTCATCGGAAGTTCTATAGATCACATCCGGGGCCGGTCCTACATTGGCAGGACGGCCCCGCACGTCCTCGGCGGCACATCGTGTTCGCATGTCGAACACTTGTGCAGGATGCGAACATCGCGCTACTCTGACAGAGGATGCCAGGCGAAGTGCGGGGCACTCTGCTGAGAAACGACTCTGCAAGGAAGCTAGAGGAGGAGAGCCCATGGGCGAGCCCGTCAAGTCATCGGACGCCGCGGCTGACAATCAGGCGATCGTCAGCCAGGAGATCCGGGACATCGAGGAGTCCTACAAGGCCGGGCGCGCCGCAGGGGCACCCGCCGAGACGCAGCCCCGCGTCGACTACGCCCCGTACCGCAGCTCGATCCTGCGGCACCCCACCAAGAGCCTGCACCACGCCGATCCCGAGACGATCGAGCTCTACAGCCCGGCGTTCGGCCACCAGGACGTGCACGCGCTCGAGTCGAACCTGACCATCCAGCACAACGGCGAGCCGCTCGGTGAGCGCATGGTGCTGCGCGGCAAGGTGCTCGACGGCGACGGCCACCCCGTCGCGGGCCAGCTCGTGGAGATCTGGCAGGCCAACTCGGCCGGCCGCTACATCCACAAGCGCGACCAGCACCCCGCCCCCATCGACCCGAACTTCACCGGCGTCGGCCGCTGCATCACCGGCCCGGACGGCTCCTACGAGTTCCTCACCATCAAGCCCGGCGCCTACCCGTGGAAGAACCACCTCAACGCGTGGCGCCCGGCGCACATCCACTTCAGCCTCTTCGGCTCGGAGTTCACGCAGCGCATCATCACGCAGATGTACTTCCCGGGCGACCAGCTGTTCCCGCTCGACCCGATCTACCAGTCGATCGTGGACCAGGATGCCCGCGATCGCCTGATCGCCAAGTACAACCACGACCTGACCTCGCCCGAGTGGGCGCTCGGCTACGAGTGGGACATCGTCCTCACCGGCCCGAAGCGCACCTGGACCGAGAACGAAGCCTACGGAGAGCAGGGCGACGATGAGCACTGAGAACGTGAACAGCACGAAGACCAGCCTGACCGAGACCCCCGCGCAGACCATCGGCCCGTTCTACGGCTTCGCGCTGCCGTTCGAGAAGGGCGGGGAGCTCGTCCCGCCGGGCTCCCCGGACAGCATCACGCTGCACGGCACGGTGCTGGACGGCCACGGCGAACCGATCCCGGACGCGCTGCTGGAAATCTGGCAGGCGGACGCCAAGGGCAACGTGGTGGCCGAGACCGGTTCGCTGGTCCGCGACGGCCGCACGTTCACCGGCTGGGGCCGCGTCGCGGTGGGCAACACGGGCAAGTACGTCTTCACGACCGTCAACCCCGGACCCACCGAGCCGGGCAAGGCGCCGTTCATCGCCGTGACCGTGTTCGCCCGCGGCCTGCTGAACCGCCTGTTCACCCGCGTGTACCTGCCCGAGGACACCGAGGCCCTCGCGAACGACCCCGTCCTGTCCGCCCTCGAGCCTGCACGCCGCAAGACGCTCGTCGCAGAGCGCCTCGCCGACGGCTCGCTCCACTGGGACATCCGGCTGCAGGGCGAGGACGAGACCGTGTTCCTCGACTTCCACGGCCAGGCCTAGCCGGGGCGAGGAAGACACGATGACGGTCCCCGCCCCCGGCCCCGCCAGCGATCCAGCCAGCCCCGCCGGCGATCCGGCCGGCCTCGCCAGCCTCGACCCGGCCGACGTCGGCCTGCTCGCCCCTGTCTGGGCCTCGCCCTCCGTGGCGGCCCCGACGGGCGACGCCGCGCTGGTCGCCGCGATGGCCGACCTTGAGGCGTGCTGGGCCGAGGCGCTCGAGGCCGCCGGCCTCGCCGGCCGGGGCGCGGGAGCCGCCGTGCGGTCCGTGGTGCGGGCCGCCGCCGGCTCCCTGTCTGGGCCGCTCAGCCCGGCCCGGCTCGCCGAGGCGGGCCAGGGCGGCGGGAACCCCGTCATCCCCCTCGTGAAGGCGCTGCGGGCCGCCGTTGCCGATGCGGACCCTGACGGTCCCGGGAAGGGCGCCGTCCACCAGGGCCTCACGAGCCAGGACGTGCTCGACTCGGCGCTGCAGCTCGTGGGCCACCGCGCCGTGGTAGGGATCGCAGCAGACCTCGCGGCCGCCGCAGACGCCCTCGCGGACCTCGCGGCGCAGCACCGGGATACTCCCCAGGTGGCCCGCACCCTCGCGCAGCACTCCCTCCCCTCGAGCTTCGGGCTCAAGGCCGCCAACTGGCTCCAGGGCATCGCCCACGCCGAGGCCCGGCTCGCCGCGCTCCGCTTCCCCGTCCAGTGCGGGGGAGCGGCGGGCACCAACGCCTCGCTCGTCGCGCTCGGCGCCGAGCCCGCCACACTGGCGGCCGACTGGGCCCGCCGCGCGGGCCTGGACGCGGCCGTCGCGCCGTGGCAGTCCTACCGCGGGCCCGTCACCGACCTCGCCCACGCCCTCGCCGCCGCCTGCACGGCAGCCGGCCACGTGGGCAACGACGTCATGCTCCTCTCGCGCCCCGAGATCGGGGAGCTGGGCGAGCCGCTCGCCGCCGGGCGCGGCGTCTCCTCGGCCATGCCGCAGAAGCAGAACCCCGCCCTCTCGACCCTCATCCGCTCCGCCGCGCTCCAGGCCCCGGCCCACGCCGCGCAGGTCGAGCTCGCCGCGGCCCTGGCCGAGGACGAGCGTACCGGCGGCGCGTGGCACACCGAGTGGCCCGCCCTCCGCACCCTCCTGCGCCTGGCCTCGGGCGCGGTGGCCGCCCTGCGCGAGCTCGCCGAAGGGCTGCGGGTCTTCCCCGAGCGCATGCGCGCCAACCTCGCGCTCTCCGGGCCGCTCCTGACGAGCGAGCGGCTCATGCTCGAGCTCGCCCCCGTGGCCGAGGGCGGCCGCGAGGGCGTCCAGTCCGCCGTCGATGCCGCGATCGGCGCGGCCAGGGACGGCGCCGGGCCCGACGAGCAGGCGAGGGTCCTGCGTGAGGCGCTGCGCGGCGTCGTGCGCCCGGAGACCGTGACCGACTCCCGCCTCGACGAGCTGCTCGATCCGGCGGGCTACCGCGGCGACGCGGCCGGGATCGTGGACCGCGTGCTCGCCGACTACGACGCCACCGCGGCCCAGCTCCGCGAACCGCTGCGGGGCCAGCTCCGCAGGGCCTGACCCTGCACACGCTGAGACCCGCTCCACGACATCCAGTGACACCTGAAGGAAAGGACCAGCACGTGAGCATGCCGAAGATCAAGGCCGTGCGGCTCAGCCCGCGCGAGCAGCTCGGGGACAAGGAGCTCGTGGTGCTCGGGCCGTCGCTCGGGACCTCGACCGTCATGTGGGACGACGCCGCGCGCCTCCTCGGCGGCGACTACGACATCCTCGGCTGGGACCTGCCCGGCCACGGGATCTCGCCCGCCGCGGACCCGGACACGGAGTTCAGCATCGGGGAGCTCGCGGACGCGGTCGTGGCCCTCGTCGACTCAATCGTCCCAGCCCGTGGTGATGGACGGCCGGTCCGCTTCCACTACGCCGGCGACTCCGTGGGCGGCGCGACGGGCGCCGAGCTGGCCCTGCGGCACCCCGAGCGCCTCCTGAGCTTGGCGATGTTCTGCTCCTCGGCCCGCTTCAACGGCGCCGAGGGCTACGCGGAGCGCGCCGACCAGGTCGCGAAGCAGGGCACGGCCGTCCGCCTGCAGGCCTCGGCCGAGATCTGGTTCGCCCCCGGCTTCCTGGGCTCCCACCCCACCGAGTCCTCGCGCCTCCTCCACACCCTGCGCGACGCCGACCGGTTCGGCTACGCCGCGGTCTGCCGCGCCATTGCCGCCTACGACGTCCGCGACCGCTTCGGCGAGATCGCGGTGCCGTTCCTCGCCGTGGCCGGCGAATTCGACTCTGTCTGCCCCATCGCCGATGCCCGGTGGATGGCCGAGCACGCGCAGGACGGCACCGCGGTCGAGGTCCCGGGCGTGGCGCACATCGCGCCCACCGAGGACCCGGCCCTCGTCGCAGACCTGCTCCGCAAGCACTTCGCCGCGGCCGCCCGCACGGTGAGTGGCGTGGACGGATCCGGAGCCGGGCAGGAGGCGCGATGAGCCACCAGCAGGCCGGCGAGAACTGGGTCCCGCAGGAGCAGGCCGGGGCGGTCCAGCCCGACGCGACCCAGCGCGAGCTGTACGACGGCGGCCTGGCCGTGCGCCGCGAGGTGCTCTCCGACGAGCACGTGGACCGCGCCAACGCGAACACCACCGAGTTCACGGCGGAGTTCCAGAACATGATCACCCGCATCGCGTGGGGCGGCATCTGGACGCGGCCCGGCCTCAGCCGCCAGATGCGCTCGGTCGCCGTGCTCACCGCGATGATCGCGCACGGGCACTGGGACGAGTTCGCGATGCACGTCCGCGCCGCCCTGAGCAACGGGCTCACGCGGGACGAGATCAAGGAGGTGATCCTGCAGAGCGCGATCTACTGCGGGGTCCCCTCGGCCAACACCGCCTTCAAGGTGGCCCAGAAGACCCTCGACCAGATTGATGCAGACAGCACAAAGGACTCGAACTCATGACTGACGCGTTCGTCTACGACGCCATCCGCACCCCGTTCGGCAAGTTCGGCAGCGGCCTGGCCGGCGTCCGGCCCGACGACCTCGCGGCCCACATGGTCCGCTCGATCGTGGACCGTGCCCCGGGCCTGACCCCCGAGGCGCTCGAGGGCTCCGACGGCGAGCCCGGTGCGATCGACGAGGTCATCTTCGGCAACGCCAACGGCGCCGGCGAGGAGAACCGCAACGTGGCCCGCATGGCCACCCTCCTCGCGGGCCTGCCGGTCTCGATCCCGGGCACCACGGTGAACCGGCTCTGCGGCTCCTCCCTCGACGCCGCGATGATCGCCTCCCGCCAGATCCAGGTGGGCGACGCCCAGGTCATGCTCGTGGGCGGCGTCGAGTCCATGTCCCGCGCGCCCTGGGTCCTGCCCAAGACCGAGAAGCCCTACCCGGCCGGCGACATGACCCTCGCCTCCACCACGCTCGGCTGGCGCCTCGTGAACAAGAACATGCCCGCCGAGTGGACTGTCTCCCTCGGCGAGGCGACCGAGCAGCTGCGCGAGCGCTTCTCGATCGGACGCGACCGCCAGGACGAGTTCGCCGCCCGCTCCCACAACCTCGCCGACGCCGCGTGGGACGCCGGCTTCTACGACGACCTAGTGGTCCCGGTGCCCGGCACCGACCTCACCCGCGACGAGGGCATCCGGCCCGGCTCCTCCGCCGAGAAGCTCGCCGGGCTCAAGACCGTGTTCCGCAAGGACAACGGCGACCGCTCGGGGACGACGGCGGGCGGCACCGTCACTGCCGGCAACGCCTCCCCGCTCTCCGACGGCGCCTCCGCCGTCCTGCTCGGCTCCGAGGCCGCCGCGGGCACGCTGGGCCTGGAGCCGATCGCGCGCATCGCCGGCCGCGGCGCCGCCGCCAACGAGCCGCAGTACTTCGGCTTCGCGCCCGTCGAGGCCGCGAACCGGGCCCTCGCCAAGGCGGGGATCGGCTGGGAGGAGGTGGGCGCCGTCGAACTCAACGAGGCCTTCGCCGCCCAGTCCCTCGCCTGCGTGGACGCGTGGAAGATCGACCCCGAGATCGTCAACCAGCACGGCGGCGCGATCGCCATGGGCCACCCGCTGGGCGCCTCCGGCGGCCGCATCCTCGGCACGCTCGCCCGCTCGCTCCAGCGCAGCGGCCAGCGGTGGGGCGTCGCCGCCATCTGCATCGGCGTGGGGCAGGGCCTCGCGGTGGTGCTCGAGAACGTGAACGCGAAGTAGGGGGACCGGCATGGCACACACACTCGAATTCAAGGACACCGCCGCGGAGGCCGTGGCGGGCGTCCAGGACGGCTCGACCGTGATGATCGGCGGCTTCGGCAACGCCGGGCAGCCGTTCGAGCTCATCGACGCGCTGCTGCAGTGCGGCGCGAAGGAGCTCACGGTGGTGAACAACAACGCCGGCCAGGCGGACGAGGGCCTAGCGCTCCTCATCAAGGAGGGCCGCGTGAAGAAGATGATCTGCTCCTTCCCGCGGCAGAGCGACTCGTGGCACTTCGACGCGAAGTACCGCGCGGGGGAGATCGAGCTCGAGCTCGTCCCGCAGGGCAACCTCGCCGAGCGCATCCGTGCGGCCGGCGCCGGGATCGGCGGCTTCTTCACCCCCACCGGCTACGGCACCATGCTCGCCGAGGGCAAGGAGACGCGCTTCCTCGACGGGAAGTGGCAGGTCTTCGAGACCCCGATCCACGCCGACGTGGCCCTCATCAAGGCCCTCAAGGCGGACGGCAAGGGCAACCTCGTCTACCGCAAGACCGCCCGCAACTTCGGCCCGATCATGGCCGCCGCCGCGAAGCACACCGTGGTGCAGGTCGACGAGGTCGTGCCGGTCGGCGGGCTTGACCCCGAGAACGTCATCACTCCGGGCATCTATGTCAACACGATCGTGAAGGTGGGCTGAAAGCATGGGCGAGCAGACGACGTCGGACCTCACCTCGGCGGGCACCGCCTCGGGCACCGTCCCCCAGACCGGCGAGGCCCCGCTGGGCCGGGACGACATGGCCAAGCTGGTCGCGAAGGACATCGCACCGGGCTCCTTCGTGAACCTCGGCATCGGCCAGCCCACCAACGTGTCCAACTACCTCACCGAGGAGCAGGACATCACGCTGCACACCGAGAACGGGATGCTCGGCATGGGCCCCGTCGCGGTCGGCGACCAGATCGACCAGGACCTCATCAACGCGGGCAAGATCCCCGTCACCGAGCTGCCGGGTGCGAGCTACTTCCACCACGCCGACTCGTTCGCGATCATGCGCGGCGGCCACCTCGACGTGTGCGTGCTCGGCGCGTTCCAGGTGTCCGCGACGGGGGACCTCGCGAACTGGCACACCGGCGCCCCGGACGCGATCCCGGCCGTGGGCGGCGCGATGGACCTCGCGACCGGCGCGAAGGACGTCTACGTGATGATGACGCTGCTGACCAAGGACGGGAAGTCCAAGCTCGTCCCCGAACTGACGTACCCTGTGACCGGCGTGGGCTGCGTGACCCGGGTGTACACGGAGAAGGCGGTCTTCCTCATCACGGAGGAGGGCGTGCGCGTCCGCGAGACGTTCGGCATCAGCTTCGAGGACCTCCAGGGCCTCGTGGACGTGCCGCTGCTGCCCGCCGCCTGAGCCCAGAGCAGCCTGCCAGCAGAGAGGAACCCGTGGCCGAACCCCCGGTGGTCGAGCGGAACGACGCGGAGCCGCGACCCGGCGACGCGTTCGTGCAGTCGCTCGCGCGCGGGCTCGCCGTGGTCCGCGCGTTCGACGCCGAGCACCAGGAGATGACGCTCTCGGAGGTCGCCGCGCGGACGGCGCTCACGCGGGCCACGGCACGCCGGTTCCTCCACACGCTCGTCGAGCTGGGGTACGTGCGCACGGATGGGCGGACCTTCGCGCTCACCCCGCTCGTGCTCCAGCTCGGCTACGCCTACCTCTCCGGCCAGCAGCTGCCCGAGCTCGCCCAGCCGATCCTCGAGGAGCTCTCGCACCGGCACGGCGAGTCGACCTCGCTCGCGATCCTCGACGGCACCGACATCGTGTACCTGGCCCGGATCCACACGCGCCGGATCATCTCGGTGGGGATCTCGCCGGGCACGCGGTTCCCTGCGCACGCAACGTCGATGGGCCGCGTCCTGCTCGCCGCCCTCCCGCCGGCCGAGCTCGCCGCCTACTTCGCCCGCGCGGAGCTCACCCCGCTCACGCCGCGCACCCTGACCTCGCGCGAGGCGATCGAGGCCGAGGTGGGCCGGGTGCGCGAGGCGGGGTACGCCGTCGTCGACCAGGAGCTCGAGGTGGGCCTGCGTTCGCTCGCGGTCCCGGTGCTGGGGGCGCACGGACGCACGCTCGCCGCGATCAACATGGCGCTCTCCGCGCGGATCGACGGCGACGGCCGGGATGCGGGGCGAGACGCCGAGCTCGCGCGCCTCGTGCCCGAGCTGCGCGCCGCCGCGGTGTCGATCGCCGAGGCGGCCCGCGCGGTGGGGGCCGCCTGAGGCGACCGCGCGGGCTCCCCGGGCATCCCGGGACCCGGCGCGTCAGGCCGGCACGCCTGCTTCCGCCAGGCGGCCGTCGGACATCTCGAGCACCCGGTCGCAGTGGACCAGGACATCCCGGTCATGCGTCACCATCACCACGGCCGCGCCCGACTCGCGGGCCTGGTCCGCGAGGAGCGAGACGACCTCGTGGCTGCGGCGGCGGTCCAGGGCGGCCGTCGGCTCGTCGACGAGCAGCAGGCTCGGCCGGTTGACCAGGGCCCGGGCGATCCCCACCCGCTGGCGCTCACCGCCGCTGAGCTGCCCGGGCCGGTGGTCCGCCCGGTGCGACATGCCGACGGCCTCGAGCAGGGGCCTGGGATCCAGCGAGCGGTTCCCCGCCAGTCGTCCCGCGAGGCGGAGCTGGTCGGCGGCGGTCAGCGCGGGAATCAGGTTCGCCGACTGGAAGACGAAGCCGATGTTCGCCAGCCGGAACCGGGCCGCCGCTCCCTTCCCGAGGCCCGCCACCTCCGTGCCGTGGACGCGCACGACGCCGGAGGTCGGCTTCGCGAGCAGGCCCGCCACCGCGAGCAGCGAGGATTTGCCGGAACCGGACGGACCCACGATGGCCGTGAACCCGCCCGGCTCGACCCGCAGGTCCACCGAGTCGAGGGCGCGGACCTTGCCGTCGCCGTCGCCGAGCTCGAGCACGAGGTCCGAGACCTCGAGGGCGGGCACAGCCGTGGATGATGCTGAGGGCGTGGTCATCGGTTTCCTCCGAGCGCAGTGATGGGATCGACGCGCGTGATGCGCAGGACGGCAACGGCCGCGCCGAGCAGCCCGAGCACCCCGGTGAGCGCGGTCGCGATGCCGATGGGGGCCGCTTCGAGGGCGAAGGGGACGGCGTCCGGGATCATGGCCCCGAAGCCCACGCCGACAGCGACGCCGAGGGCCGTGAAGCCGAGGAGCAGGAGGGCGCCCTGGGCGAGCCCGTCGCGCAGGAGGTAGCCGCCCGAGGCGCCCATGGCGCGCAGCACCGCGATCTCCTGGGTGCGCTGGATGGTCCAGACGGTGAAGAAGGCGCCGACCACGAGCGCGCAGATGGCGTACAGGAAGACCTGGATCATGCTCAGCGTGAGGGTCTCCGCCTCGTAGCCGGGGGACGCGTTGAACGCCTGCGTCTTGGTCATCGTCATGGTGCCCGCGCCGGCGTCGAGGGCGGCGTAGTCGGGGGACCGGCCGGGTGCCGCCTTGAGTGCCACCACGCTCGAGTACGGGTAGTCGGCTGCGTCCACCTGGGCCTGGGTGGGTGCGCCGGGCTTGGCGGTCGCGGAGGCGAGCAGCCGCCACGTGCCGATCGGGAGGTACGCGACGTCGACGTGGCCGAAGGTGGCCTGGCCGTCGGTGAAGCCGGCGACCGTCAGGATGGTCCCGATCCGGTCCAGCGTCACGGTGTCGCCGACCGCCACGCCCTTGGCCTTGAGCGTGGACGAGACGACGATCCCCTCGGGGGCCCCGAGTCCCTTCCCCTCGGCCGCGGCCGGGGCGAGGAACCCGGTGGGCTGCACGCCGAAGAGGGTCAGGTCGACCTGGTGGCCCGAGGACGTGGTGCCGTTGACGATGCTCACGCCCATCGGCTCGGCGTGCTCGATCCCCGGCGCGTCCCGCCAGGCCTGGAGCTGCTTGCCGTCCACGAGGGAACGGCTGAAGGCGTTGTCCTTGATGGTGCCCTTGTCGAAGGCGAACGCGGTGGCGCTGAGGGACTTGAGCCCGGAGACGCCGTCGTTGACGAGGCCGGAGGAGAGGCCGGAGAGCAGGACGACGAGCACGGCGATCAGGGAGATCACGGCACCCATGAGGGTGAACCGGCCGCGGGCGAATCTGAGTTCGCGCAGAGCGAGGAACATGTCACTTCCTTGGAGGCATCTTTCCGACTTGGTGTCGGAATCATGCCGACAGTATGTCAGCTACTGGGCGACTTCGGCAAAAAGGGAGAGCCGGCTCGCGGATGCGCGCGGCCGGGGAAGCGGCCCCTCAGGGCCCGGAGGCGGGCGTCAGGCGGGCAGGCCCCGGGTGAGGAGCTGGAACGCCGAGTCCGCCACGGCCCGATGGTCGGCCCCGTGCTCGACCAGCTGGACGCCGGCGCCGAGCACGCCCTGCGCGAGGTAGGCCCACAGCGTGGCGTCGGAGTGCCCCAGTTCGGCGAGCGTCTGCTCGAGGGGCCGGAACAGGGCGGCGTGCAGGGCGCCGATGTCCTCGCGCCGCTTCGGCGTCAGCTCGGCCTCCCGCAGCGAGGTGGCGAGCCCGTGCTTCCCGTCGGCGGTCATGCGCAGGGTCGCCTCGACGTAGACGCGCAGCCGCTCGAGTCCCGGCGCGGCCTCGGCGAGCTCCACGCCGATCTCCTCGTTCCACTGCTCGAAGGCCCGCAGGGCGACGGCCACCAGCAGGTCGTCCTTGGACGGGAAGTAGTCGTAGAAGCTCGAGCGGGCGAGGCCGGCGCGCTCGGTCACGGCGCGAGGAGTCGCCGCCGCGAGGCCGCCCTCCAGGAGGACCGCCTCGGCAGCCCGGATCAGTGCCGTGCGCTGGGCGTCGCGGTGCTCGGCGACGGTCGGGGCGGAGATCTTCGGCACCGGACCATTATGGGTCCCCGCGCGCCATCATCAGCCCCCGGGCGCCGGCGCCGTCCGGGGCGAGGGGCGCGGGTTTAGGCTGAGGGGAACCACGGCGACAGGGAGGTCACCCATGGCACTTCTCGATGACGCCGCCCTGTGGGGCGGCAAGGTGAACATCGGCGGCTGGACGGAGGCGGCGGGCGGCACGCACGACGTCGTCGAGCCCGCCACCGGGGCCACGCTCGGCTCGGTGGGGACGGCCTCGCGCGAGGACGTCTACCGGGCCGCACGGGTCGCGGCCGAGGCGCAGCTCGCGTGGGCGGCCAGGAAGCCCGAGGAGCGGGCCGCGGTGCTGCGCCGGGCCGGCCAGCTCTGGGAGGACCACGGGGCGGAGATCCAGGACTGGATCGTCCGGGAGTCCGGGGGCATCCCGCCGAAGGCGCAGCTCGAGACGCACATCGCCGCGAACGAGTGCTACGAGGCCGCGGCCCTGCCCTCGCACCCGCACGGCGAGGTCCTGACCTCGGACGAGGACCGGTGGTCCTTCGCGCGGCGGCGGCCCGTCGGCGTCGTGAGTGTGATCGCGCCGTTCAACTTCCCCCTCATCCTCTCCATCCGCTCGGTCGCGCCGGCGCTCGCCCTCGGCAATGCCGTGCTGCTCAAGCCGGACCCCCGCACCGCGGTGTGCGGCGGTGTGGCGCTCATGCGCGTGTTCGAGGAGGCGGGACTGCCGGCGGGCGTGCTCTCCCTCCTGCCCGGCGGCGCCGAGACCGGCCAGGCCGTGGTCGAGGCGCCCGAGGTGCGGGTAGTCTCCTTCACCGGCTCCACGGCCGCGGGCCGCAAGGTCGGCGAGGCGGCGGCGCGGCTGCTCAAGCGCGCGCACCTCGAGCTCGGCGGCAACAACGCGCTCATCGTGCTCCCGGGCGCCGACCTCGCGAAGGCCGCGTCCGCGGGCGCCTTCGGGTCCTTCATGCACCAGGGCCAGATCTGCATGACCACGGGTCGGCACTTCGTCCACGAGTCCGTGTACGAGGACTACATCTCCGCCCTCGCCGAGAAGGCCGAGCACCTTCCCGTGGGCGATCCGGCCACCGGGCACGTGGCGCTCGGCCCGATCATCGACCAGAAGCAGTTGGACCGCATCCACGGCATCGTCGAGGCCTCTGTTGCCCAGGGCGGGCGGCTCGCGGCCGGCGGCAGCTTTGAGGGGCTCTTCTACCGGCCCACCGTCCTCGCGGACCTCGACCTCGACAACCCCGCGTTCGCCGACGAGATCTTCGGCCCCGTGGCTCCCGTCACGCGGTTCACGAGCGTGGACGAGGTCGTGGACCTGGTCAACGCCAACGAGTACGGCCTCTCCGTGGGCATCCTCGGCGACGTCGGCACGGCGATGCAGATCGCCGACCGTGTCCACTCCGGCAAGGTGCACATCAACGAGCAGACGGTCTCGGACGAGGCCAACGCCCCGTTCGGAGGCGTGGGCGCCTCGGGGACCGGGGCCCGGTTCGGGGGCGCCACGGCCAACATGGACGCGTTCACCGAGGTCCAGTGGCTCACCATGCGCCCGGAGATCGCACCGTACCCGTTCTGAGTCCTGTGAGTTCGCCCGGAATGTGCCCCGGCGGGCCGAAAGCCCCTAGGTAGGGCGGCGGCGCGGGCGGACCGTGATGGCGTGGACACGCCACTCACGGCCCTCGCGGCCGCCGTCCGGCTCCAGGCCGGCGGCATCTACCTCGGATGGGGTTCCTTCACGGTCCAGCTCGGGAACCTCATCGTCATCCTCGCGATGATCGCCCTGTTCGTCGCAGCGCTCCTCCTGCCGTTCCCCGGTGGGAAGGACAGGCCATGACCGCGCAGTCCCCGCATCCGGAGCCCGGGGGCCGGATCGTGAACTGGACCGGACGGCTCAGGGGCTGGGGCGTCCGCACCCTGCCGCCGGATCGGCTCCTCCCCGAGACCCAGCCCAGCTATGTCGCGTCCTGGATCTACGTGTTCGGGATGGGCGCGATCGCGGCGCTGGCCTACGTGGTGGTGTCCGGGCTGGTGCTCGCGCTCAATGGGCCCTCGTGGTACCACGTGTCCGCGTTCGGCCACTTCGTCAACAGCACCCACCTGTGGGCGGTCGAGCTGTTCTTCATGGCGATGGTCATCCACCTGTGGGGCAAGTTCTGGATGGCATCGTGGCGCGGCGGCCGCGCCCTCACCTGGATCACGGGAGTGATCGCGTTCGTCGTCTCGATCGTCACGGCGTTCACCGGGTACCTGCTCCAGACCAACTTCGACTCCGAATGGATCGCCTTCCAGGCGAAGGACGCCCTCAACGCCGTGGGGGTCGGAGCGTGGTTCAATGTGGCGAACCTCGGTCAGGTCCTCATGTGGCACATCGTGCTGCTGCCGCTCGCGGTGGGCGCCGTCGTGGTGCTCCATGTGCTCCTGGTGCGCGTGCACGGAGTCGTCGCGCCGCTCGAGGCCGCCGAGACCGACGCGCAGCTGAGGACCGATTCCGAGCTGAGGACTGACGCCGAGTTGAGGACCGATTCCGAGTTGAGGACCGACGCCCAGCTGGGCGGGATGCAGGCCCGGGACTCTCAGACGATCCCCGACGCCGGGACGGGCGGCGCGGCATGACGACCACATCCCGGCCGCCTGCCGCCGGACCTGAGCGGCACGGCAGGTCCGAGCAGCGCCGGCCGCACTCCCGCACGCCGCGCATGCTCGACCGCAGGCGCGACCTCGACCGAGCCCCTTGGCGCGGAGCCGTCCGCGAGTACGACCTCGTCAAGGAGCTCGTCTACGCGCTCGTTGTCATCGGAGTGCTCACGGTGGGGCTCGCCGCCGTGGTCGGATCGCCGGACGATGCCCCGGTGACGTTCGCCTCGTGGGCCGGCGCGGCGCCGTCGGATTTCGTGGCGACGGCCACCGCCGAGCTCGGCGGCACGAGCGACACCGCCCAGTACGGACCGCCGTACAACGCCACCCAGGGTGCGAGCCAGACGCTCGGGCCGATCGACCTCCAGAGCCTCTCCGGCGTCCGCCTGCCGGTCGACACCGCCCAGGACCTCGTGGTGGCCCCCCTCGAGACGCTGCCGCAGCCGCCGTCGGCCCTGTCCGCCTGGACGGGAGCCACCGACAAGCAGCGGGCCGCGTGGACCGCCGCCTACTCCGACGCGCTGTCCAAGGCGCCGGACGGCGATCCGGCCAAGGTCCCGTCCGGCGACTACGGCCCCGTGCCCGCGCTGGCCGACGCGCTGCTCGGCATGGCCCGCTCGGGAGCCCTCGACCGGGTGCTCGACGGTGGGACGGCTGGCGGAACGGCCGCCGGCCTCGACCGTACCCGGACCGAGCTGTTCCTCGGCGACGGCTCCTACTTCAAGGGCCTGGCGGACAGCCAGCACCTCACCGGCGACCAGTGGGGCATGATGAACGAGACCGGCAACTACCCGGGGCAGTCCTGGCTGTGGCTCTTCTCCTTCTGGTACCAGATCCCGCCGTTCAACGGACTCGCCAACGCGGACCTCGTGGTCATCGGGATCATGGTGGTCCTGACCCTGGCGCTGATGTTCCTGCCGTTCATCCCGGGGCTGCGGTCGATACCCCGGATCATCCCCCTCCACCGACTCATCTGGCGGGACTACTACCGACGTCGCTGACCAGGGCGTGGGCTGTGCGGGCCCAGTGGCGTGCAGAACGACACAACTCAGGCGGCCCAGGCCCCGTTTCGGGGGCAGGAGCCGCCTGAGTTGTGTAGAAACGTCCGGGCTGCCTCAGCCGACGGGCTGGGACTGCGGCGAGGTGAGCCGGGTGAGGGCGTCAATGTCGCGCACCGCGCCCTTGTCCGCCGAGGTGGCCATCGCCGCGTAGGCGCGCAGGGCCGCCGAGACCGGACGCTCGCGGTGGGCCGGGTGGTAGCCGGTCGTGGCCTCGAGCCGCTCGCGGCGGGCGTCGAGCTCAGAGGCGTCGACCACGAGCTCCATCGAGCGGTTCGGGATGTCGATGCGGATCAGGTCCCCGTCCTCGACGAGCGCGATCGTGCCGCCCGAGGCCGCCTCGGGCGAGATGTGCCCGATCGAGAGGCCGGAGGTGCCGCCGGAGAAGCGGCCGTCGGTGATGAGCGCGCACTTCTTGCCGAGGCCGCGGCCCTTGAGGAACGAGGTCGGGTACAGCATCTCCTGCATGCCCGGGCCGCCCTTGGGGCCCTCGTAGCGGATCACCACGACGTCGCCCTCCTTGACCGTCTTGTTGAGGATCTTCTCGACGGCCTCCTCCTGAGACTCGCACACCACCGCGGGGCCCTCGAACGTCCAGATTGACTCGTCCACACCGGCGGTCTTGACCACGGCACCGTCCACCGCGACGTTGCCGCGGAGCACCGCGAGGCCGCCGTCCTTCGAGTACGCGTGCTCGACGGAGCGGATGCAGCCGCCCTCGGCGTCGGTGTCGAGCGAGGTCCACTCGTTCGACTGCGAGAACGCGGTCGAGGACCGCTGGCCGCCCGGCGCCGCGTGCCAGAGCTGCTGCGCCTCGTCGGTGGCCTTGCCGCTGCGGATGTCCCACGCGTCGAGCCACGAGGCGAGGTCGGGGGAGTGGACCGAGTGGACGTCCGTATGCAGGAGGCCGCCGCGGTTGAGCTCGCCCAGGAGGGCGGGGATGCCGCCGGCGCGGTGCACGTCCTCCATGTAGTACGTCTTGTCCTTGGCGACGTTCGGGGCGACCTTCGCGAGGCACGGGACCTTGCGGGACTTCGCGTCGATCTCGGCCAGGCCGTACTCGATGCCGGCCTCCTGGGCGGCGGCGAGCAGGTGCAGGATCGTGTTGGTCGAGCCGCCCATGGCGATGTCCAGGGCCATGGCGTTGTCGAACGCCTGCGCGGTGGCGATGGAACGCGGGAGGACGGAGTCGTCGTTGCCCTCGTAGTAGCGCTTGGCGAGGTCGACGACGGTGGCGCCCGCCCGCTCGTAGAGCGCCTTGCGGGCGGTGTGGGTCGCGAGGACCGAGCCGTTGCCCGGGAGCGAGAGGCCGATCGCCTCGGTGAGGCAGTTCATCGAGTTGGCTGTGAACATGCCCGAGCAGGAGCCGCAGGTGGGGCAGGCGTTCTGCTCGATGAGGTCGATGTCGGCGTCCGAGATGGACTCGTCCACGGCGTCGGAGATCGCGTTGACGAGGTCGAGGGAGCGGACCGAGCCGTCGGTGAGGGTGACGCGGCCGGCCTCCATGGGGCCGCCGGAGACGAACACCGTGGGGATGTTCAGGCGGAGCGCGGCCATGAGCATGCCCGGGGTGATCTTGTCGCAGTTGGAGATGCAGACGAGGGCGTCGGCGCAGTGGGCGTTGACCATGTACTCGACCGAGTCGGCGATGAGGTCGCGGGACGGCAGCGAGTAGAGCATGCCGCCGTGGCCCATGGCGATGCCGTCGTCCACGGCGATGGTGTTGAACTCGCGCGGCACCGCGCCGGCGGCCAGGATCGCGTCGGAGACGATGCGGCCCACGGGCGCGAGGTGGGTGTGGCCGGGGACGAACTCGGTGAACGAGTTGGCGACGGCGACGATCGGCTTCCCGATGTCCGAGTCGGCGACGCCGGAGGCGCGCATCAGTGCGCGGGCGCCGGCCATGTTGCGGCCATGGGTCACGGTGCGGGAGCGAAGAGCAGGCATGGCACGAGCGTTTCACGCGCGCGGGGGCGCCGCCAGACTGCGGTGGTACTAGTAGTGAGAGTGCTAGCGTTGAGGCGTGAGTCCAGACCCTTCCGCGCGCCGTACGGCTGCTGCGGGTCCGGAGCCGGTTGACCGCCAGGCGGCGAACCGCAAGGAACTGGGTGCCTTCCTGCGCTCCCGCCGCGAGCGGGCCGTGCGCGCCGACTACGACCTGCCGCCTGTGGGCCGCGGCCGCACCGTGGGGCTGCGGCGCGAGGAGGTCGCCTTCCTCTCCGGCGTCTCGGTCACCTGGTACACGTGGCTCGAGCAGGGCCGCGACATCCACCCCTCGCGCCAGGTGCTCGATGCCGTGGCCGTGAACCTGCGCCTCAGCGCCCCCGAGCACGACTACATCCTGGGCCTCAGCGGCTTCGCGCCGGCGCCCCGCGAGGTGCCCGGCACCCCGGAGCCCGTCCCCGAGCATGTCCAGCATCTGCTCGATGCACTGGACCCGTCGCCGGCGTTCGCCGTGACCTCGACGTGGGACATCGGCGCGTGGAACAGAGGGTACGAGGCGCTCTTCCCGGGCATCGCCACGGTGCCCGCCCGCGACCGGAACCTCCTGCGGCTCACCTTCACCGACCCGTATGTGCGCGGGATGCTGCCGGACTGGGAGGTCACGGTCCGCAGCTTCCTGGCCGACTACCGCGCCGAGGCGGGCTCGCACGCCGACCGGGCGGCGCACGTTGAACTCGTGACGCGGCTGCGCGAGGACTCTCCCGATTTCGCCCGCGCCTGGGACGACCACGAGGTGCGCCGCTTCGCCTCCCGTGCCCGGACCTTCCTCCATCCCGTGGCCGGACGGCTGGACTTCGAGCAGCACCAGCTCGTGCCCGCCGACGCCCCGTCCCTGCACATCGTCGCCTACCTCCCCGCGCCCGGCTCCGACACCGGGGCGCGGATGGCGAAGCTCGTGGGCGGTCGCACGGCAGGTGCCGGGCCCGCGGCCTGAACAGGGGTCTTCGGCCTCGGGGAGTGGCCCTAACGGGACGGGCTCTGACGGGACGGGTCCTGACGGGACGGGTCCTGACGGGACGGGCCACGAGGGGAGTGGCCGGATCGAGCGCAGGATCGAGCGCAGGGGCCATGGCCCGAGGGGCCCGAGAGCGTGTAGGGCCGGGCGCGGGGCCGGCCAGACCTCAGAACGGTGGCGGATCCTCGTGGTACGGGCGGGTGACGTAGCGGCGTCCTGAGGGCGCGGTCCACTCGAGCGTGCCCGGGGGCTCGGGCCCCGGTGGTGGCGTCTGTGGCGTGTGGCTCGGTGGCGCAGTTGGGTTCGGGCCCGGCCCGTGAGGAGGCGGTGCAGGCGGATCGTGGGGCGTCGTGGTGGCAGGCACCTCCGCGCCGGCTCCGAGGTGCCTGACCGTCCAGAGGCCGAGGCTCTTGAGGCGGTGGTGCTCGGGACACAGGAGGGCAAGGTTGCGGACGTCGGTCTGGCCGCACTCGTGCCATTCGACCGTGTGGTCGGCCTCGGTGGCGGCGGAGGGCTTGTCGCAGCCCGGGAAGCGGCACGTGGCGTCCCGCACCGTGAGGAACCGCCGCATGGCCGCGGTGGGCGCGTAGCGGATGCGGCCGATCGAGAGCGGCGAGCCGTCCCGGGCGCTCACCAGCAGCCGCGTCCAGGTCGAGGCCTGCGCGGCGAGGCGCCGCGTCGTCTCAGGATCGATGGGGCCGTAGCCGAGGATCTCGCCTGGGCCATCCCCGGTGCCATCAACGGTCGACGCCGGTGCGGTCACCACGAGCTGCAGGCGCACCCCGCCGAGCGGCGCCCAAGCCAACGGTGGCTCGGCCAAGGGGGCCTCGGCAAGCGGCGCCCAGGCCAAGGGCGGCTCAGCGCCTCCGGACGTACCGCTCGCAAAGTGGGTTCCGCCGACGGCTGGAGTGCTGCCGAGCTGCCGGCCGGGCCCGTGCTGCAGGAGGTCGGTCAGGACGTCGGCGCGGAGCTGGTTGATGGTGCGCGCCTCGGCGGGGGACTGGAGCGAACGCGCGATCGCCGTGAGGCGCGTATCGACCACCGCACCCACCTCGAGGGGGAGGAGCGCCGTGAGGTAGCACATGCCGTCGCCCGTGGGGGCCACGTCCACGCGGCGGTCGGCGACGGCTTTGGCCCGGCGTGCCGCGAGGGGCTCCTCGCAGTAGTCCTCTGCGAGGCGTCGCAGGCGCTGCCCCAGTGCGGGAAGGGTGGGCCGGCGGTCCGGGTCCTCGGGCGCAGCGATGGCGGCGGCTGCCGCTGCGAAGTCCGCGAGGCGCGTGGACGGGACCGGAATGGCGGCGTCGAGCACAGCGGCCGCCCGCTGGCGTGTGAGCCGCCCGGCCTTCATCGCGTCGAGGACGGGCGCCATCAAGGGATCGGCGAGGGCCCGGGCTTCCTCGACCCTCGCCCGCGCCGTCCGCTGGGACACGCGCAGCGCTGCGGCAATTTCGGAGGCCGCGAGAGGCGGGGCCTCGAGGCGCCGTTGGAGATCGCCTGATCTTTCGTGGAGCTGCACAAGCTCGGCCATGAGCCGGGCACGCTGGGCATCGAGGCGTGCCTGGTCGACCTCGGTCTCCTCGATGGCCCGCATGATCTCGGCGGCGTGTTCGAGCCGTAGGGCCCGCCGTGCCGTGGGGAGGTCCTCGCCGCAGCGGGGAGCGGGGATGCCGAGCGCCTCCCACTCGCCGGCCGTCACGGCGCTGGGGTCGAGGACCGCAGGGTCGACCACGGTGGAGCCCGCCTCCGTGGCTTCGAGGACGCGGTCCGCCGCCAGATGCGGGGCGACGATGGCGAGGACGGCCGGATCGAGCGACTCCGGCCCGATCTCCTGGCTGTCGAGTGCCTGCACCAGCGCGAGGTAGTCCTCGATCACCGGCAGCGCACCGCGGCCCTCGGCGCTGAACGGATCGACGAATCCGTAGTCCTCGTAGTCCTTCGCGAGCAGTTCCTCGTCCGGAGGAAGGCCGTCGAGGCTGACGGCTCGGGGTGCTCCCGCGCCCCGCTGCCTCCCGACCCCGCCCGTCGCCCCCATACCTCCATTTTAGAATACATATTCGATAAAGAACAGGGTTATTCGAAACTAAGACCGATACGGCTTCGAGCGGATCACGATGCCGGGGCTCGCCTCCAGCGATCCGGCGGCCCGTCCGGCGATGTCGACCGTGAGGCTCTGGCTCCCGCTCGGCACGGACGTGGGGAACCAGGGCCGGCCGGGGGCGACGAGGATCAGCAGGCCCTCGACGTCGCCCACCGGTTGGAAGGTCGGGACGCCGTCCCCGTAGGGGCGGACGCCGAACTCCGATTCGAGCCGCCCGGCGAGCGTCGGGACGGCGTCCGCCGCGATCCCGACCTCGCTGATGCACTGGATGTGGCCGGGGCCGAAGGGTCCTGTCCGGTCGTCCGGGATGTCCCGGCGGATGATGAATTCGAGGATGTTGCCGTCGGGGTCGGGGAAGTAGAGGGAGTGGGCGTTCCAGCGCGGCGCCGTCTCGAAGTCGTCCCTGCCGTCGGCATCGCGCAGGAGCGCCGCTCTGGGGGAGATCCATTGCTTCGCGGCGTCGAACATGAGCCGGGGAACGGTGAAGGCCAGATGCTGCCTGCCCGGGCCCGTGGGACCCCGGCGCAGCCGCAGGAGCGACGACCCCGCCCGGACGGCCAGTGTCCCGTCCTCACGGTGGGTGGGCAGCCCCAGCACTCCGCCATAGAACTGCTCCGCGCGGAGCAGGTCCTCCGTCTCGAAGGCCACCGAGACGATGCGCACGGCACCTCACCTCCCCCGGCGGAGAACCTCAGATGAACGTGGTCTTGGGGTCCTCGCTGCCGTACCGGGACAGGACCAGCGCGGCGACGTCCCGCAGCTTCTGGTTGCGGTTCATGGAGGCGTTCTTGAGGACCTGGATGGCCTCGTCCGCGGTGCAGTTGGACTGCGCCATGATCACGCCCGCGGCGAGGTTGATCGCGGTGCGGGACTCGAGCGCGGACTCGAGGTCCGACACGCGGTCGGTCTCCCGGGCGAAGCGCACCGCGAGGTGCACCGAGCGGGACGCCAGGGACGCGAGTTCCTCGGCGCGCGCGCGGAGCTCGTCGGGGAAGCCCCCGGGCTCGGCCGAGTAGCAGTTGAGGGCCGCCTCGGCGTCGGCCGCGGTGGGCAGCGGGATGGGGGTGGCGAAGACCGAGCGGAGCGGGGACCCGGCCACGGCGGCCCGGTAGCGCGGATAGCGGGTGGTGGTGCTCAGATCGGGGACGTAGACCGTGTGGCCAGTGCTCACGGCCTCGGAGCAGGGACCCTCGCCGCTCGCGTACTGCAGCTCGTCCATCGCGTCGGCGATCGGGTCGCTGCTTCCCGCGGTGGCGCGGCGCCCGTGCCGGCCCACGGTGACGCTGCACGTGACCGTGCCGGGAACGGTCGTGTCCTTCGAGAGGTCCTCGGCGGCGACCACGGCCACGCGCGCCAGGAACGTGGCAAGGTCAACGCTTCCGAGGAACAGGTCCAGGAGCTCGTCCTCCTGCGCCCGGGCCAGTACGGCTTCCGGACCCTGCCCGGCGATGGTCTCGTCCATGGGTCTGCCTCCTTGCGCGGGACCCTCATTCCGGCCCCTCGTGATGCGTTTCCCAGCCTACGCTGTTCCGCTCATCTCGAGGGGCCGTCCGCCCGGTATGACGGGGAGATGGCCCCTTCGGCCTACCCCGCCTTCCGGTGGATCGACTTGTAGGTCAGGTACGCGCCGAGGCCCTCGATTCCGTACTCCGTCCCGAGGCCGGAATCGTGACGGCCGCCGAACGGGGCCGAGTGGTTCGAGGCGAAGAAGTTGATGCCGATCGAGCCGGTGTCCACCCGGTCCGCGACGGCCAGGGCCGCCTCGGGGTCGGCCGAGAACACGAGGCCGCCGAGCCCGAACTCGGTGTTGTTCGCCAGCGCCACGGCCTCGTCGACCCCGCGAGCCGGCCCGGCGTCGTCGTACTTCAGGACCGTCAGGACGGGACCGAAGATCTCCTCCCGGGCCACGCGCATCGAGGGGGTGACATCGGCGAACACGGTCGGCTCCACGAAGAAGCCGCCCTCGAGGCCGCTTCCGGCCGCGAACGACGCCGCCCTGCCGCCGGTCGCTGCCCGCGCGCCTTCCGCGAGGCCGGACTCCACATACCCCATGACCGTGTCGAACTGGGACTTCGTGGCGCTCGGTCCGAAGACCGTGGCCGGGTCGAGCGGGTCGCCCTGCGGCGCCGCGGCGATGACCGACGCCGCCATGTCCACCACCTCGCGGTACCGCGACGCCGGCGCGAGGATGCGCGTGGAGATGTAGCAGGTCTGGCCCGTGTTGCGCATCGAGGACCGGATCAGAACCTTGGACATCGCGTCCAGGTCGGCGTCCGGCAGCACGATCGCGCTCGACTTCCCGCCCAGCTCGAGCGTCACCGGCCGCAGCAGCTCCCCGCACGCGGCCGCGATGCGCCGCCCCACCGGGGTCGACCCGGTGAACGCGACCTTGTCCACGCCCGGATGCTTGACGAGCACATCGCCCATCCGGCCCGACCCCGTCACGAGGTTCACGATGCCGGCCGGCACCCCCGCCGCCGCGACCGCGTCGACGATGAACCGGATCGACAGCGGCGTGGGCGAGGCCGGCTTGATCACCACGGTGCACCCCGCCAGCAGCGCCGGGGCGAGCTTGATGACCACGAGGTTGATCGGGAAGTTCCACGGCGCGATGAGCGCGCACACCCCCACGGGGTCGCGGCGCACCACGGACTCCTGGCCCGGGGCGAACGGGAACGGCCGCACGTCCTCGCGCTCGAGGTACTGGGCGAGGGTGGCGAAGTAGCGGAAGATCCCCGCCGCGTTCGCCGCAGCCCCGCGGGTCTCGGTGATCGGCGAGCCGTTCTCGCGCGTGTTCGTCAGCGCGAGGTCCTCGGCGCGCGACTCGATCTCGTCCGCGACCCGCAGCAGGTACGCCGCGCGCTCGGAGGGGGAGAGGCGGGGCCAGGGGCCGGCGTCGAACGCGTGGCGGGCGGCGCGCACCGCGGCGTCGACGTCCTCCGCGGACCCGTCCGGGACCTCGCCCCAGACCTCGCCCGTGGCCGGGTCGGTGACCGGGTTGCGGCCGGTGGCCCGTGCGGGGACCCACGCGCCGTCGACGAACATGTCGTCCACCCGGGTGTAGGGCAGGGAGAGGGCGGCGCGGCGCTCGCGGGCGTCGGGACCGGAGGCGGACGACGCCGGCCGCCCGCCTCCCGCGGTCGTGGCGCCGGTGTGCGTGGGGACAGTCATCGGAGCACTCCCGTCTGGAGTAGCGCGGTGGAGCGCGCGAGGTCGGTGGTGGCCATCTCGACGGCCGCCGCGGTGATGAGTTCGGGCACGATCTCGTCCGCGAGGCGGTCCGTGTAGGTGGCCGGGTCCATGCCGAACCACGAGGACGCGAGGGCGATCCCGGCGCGGTCGAAGCGCCAGAGCCGGTCGGCGTCGCGCATGAGGGCGTCCTCGAGGGAGTAGGCGACGTGGCGGGTGTCGTGCCCGTCGATGATCGCCGTGACGCGCTCGACGAACTCGTCCGCGTACCCGAGGCCGGGCAGCACCTCGCGGGCCACGAGGCAGCCCTGGTGCTCGTGCTCGTAGCGGATGGCGGCCTTGCGCCAGTCGCCGGTGAACCCCTCGGAGAGGATGCGGGACTCGTCGACGCGGGCCCAGCCGGTGTCGTGCAGGAGGGTCGCGACGAGCACGAGCTCGCGGTCCGCGCCCGCGTACGCGTCGCACAGGCGCTCGGCGTAGGCCACCGAGATGGGCAGGTGGATGTCGTTGCCGCGGGTGCGGGTGTACTCGACCACGGCCCTCCAGAGCGGGTCAAGGCGGCCGCCTGGGCCGGCCGTCCCGGGCGTCTCGCAGATGGGGCGGGTGTCCACGGGTCCCTCTGCCGGCACGGGCCGCACGGGGTAGGCGGCGGCGAACGCGTCGGCGCGGGCGGGATCAACGGCGGGGCCGCCGGCGGGCTCCCCGCTGGGCGGCGGTGCGGCGCTCGCGGGCGCGCTCGCCTCCGGCGAAGCAAGGGTGGGATGGTCAGTCATGGGGTCCTCCGGGGCAAGGAATTCGAGGATCGGCGCTCTGCCGGCATATGGGGGGCCGGACGGTCGGGGCCGGACGAGGGGTGGCCTGACGATCGGTGCCGGGCCGCACGATCGGTGCTGGGCGGCACCGATCATGCGGGGTTGCACCGATCAGGCGGGTGCCGGGGCGAGCGGGACGGCCAGGGTCTTCAGCTGCACGTCCGGCGCGGCGGCCTGGACCGCCTCGGCCGGGATGTTCTGGCCCTTGGCGAGGGCGTTCTTGACGGCCATGAAGTCCAGCGGGGCATTGACGCAGTCAGCGGCGATGATCCGGCCAGTCCGGTAGTAGAGCACGGAGAACTTGCCGCGCTCGTCGTCCCGGCGCACCACGGTCTGGTCGAAGCCCATGGACAGGCCGGCGATCTGCAGCTTGAGGTCGGCCTGGTTGGACCAGAACCACGGGATGCCCGCGTAGTCCTCGCGCCGGCCCATGAGGGAGTACGCCGCGACCTTCGCGTGCTCGATCGCGTTGTTGACGCTCTCGAGCCGGATGCGCTCGCCGGCGGGGGAGCCGGGGACCGGGTTGGGCATGTTGGCGCAGTCGCCCACGGCCACCGTGGTGCCGTCCGAGGCGAGCGCGTGCTGGTCCACCACGATCCCGTTGTCCACGGCCAGGCCCATCCGCTCGGCCAGCTCGGTGTTCGGCACGACGCCGATGCCCACGAGCACGATCTGCGCCGGGACGACCTCGGGCTCTGCACCACCAGCGGCAGCCAGCTCGACGCCGGCGACTGCAGGAGCGCCGTCGTGCGCGCTACCGGCATCCGCCCGGCCGGAGCCCGGCACGAACCGGGTGATCTTCGCGCCGAGGCGGATGTCGAGGCCGCGGGCGCGGTGGGCGTCGAGGAAGAACTGCGCGGTCTCCTCGCCCACGGCGCGGCCCACGAGCCGCGGCCCGGCCTCGAGGACCACCACGTTCTTGCCCATCTTCTTCAGGCTCGAGGCGGCCTCGAGGCCGATGAAGCCGCCGCCCACCACCACGACGTCCGTGGCGCTGCCCACGATCGCCTTGAGGGCCAGGGCGTCGTCGGCGTTGCGGAGGTAGACGACGCCGGCAAGGTCGCCGCCGTCGATCGCGAGCTTCCGCGCCCGCGCACCGACCGTGAGGGCCAGGCGCTGGAACGGGAACTCGGCGCCCGAGGCCGCAACCGCGACCCCGGAGCCGTCGGGGTTCTTGCGGATCTCCGTGATCCGCTGGTCCTTGACGAGCGTGACGTGGTGCTCGTCCCAGTACTCGTTGGAGCGGAAGATGAGCGACTCGTTGCCCACTTCGCCCTGGAGCCACTCCTTGGAGAGGGCCGGGCGCTGGTAGGGGCGGTGGTTCTCCTCGCCGAGGAGCGTGATGGGCTCCTCGAAGCCGAGGGCGCGGAGCGAGATGGCCAGCTGGACGCCGGACTGGCTCGCGCCGATGATCAGCAGGCCGGTCTTCTCAGCCATGTCACACCTGCGTTTCGGGGGTGGTCACGTACAGGTCCATCCCGTCCGTGAGCTTGAGCTGGCAGGACAGGCGCGAGTTCTCCTCGCGGTCCACGGCGGTGCCGTAGAGCATCTCGTCCTCCATGGGCTCGATGGGCGGGAGCTCGTCGAGGCAGTCCTCGCGGACAAAGACATGGCACGTGGCGCAGGAGAGCGAGCCGCCGCACTCGGCGACGATGCCCGGCACGCCGTTGCGCACGGCGGTCTCCATGACGGAGTCGCCGGGGCGTCCCTCGATGTCCCGGACGGTGCCCTCCGCGTCGGTGTAGTGGACGGTGGTGGTCATTGGGGTGCTCTCCTGGGGTAGCTAGAGATCAGATGAACTGCCGGCCGCCGTCGACCACGAGGGTCTGGCCGGTCATGTACGAGGAGTCGGGGCTCGCGAGGAAGAGGGCGGCGCCCACGATGTCCTCGGGCTGGCTGGCCCGCTTGATGGAGCCGCGGTCCACGCCGTAGGTCTCGGCGTTCTCCATGAGCCCGTAGCTGGCCTCGGTGAGCGTGAAGCCGGGGGCGATCGCGTTGACGGTCACCCCGCGCTTGCCGAGCTCCTTGGCCAGGACCCGGGTCAGGGCCACGACGCCGCCCTTGGAGGCCACGTAGTGGGCCCACTGCTCGGAGCCGGAGTAGATCGTGGCGCTCGAGAGGTTGATGACGCGCCCGCCGTCGCCCAGGTACGGGCTGGCGGCGCGGGTCACGAGCCACGGGCCCTTGAGGTTCACGCCCATCACGAGGTCCCACTCGGCCGGGTCGATCTCCTCGAACGGGCTGCGGGTCACCGTCGCGTAGATCGCGGCGTTGTTGACGACGACGTCGATCCGGCCGCCGCCGAACTCGGCCGCTTCCGCGGCCATCGCCTCGGTGGACGCGACGTCGGTGACGTCGACCTTGAGCCCGAGCGCCTCGGTCCCGTGGCTGCGCAGGAGCTGTGCGGTCTCCTCGGCGCCGGCGGCGTTCACGTCCGCGACGGCCACCTTGTAGCCGCGGGAGGCGAAGCCGAGGGCGAAGGCCCGGCCGAGGCCCCCGGCCGCGCCCGTGATGAGCGCGAGCCGGGGACCGGACGTGGGGTTGGGCGACTCAGGCATGCGCCGGCTCCTGCGTGTGCTCGCCGTGCTCGTGGCCCGGCTCGCCGTGTGCGTGGCTGTGCGCGCCGGGCCCGGACACGACCGTCTGGGCGGCGGGGGCGGCGTCGAGGATCTCGACGGTGCCCTTCGTGCCGTCCACGCGGAGCATCTGGCCCGTGCGGATGGTCGTGGAGCCCGAGCCGGTGCCGGTCACGGCGGGGAGGCCGTACTCGCGGCACACGATCGCCGCGTGGCTCATCATGCCGCCGATGTCCGTGACGGTCGCGGCGATCTTGCCGAAGATCGGGCCCCAGGACGGCGCCGTGACGGTGGCGACGAGGATCTCGCCCTGCTGGACCTCGGAGAGCTGGTCCGCGTCGGTGACCACGCGGGCCGGGCCCTCCACCACGCCGGGGGAGGCGGCCATGCCGCGCAGGCCGCCGCCCTCCACGGCCTCGCCCTCGCCGAGCCACTGCTGCACCTGCTCGGTGGTGATGCCCCAGAGCATGCGGGTGAACGGCTCGGTGATGGAGGCCGGCGGGGTGTTGAGTGCGGGCTGGGGCCGGGCGGTCTTGAGCGCGTCCACGATGGCGCGGCGGCGCTCGATCTCCTCGGGCCAGTAGCTCGGGCCGATCGGCTCGGCGGCGCCCACGCCCCACCAGGTCACGAGGTCGAACAGCGCGTCGCGGACCTCGTTGCGGCCCAGGTAGAGGAGGTCGTCCGGCTGGGTCCAGAAGCCCTCGGCGTGGAAGACGCGGGAGAGCTCGCGGATCTTGCGCCAGAAGACGCCCATGGTCCAGTGCTCGATGTAGAAGTTGTGGTTCTCCACGTACGGGTAGCACTGGGCGGCCAGCCCGCGCTTGGCGTCGAACGCGGCGAGGTTGTCGCCGTCGAGCAGCTCGCGGTACTCCTCGACGATCCGCTCCTTCTCGGCGATGAGCGCCTCGACCGGGCGGAGGATCTCCTGCCCCGCGTCCAGCCGGGCGATGTAGTCCTTGATGTAGTTGAGCGGGATCTCCGGGTGCTCGTTCCAGTACTTGTCGTGGCCGTAGAAGCCGTTGCCCACGGTGAAGTTGAACCACGGATCGTGGGCTTCCTCCCAGCGCTGGATCCAGTGGTCACCCCCGGCGGAGGCGCGGATCGCGCCCAAGGTGGCGTCGGCGTCGTCCGCGTTCTCGAAGGCGGACTGGATGCCGAGCTCGACGGCGAGGGCGGCGAGGCCCTTGAGCTCGTCGTCGGGGCGGAACAGCTCCATGTCCACGCCCTGCACCATGGTGGCGATGGACTGGTCCGGGATGTTCGGGAAGACCTGCTTGCAGAAGTTGAAGAAGTCCAGGTAGGCGATGTACCCGAGGTTGAGGAACTCGAAGTGGTACTGCCAGTTCTGGTAGGCGAGCTGGATCAGGCGGTCGTAGTTGTCCAGGAGGACCTCGGAGCCGTCCTTGGCCTTGCCCGAGTGGATATCCTCGATCGGGACGATGGCCGGGGGCTTGGCGAAGGTGATCTTCTCCATCTCGTCGATGGTGCCCTTGACCTTGGTGTGCCACTGCTCGAGCAGGCGCGGCCAGTTCTGGAAGTAGTAGCCCACGCGCTCCTCGAAGTCCGGCACGCGCGCGGCGATCTGGTCCTCCGGCACCGGGATGGGGCTCATGTAGAGGTAGCCGAGGTGGATGCGGAACTCGATCCCGTTGGCGTTGGGGATCATGAGGTGGCGGGCGTTGTACTGGCCCAGGCACTTGACCGCGAACTCGCCGCCGATCGTCTCGAACGGCTTGAAGACGGTGGGCCAGTGCTGGCTGTCGCAGAACCAGAACTTGGCGTCCTCCTGCTCCTTGAGCTTGTCCTGGAACACGAGGTAGTAGGGGTACAGCTTCTCCCAGCCCTCGGCTCCGGCGGGGACCGGGAGCTCGGACGGCTTCGGGAAGGACTTCATCGACATTGGTGTGTCCTCTGCTTGTTCGGGCGAACGGAAGGGTCAGGCGGTGAGCTTGATGGAGCCCCAGCTGAAGCCGCCGGTGGCGGACGACGGCGCGGCGCCGGCTTGCGCGCTCTGGCTCACCACGGGCTGGGGTGCGGTGGCGGGCTTGGAGGAGTGCACGGTCTCGGGGCGGGCCTGCAGGAGCAGGAGGTTCTCGCCGTCGGGGAGGTCGGCGTCGAGGGCCCACTCGATGTCCTGCGGGGTCCTGTAGTGCTTCTCGGCGCGCTTGGCGAGCGTGGCCACTGCGGTGAGCTGCGCGTCGGTGAGGCAGCGGCGGGAGCGGCGCTCGGCGTCGACCTCGCGCTCCACGAGGCGGCGGGTGGCGGCGTCCGGGACGAGCTCGGCGTGCTTGTCGCCGAGGTGCTCGGCCACGAGGGCGAGCGTGACCTTGTCCAGGACGATGTTGTCCGGGGTGACCTGGCCCGAGACCACCATCTCGCCGACGCCGTAGGAGGCGTCGATGGTGATCTTGGAGCGGTCGCCGTTGGTGGGGTCGAGGGTCATGGCCACGCCGGAGGCCTTCGCGTTGACCATCTTCTGCACCACCACGGCCATGGAAAGGCCCTCGTTGGGGATGCCGTTCTTGAGGCGGTAGATGATGGCGCGGGAGGTGTAGAGGGAGGCCCAGCACTTGCGGATGTGCTCGCCCACCGCGTCGAAGCCCTCGAGCCACAGGTAGGTGTCCTGCTGGCCGGCGAACGAGGCGTCGGGGAGGTCCTCCGCGGTCGCGGACGAGCGGACGGCGACCGGGACGGGGGAGTCGAAGCGGGACTGGAGGGCCTCGTAGGCGGCGACCGTCTGGGCGCGGGCCTCGGCCGGGACCGGGCACTCCTCGATGCTCGCGCGGATGGTGGCGGAGACGGCGTCGACCTCGGCGACGTCCTCGGGGTTGAGGCCGGCGAGGAGCGCGTGGATCCGCTCCGTGATCTGGTTCTCCGCCATGAACGCATCGAACTGGGCGGTGGTGACCACGAAGCCCGGGGGGACGGGCATGCCCGCGGACGTCATCGTGACGAGCGAGGCGCCCTTGCCGCCGAGGTTCGCGAGGGTCGGCTCGGTGCCGCCGTCGAAGAACTGGATGTACTCGGTGTCCTGGAAGTGGGTGTCCTGCATGGTCTGCTCCATGGTTGTGGTCGGCGCGTTCATTCGGTCCAGCTCACGGGGACGGAGACGGGGACGCGGAAGGAGAGGTTCTCGCGGAACTCGATGCTCTCCGGGTCATCCACCGTGAGGTGGGGGAGCTTGGCCGTGGCCTCCTCGAGGGCGATCTTGGCCTGGAGCTTGGCGAGCATGTTGCCGAGGCAGTAGTGGATGCCGAACCCGAACGAGAGATGCTCGCGGGCGTTGGGGCGGGCGATGTCGAAGGTCTCGGGGTCCTCGAACTTCGACTCGTCGCGGTTGGCCGAGCCCATCACGAGCAGGATGCCGGAGCCCTTCGGGATCTTCACACCGCCGATCTCGGCGTCCTTGAGGGCCTTGCGGCGCCACGCCACGATCGAGCCGGAGTAGCGCAGCACCTCGTCGATGGCGCCGGGGATCTTCTTGGGGTCCTCGACGAGCTTCTGCCAGGTCTCGGGGTCCGCGGCGAGGAGGCGGAGGGCGTTGGAGATGAGCGTGGTGGTGGTCTCGTGGCCGGCGAAGAGGAGGCTGTAGGCCACCGAGGCGATCTCGTGGTCGGAGATCTCGGCGCCGTCCTTCTGGGCGGTGACGAGGTCCGCGATGAGGTTGTCGCCGCCCTCGGCGTGGGCCTTGGCGACGAGCGCGAGGCAGGCCTGCCAGTACTGGACGAGGTTGTGCGCGTGGGGGATCTGCTCCTCATCGCTGAGGTCGCCCCAGGTCATCGCGGCGCGGGAGTCGGACCAGCGCTTGTAGTCGTCCAGCTTGGCGAGGTCCTCGCCGATGAGGGTGAGGATGGTGATGGTGGGGACCTCGTAGGCGAGGTCCTTGACGATCTCGCCGTGGTGCGCGGCCGCGTCCTGGCCGCGGGCGATCATCGCGTCCAGGCGGTCGGCGACGTTCTGGCGGATGAAGGGCTCGAGGACCTTGAACCGGCGCGGGGTGAACGCCTTCTGCACGATGCCGCGGATGCGCGTGTGCTCCGGGGGGATGCGGGCGGAGAGGCCCGAGTAGGCGGTGAAGCCGCCCTCGTTCATGATCTGGGTGGCCTGCGGGCCGCGCTTGCGGACGGGGGCCTGGGCGTTCTCGGAGGAGAAGGTCTCCCAGTCGTCGAAGACGGCCTTGATGTCGTCGTAGCGGGTGACCACGAAGAGGTCGATCCGCTCGTCGTACATCACCGGCTCCTCGGCGCGGAGGGCCGCGTACGCCGGGAAGGGGTTCTTCATCTGGAACGGCTCGTAGCCGTGGTGGGTGGCGTTGTGAGCGGCCGACGGCGTCTGGCCGGCGCTCGCGGGCGCCGCACCCGTGTCGGTGCCCGCCTGGGCGCCGAACCCGAACGGGCAGCCCGTTCCCTGAGTCTCCAGTGACATCAGCACTCCTTGATCTGGTGGCCTTCGGCGCGGCTGGGGGCCGGGCCTGTGCGTCTTGTTCCAGTGTGGTCCTGGTCACCGACAAGTGTGCTGGGTCACCTTCCACTGGGTGGAAGTTAGTTGGTCAAGTTGAGGCCTTTGCACCCTCTACGGGCTGACCATCGTGTTCCGTTCTTGTGCTTGCCCCGCGTGCATTGGGGGGCGGCAACGACGAAATGTAGGGCCGACCAGCTTGAGAACTGGCGCTGCCTGGCTTGTCCCATCAAAGGCGTAACATCGCCTGGTGTCGAGACGGACGAAGTGCGACACATTGGCGAGACATCCTCAGCCCTAGGACTTCGTTGACTTTTCCGCGGCAGTGCGGGACGCGGGGGAGGGCTCGAGCCCGTCGACCGGCAGTCCCGTCGAAGGAACCATTGATTGCATATGGGCGGCGGCGCTTCTGTCTTGGGCACAGGGGAGGGGCGCCCCCTTGGGTGGGGGCGCCCCTCGTTGGTGGTTGGGTCAGTAGCCGGTCTTGCTGTTGATGCGGCCGTTGACGTTGCGGGGGCGGACGAGGCTCTTGCCGTCCTGGATGACGTAGTCGTTGCCCTGGCGGCGGGCCTGGACGTGGCTGTAGGTCTTGGCTCCGTCCTTGTCGCGGGCCTTGTTCCCGTCGAACTTCTTGCCGGCGTTGACGCCGGGGCCGAAGAAGATGTCCAGGATGCTCGGGTCCTTCTTGTTCTTCTTCATGTACATGGTCGTGCTCCTTGTCCTCCGGTTGGGCGGTCCGTGGTGTTCCGGGCCAATGCCACGATGATTCCCCGGGGATCCTTTCCGCCGCTGGCAGACCGGGGCCGCGGAGGGAAAAGCCCAAGGAAAAGGAACCTGGGGCCCTGCATGAGGCCGCGGCGGTGCTTGCGATGGCCGTCGGCGATGGGCTCGGAATCCGGCTTCGAGCCGTTGGGGCTGGTGCTTCGTCCGTCGTGCGTCGTTCTCAGGGGCGGCACGGGGATACGGCAGCGTAACCAAGCGGGCGATTCTGACTAGGCCAGGGCACAAAGGGGCGGGCCCCCTTCTTGCACGGGGGGCCCTTGGTGGGGGCGTCATTGCGAACTGACAACTGTCTCCTCCTGACCTGCTCGCTGGATCAGGTCTGGGTGTGGATGACGACGACCACGCGCCGGTTGGCAGCCGCCTGCGCCTCGCTGGTTGGGTTGGGGTAGACCGCGTCCTCGCCGCCCTTTCCGGTGACGGTGATGCGGCTGCCCTCGATGCCGTGGGCGGTCAGCCAGTCCTTGACAGCCTTGGCCCGCTGCCGGCTCAGGTCCACCCTGTCGTAGGCGGTGGGGCCTGTCGGGTTGACGTAGCCGGTGATAACCACGGGTCCGGCATGCTTGGTGGCGAGGTCCAGCAGGTTGTTGAGGGCTGGCGCGGCGGAGTCGAGGAGGGTGTGGCCCTCGGCGGCGAAGAGGACGTCGCCGCCGAGGGTGCCGGTGATGTCCGCGCCGGTGCGCTCGACCTTGATCTGGCTGGTGTCGGCAGGGGCGAGGGCGCCCTGCACTGGGAAGGTCGCGAGGTGGTCCTCCCAGGCGACGAGGGTTCCGCCGCACTTCTGTGCGTAGCGGGTCCAGAAGTCCTTGAGCCGGGCCGCCATGACGTCGTCAAGACCGGGGGAGGGCGAGACGGCGTAGATCCGCCAGTTCTCACAGTGCGGGATGAGGCCCTTGGCAGCGAGGGAGTTGATCGCGCCGACGGGGTCGGTGAGCGTCTTGGGGTCGGCCAGGTCCGTCCCGCCGCCGTGGGCGGTGAGGGGGGCGAGGAGCACGACGTCGACGGGCTGGGTGGAGGGATTGTGGGCTAGGTTGCCGGCGAGGGCATTCATGGCGTCGAACACATCCGGGGCCTTCGTGGCCTGGCCCTTCTTGAGGGTGTCGATGGCCTCGTTGACCCTGGCGGCCTTGCAGTTGAGGTCGGTGGTGCGGGCGAGGTTGTTGTTTCCCTGCCCGTCGAGGACGACGTTGCTGAGGAGGTTGGGGGCGTCGGGGCCGTCGGAGATGCCGTTGACGATGACGCGGGCCTTGGTGGTCTTGGCGGTGCTGATGATGAGGCCGGTGTCCTGGCTGTAGGGCTCGAGGGCGGCGCCCTGAGCGCCCAGGATCGCGATCGTGGGCGTGTCGGGGTTGATGGTCGGCTGGGGGAGGGGCTTGCAGTTCGAGGCGGTCCCCGTGAGCGGGGCATTGGTGGCGGCCGCCTCGGGCTGGGTGGTGGCACAGCCGGTGAGTGAGGCGGCCAGGACGAGGGCGCCAGCAGCGGCGACGGCGGTGCGGAAGCGGATGTTATGCATGGGTTTCCTTCTTTCGTTCTCAGGCGGTGGTGGGAGTTGTGGCGGTCAGGTGCAGGCCGATGGCGGCGGCGCAGAGCTGGGCGATCGTGGTGGCGACGGTCCGCACGGACAGGTCGTCGATGCGAGTGACCGATCCGAAGGGGACCGTGCGCCAGTCGGCTTCCATCTCGGGGCTGCACCCGTGGAGGGGGTCGATCAGGACGAGGTGGACGGATCCCGGTTGCAGGGCGTTGACGGCCTCGTGGGTGGAAGAGGTCACGGTCTCGATGCCGTCGGTCGGGACCCAGTAGAACGGGACCGTGTCGGCGGGCAGGCCCGAGGTGCGTTCCGCTGCGAGGCGCAGCGCGGCCGGGAGGTCGTTGCCGCCGAGGTTGACGCGGTTGCGGATCGCCTCCTTGAGCCTCTTGAAGTCCTTCTTGACCGGCAGGGGACCGACGGCCAGATGGCCCGCGGGGGCTGTCCCCCAGGGGAGGACCCCTGCAGTGCCGCCGCCGTAGCGGCGCTGCCACAGGAAGACGGAGAGGGCGACCGCACCGATGACGTCGTTCGGGTCACCGCCCCAGACGCTGAAGGTGGACCCGCTCCAGTCCGGGACGGTCTCGAAGTGGAGGCGGTGCGCCCGGGACCGGATCTCTTCCGGGCTCTCGCCGGCAAGCGCCGGGAGCGCGACGGGCTGGGCGGGGCCGGTCTGCCTGGGCGGACCGGGGATGTGGACGCCGCTGGTTTCCGGGCGGTCCTGGTGGAGGAGGCGGGTGCCGCCGACGGGGCGGCACCCCCTGTTGCCGTTCATGCGGTCTCCTCGTCGGTGTCGTCCTCGCCCTCGGCGGCAGGAGCGCTCTCTCGCACGGGCCGCAGCCGGGTCGCGGCGGGCCCCTCCTCAGCCGTCTCCTCGGCCACGGACTCGGGCTTCTGCCCGTCCTGGGTCGGCGCGTGCGGGTCCTCGTCGAGCTCGGGCAGGTTGAGCTTGTTGATCTCGACCTGGTCGATGCGGGCGCGGAGGCGGTCCAGCTTGGTGCGTGTCGTCCCGATGGCCCTGATGACGGTGTCGGTGTCCACCTTCTCGAAGGCGGGGATGGGCTTGACGCCGGTGATCAGGGCCAGGAGCTCCTTCTCGTTGTACTGCGGGGGCGTCTTGTGCTCGCTGAAGAGGCGCTCCTGGACGGGTTCCAGCTGGGAGAGGAGGTAGCGGCGCTTGTACGCGGAGGCCTGGAGCTCGGCGTTGGCAGCATCGGTGCTGATGTGGTGTCCGGTCTGGGCGATGAGGGCGTCTCGCTGGTCGATCAAGGCGTTGATCCGGCTCCCCGATTCCGTGACGGCGGCCGTCGCCGCGGTGCGCGCCGCCTCCGCGGCGCGGGCCTTCTTCTCGTTGCTCTTCCAGCGCTTCGCCTCCGGGTTGGCGTGGGCGAAGCCGAGCGCGATGGCCGCCAGGAGGATGGCGAGCTGGATGCCGAAGAACGCCGGGCCGCCGGTGTCGGCCCCGAGGGCCTTGAGGTACTCGGAACGGATGTAGCTGAGGGCGCTCACGCCGCCGAGTGCTCCGAGGAGGCAGACGGCGAGCCAGAAGACGTCGAACCGGGCAGGCCGGGGAAGCCTTGCACGGTCCGCCTCCTCGGCCTGGCGGCGGTTCTCCAGGGCGTACTCGATGCCGCGGAGGCGGTCGCCGACGGCCTCGCCGAGGATGACCAGGGCGAACACGGAGGAGAACGCGGCGAGGTGGAGGTCATCGGTGACCGCGATCCCGGGGAGCCAGGGACGGTCGGAAAGGCCGAGGGTCTGGTAGCCGAGGGTGATGAGGCTCCAGTCGCCACCGAACAGGGCGATCATCGCGACGGCGAGGATGAACGCGGCCTTCTTCGAGGGGATGGGCAGTCCGGTCGCCTTCATCCGGCGCTCCTGGAGGATGAGCTCGCGCTTGGCGGACTCGTAGTCGCTGTTCGCCTCGAGCGCGGCGGTCTCGGAGGACTTGAACCTGAGCCGCTCCTTCTCCAGGTCCGCGTCGACCTTCTGGAGGCCTCCGCGGGCGTCGTGGGAGATGACGCCGGTGGCCGCCTCGTGGCCGTGCACGAGGGCCTCGACGGCGTGGGGGTGGGAGTTCACCCCGACGACGGCGGGATCGAGGACACCGGCGGTGCCGTCCTCGTGCGCCTTGGCCTCGACATCCTGCTCGGGGATGCCGGTGTTGTACGCGCCGCCGCGGGACGTCGTGAGGGCAGTGGCCGGCCTGGTCCCCGGGAAGGGGACCGCCTGCGGGGTGGGCTTGCGGGGCCCGGGATACTTGAAGTTCATTTTGTTCTCCTTGCTGCTCTAGTGGGCGTATTCGAAGCCGGCCCGACGGAGGCTGGCGATGCAGTTCTTGATGGACCGGTGGTCGCTGGGGGTCTTGGCCATGCCGGCCACGACGACGCCTTCCCGCTCGAAGAGGAAGTGGCCGCGCCGGGTCTGGCGGATGTCGAATCCTTGGCCCTCCAGCTCCTTGCAGAGCTTGCGGATGTCCTTCTGCTTCACCTTCTGGTCTCCCTCTTCTCTTCGGGTGGGCGGGGTGCCCGCCTGGAAGGGCGGGCAACCCCGGTGGTCGGTCAGCGCTTCTTGCCGGTCTCGCCGGCCCGGCGCCGCGCCTCGGCGGCCAGGGCCCGCTCGCGCTCCTCGCGGCGGCGGCGCTCCTGCTCCTGCTGCTGCTTGCGGTACTCCTGGGCCCGCATCATGGCGGCCTCCTCCGCGCGGCGAACTTCAGCCGGCGGCAGCTGGTGCGGTGGCAACATGCCCATTGCTTCTCCACCTCCTTCCGTGTCGTTTCTTCCTCGGACGATGTCCATGCTGGAGGCGGCTGTCGTTCCCTCGCCCCGCACGGAAGGGACGGGAGGGAAAGAGCCAAGGAAAGCAGCGGCGGTGTCATGAAACTGCACGGCCGGCGAAGGTGCTGCGGACGCGGCCGGGCGCTGATACTTTCTCCTCAGCCGCCCGTCGGCGGTGCTGCCCGTGGTGGCGAACGAGGAGGAATCAGCGTGGGGACTATTCCGTACGAGTACACGGACGAACTCGAGGAGCTGGAGCACAAGCGCAAGCTCCTGCGTGCGGGCAGGCTGCCGCTGAAGCAGACTGGGGTGCCGTCACGAGAGGTGTTCTCCCTCGGCTCGGCCTGCGGGCCGGACACCGAGTGGGTCGAGATCTGGTCAGAGCTCGGGGAGCTGCTCAACCCGCTGTTCCTCTTCGCTCGCCGGCATGAGGCCGACAGCGGTCCGGCCTGGGCGGAGAAGCGCCGGCTGGCACTGGACTTCGCCGGTTCCGAGTCCCGGCTCGTGTTCCCGGGACTCGATCTCGGGATCCGCGGCCTCGCCCAGCACGTGAGGGGAGAGCGGGTCATCTCGGGGATCATCCGCACCGTCGACGAGCTTTTGACCGATTCGGGGGCCCTGGAGGCGGGCAAGAAGCTGAGCGGGAACTCAGGTCCTCTCGACGATGAGGACGCTGCCGCGTCCCGGAGCGCCCTGATGGACCTCCGGTGGAGGGTGCTCCAGCCAATGGCGCGGCTGGTGGGGGTTTCGGCCCGTCCGCCGGCGGGCTACGATGCCGCATCCGAGAGGGGGGCGGCCCAGGAGGCGAAGGACGTCTGGCTCAGGGGAATGCTGCAGCAGCAGCTGCCCATCCAGCGGCTGCCCGGGATCATGCTGGCGGCCAAGCAGATCGCACAGAATCTGCTCCCGGAATCAGTGCTCACCGCGACCTTCGACGACAACGGGGCCGATTCGTTCCTGAAGGACCTGAACGGCCTTCCGCCGAAGCTGGCCGAAAGGCTCGCGGGGAAGCCCCAGAAGCTCCTGGAACACCGCGCTCATGTCCGGGACCGTTACGAGTACGAGGAAACAGGCATCGAGGATCCTGGGACAACGGAGCTTGACCGGCTCGCCTTCCGGCAGCTGCTCAGCCCTTCCCGCGGGGAATCCCTCATCGTCCTCGCCCCCACCTCCAGCGGCAAGAGTCGTTTCGGTCATCTCGCGGTCGCTGTCGCAGTGAACCGCCGCAAGGCCGGGGGCCTCAAAGGCAACGTCATCGTCCTCGCCCCAACGAAAGCCCTCGTCAACCAGACTGCCCGTGATCTGCGCGAGCTGTTCGACGGCATTGCAGACGAGCCGTGGGAAGTCATTGAAGGCACTCGCGACCACCCCCAGCACGATGACCGGCTCAGGACCGGAAAATACGACGTCGCCGTCTGCATCCCTGAGAAGGTCACCGCGCTTCGCAGGCTTGGCATGTCGCTGCACGGGACCCCGCTCGTCGTCGTCGACGAGCTCCAGCACCTCGTCGACGAATCCCGCGGGCAGTCCCTTGAGCTGCTCATCCTCGAGCTGTTCCGGGCCCACCCCGAGCTCCGCTGGATCGGCCTGTCGGCATCCCTTTCGGAAGAGACGCGCCAACTCCTGGCACGCTGGTTCGACGCCAACGGGATCGCGGTCTCCATGCACGAGGCCGCCTTCCGACCGGTCCCCCTGGCAGTCGCAGCAACCGACGGGACCGACTACGAGATGGTCATTACCGGACGGGCCCCGGTCGTCCGCGCAGGGCGGCTGAGAAAGTCTGAGATCGCCCACCTGGTCAGGGCGTGGGGCGTCAAGGAGGTCAGGAAAATCGCCCAGGACTATGACCGCGTCCTGCGGGTCATCCTCACGCTCCTCCGCGAGCATGTCGAGGACGGGGAATTCGCCTCCACCACACCGTCCATGCTGGTATTCATGAACTCTCGCAAGAACGCCGAGAAGCTTGCGATGGCCTGTCAGCTGCTCATTGAGGAGAGCCTCGGTCTGGGGTGGCTTCCCGAAGATGCCGCCCCCTTCGTCAACGGCCGATTCCAGGCCCTGACAGGGGATACCGGCCGCAGCCCCGAGGAGCTTTACTCGGATCTGCGGACCATGCCCCCCAACCGGGTCTTCAAGGCGCTCGAGGCCGCTGCCCGTACCGGAGTCGGCTTCCACACCTCGATGCTCGACGGATTGGGCAGGGAGCTGATGGAGGAGGCCTTCCGCCTCGGCTACACACGCATCCTGTTCGCCACCGACACCCTCAAGCTCGGCGTGAACACCCCCACGGACATCGTCATCAACGCCGACATGCTCGTCTACTCCGGCGGCCACCAGCGCGTGCTGGACAAGGACGACGTGATCCAGCGACTCGGCCGGGCGGGACGCTTCCTGGTGACCCAGGGCCGCGGCACGGGTTACCTCGTCCTGCCCAGGGAGATCGCTCCCGACATCCGGATGAAGGACGCACTGGCAATCAGCACCGCCGAACGCACGGGACTCGGGGGCTCGCCCGAGGCGGCCGACAGCGCGGTGCTGTCGGCCCTCACCAAGATCCCAGCAGTCACCGCCCATTACCTCCAGGACTGGTCAGGGGGAGCCCACTACCTCCCGCCTTCGGAAGCGTCATGGCTCGGCGACGCAGCTCTCCAGGTCCTCTTTGGCGCTCCCGGCATGAGGCTCGAGGCGCAGGCTTTCGAGGCGGAAGCCCGCACCCTGTATGAGCGCTCCCTGGCCGGCCTCCACGGAGGAAACGAACCGCCCCGGGCCCTCCCGCCGCTCGAAGTACGGGGAGTCGTCGTCGTGGAGGGGGACACGGTCCGGCCGACCCGGCTAGGCAGGATCGCGGCCATCAGCTCCCAAGGGAGCAGCATCGTGGAGACCGTCAAGGAGATGGCCCAGGCGGCGGAGGAAGGGGCAGGGCCCTTCACGCTGCTCTACTTCGCCTGCCTCTCGCCTCTGACACGCAGCATCACCTTCCAGATGCGATGCCAGGACAACGCGACCCCGGAGCTGCGCAACATGGTCGCGGCCAGGGCGAAGGCCGCGACCAAGCTCAGCAGGGACGAGAACCCCATCTACTTCCGTGGGCAGAGGGCCGACCTGACGGACGTCATCGGGTCCGGAAGGAAGGCCGACGCCCTCCGGCTCCTGCTCGAGGACCAGAGCCTCGGAACGCATGCCACCGCGCTCCAGCTCACCGCCCTGTGGCGTGCCGCGGTCCTGCTCGGGTGGTGGGGCGCCAAGCCCTTCTCCGACTTGGAAAGGCTCGTCCCCTACAACAAGGTCTACATCGACGAGACCGACGCCCGCCAGCTGGCACAGATGGTCTCCACGCTCATCGACGCTGCTGGCGACTACCTGGGCAGTGCCCCGACCGACATGGTGTTCCGCAGCCTGAGCATGTTCGCCGCCGAACTCGAGAGCGGCCTCCCGATCGCCCTCGGGCCGCTCGTCCGGATGAACAACCGGGCGACCCACCGGGAACGGCTCCTGGGAATGGTGTCCATGCTGCTGGACGAGAGTGAGCAGTGGGACGACCTCGAGGAGCTGCTGGACCGGTACGTGGAGCGCTCGGGCGGGACCCCGCAAGCCGGCGCCTGGCAGCCACTGCGGGCCGAGCAGATCGAAGACATCCGGCAGCACCTGCACGAGCAGCGCCACCTGCTCGACGAGGCCGCCCTGACCATAGGCAGCAACTGGGCCGACAAGCTGATACCCCGGTCCTCCATGTACACCATGGAAGAAAACATCTGGAGGGTCGAAAGCGGAGAGGGTCTCCGAGTGGTCACCGAACTGGCCCAGAGCATGGGTCTGCATGCCGACCCGCTTCCCGGCGAGCTCCCCAAGGTCCTCCTGGAGATGCCAGACGGGGAATCAGTGCTCATCGTGGTCCCCCGCAAGCGGGTCGACCGAGAGATGATCCGCGGCGTCCTCGCCGACCTCGGGCAGGCCAAGAACGCGATCATCCTGGCGGTCAGAGGGGCCTCGGAAGGCGTCCTGCACCGCTCGCGCTTCCTCAGCGAACCCTGCGCCGTGGTCGCCCCGAGCCTGTTCCTCGAGATGCTCGCGCGCGTGTACGAGCGCTTCGCCAGCGACGATCAGGATCCCTTCTCCGCCGGCGACGAGTACGACACCGAGGGCTCCACCGCCCTGCTCGGCCGGCTCCTGGTCAACAACGCCCCGGTCCTCACACGCAACGACCTGGAGAACCGGATGGTGCATGACTTCCTCGCCGAGGACGTGGTTCTGGACGCCGTCTGACCTGTCTTGGGCACAGGGGAGGGGCGCCCCCTTGGGTGGGGGCGCCCCTCGTTGGTGGTTGGGTCAGTAGCCGGTCTTGCTGTTGATGCGGCCGTTGACGTTGCGGGGGCGGACGAGGCTCTTGCCGCCCTGGATGACGTAGTCGTTGCCCTGGCGGCGGGCCTGGACGTGGCTGTAGGTCTTGGCTCCGTCCTTGTCGCGGGCCTTGTTCCCGTCGAACTTCTTGCCGGCGTTGACGCCGGGGCCGAAGAAGATGTCCAGGATGCTCGGGTCCTTCTTGTTCTTCTTCATGTACATGGTCGTGCTCCTTGTCCTCCGGTTGGGCGGTCCGTGGTGTTCCGGGCCGATGCCACGATGATTCCCCGGGGATCCTTTCCGCCGCAGGGAGACCGGGGCCGCGGAGGGAAAAGCCCAAGGAAAGGACCACTCCCAGACCGACGGGCGTCGCTAATCTTCTTCTGAACCACCACATCCAATCAAAGGAACCCTTGACTGGACAGCGAGGCCATTGCCTCGTTGGAGCCCACTAGGAACTGCGTTCATCTGGGTCTTGCATACCGCTGGCTAGTTCGGAGTACTCGGGCATGTCTGGAAGATTCCAGGAGACAGTCGGAGGGAGATGGTCTGATCCCGATGTCCTAGACGCTAGGAGGTGCACCATGATCCCCTGATCGCCTTGGGGTACCAAGGTGACCTTTTCGTTTTGGGCGGATCCAGCCCGGATCCGGGCTGCTGCGGATGCTCCATCCTCGACTACTACATTTGGGTGGTAGACGAAGGCTGGGCCGAGGTCGATTGTGAGCCCTTGGAACGGGAACAAGAACGAGGGCAGTTCGGCAAATACAGCTCCGCCTTCGAGCAGGAGGTCCGTGAGTTCTGGCCTCAGGTTGTCGTTCAAGTTGACTGGGAAGACGGTTCCGGGCGGCATCCAGGTGGATCGTCCCTCGGCGAGGAGCCGGGCGATTCGGACCTGGACAACCTAGGCGCCGATGAAGCGTCCGTCGCCGCGGCCCTCGCGGCGGCCGAACGGGACCGCGAGCAGGCCGACCAGGAACGCCGCACCGGCAGGGACGAGACCGCCCAAGCGGTGGAGTTGATGGCCGAGGCCGACCGGGAAGACCGCGACCGCCAGCAGGACACGGACGAGGAGAACCAGCGCCCCGACGCGCCGGACGAGGCCGGCAACCTGTACGATTCGGCCGAGCGCCGTCAGGAGCTCGCCGTCAGCCTCGAAGGCCTCTCCGACCGCGAGGCTGTCCAGGCCCGTCTGAACGCCGACCAGGACCAGGCCACCCCGCCCACAGCAGCCGTCGCCAAAGCGCCCGGACGCAGCCCCAAGGCCCGCAAGACGCGCGGCGCCAGCGGCCAGGCGAAGCTCCTGCGGAAGGGCATCAGCCGCTAGGACCGGAAGGCAGCGGAAGGGTTGGTGCCAGTGGCGTTATCGCCCCTCCGGCTGCGCCAATCCGTTGGGCAGGACGACGAGCAGCCTTGCGGGACCTCGCTGCAGGGTCCACCGGTAACGGGGATATGGAGATGCGCAAAAAGGCCAGGGATGTGCAAAGGATGCGCGACCGAGTTCGAGAGGCATCAGCCAATCGGCGGGAATTGCACAGCGCCCCGGAGAGTCCCGAAGGTTACGCTTCCCATTTCATCATCACAATTCCGCAGCTTGCTCTTCCGCATGGTCACAATTGCAAGGCGCTCGGTGAAGTACTTGTGTGCCCATTCGAACTCGTTCCACTCGGGATCGAACCAGTATGCGCTGAGCCGTCCAAGAAGGGCGCAAATCCAGTCCGCAGCCTGAACTATCTGGTACAGGTGACTTTCTACCTGGAGTGGTGGCTCTATGATTCTCTTGCCCCGGGGATCTGAAAATATGAATCCGCCTGCTGATGCGAGCGCCTCAAGTCTGGATTTATCGTCAACTTCATCCAAGATGATCATGAGTGACTCCGCGCGATCGAGGCTGTCGCTGGCTCGAATCATCGTCTGAATCATCGCATTGTCGTAGCGGCTTCTGCTGGTTTCCGTGATAATTTCCGGGCCGCCCTTTGGCTTAAGCTGCCCGTAAAAGAATACGCGCCCATCCAAACTTTCAAGCTTATTAAATATGCGGTTCATCGCCGAACGCACTTGGGGATAGGTGCCAATATTCTTGGTGGTGAGTAGGGCGCTGCCCTTCTTTTCCCAGCGATTAGGGTGCACGCCGGATTGGTTGAGTTCCCACTGCAAGAGGTTATTCTTCAGATTGAAAAAGAATGATCCAAACTCGCGCACGCGATCGGCCGGAAGGACGATTCCTGCGAAGCCAAATACCGGATGAGTGCCGTACTTTCGGTCACTCTTTGACACGTACGGCCCGATGTGGCCAAACTCATCGAGGTAAGCGATATGCACGCTCTATTGAAACACGAAGGCCCACGCAATGCGTGGGCCTCGGAATTGGAGCGTCGGTGTACCAGCGCGTCCGAGATGAGAGTACCACGGGGGACGCGGAAGGCGAACGCCATAGCGTCCGCGCTCAGTGAGGTTGAGCTCGCCCTCCCCGTCGTTCGGTGGCTGAGGGGTGATCGCACATGTCTCGACTGCCCCGCGTGTGGGCCAGATGTCCGGTGGGGCCGGGCGCGGATGGAGGAGGACGACCGTGGAGGAGAGGATCCTGCGTCTGTTCGCGAGTGGTTCGCGGCCGAAGGGGATGGCCCAGAGCTGCGTTTAGAGGTCTGCCTCACTGGCCGATCTCTCCAGGGACTGGGCGATCAGCAGGAGCAGGTCTTCTCGGCCGGGGCGCGCGGCGAGCTGGACGGACTGCGGCAGCGATCCCCTCTGGATGATCGGGACGGTCATGGCGGGCCAGCCCAGCACGCTGAAGGGCGCGGTGAAGGCCGTCAGCGTTCCGATGACGTTCTCCCACCCGGCGCCGAGGTCGGGCGCTTCGCGCTGGTCCAGCCACGGTGCCTCGATCGGCACGGTGGGGAGCAGGAGGACATCGGTGTGCCCGACTCGTTTCTCCAGATCGTGGGTGAGGGAGCGGCGGCGCTCGAGAGCCACCAAGTAGCGCCAGCCCTCGATGCGTGAGGCCTTCTGGAGGCGTTCGAGGATCTCGGGGTCGAAGAGGTCGGCCGCTTGCACCATCCGCCGGTGTTGGATGGCAGACAGCTCGGGACCTTGGATGAGGGGGTACAGGTCCCCGAGCGCCTCGAGTTCCGGGATCTCCGCGGCGGTGATGTCGAAGCCCGCATCGCGCAGCAGCTCTGCAGTGTGGTCGGCCGCCTCGCGCTGTGAGGGCACCGCCCGGTCGGTGAGGCCGTTCCTGACCACGGCTATGCGGGGGTAAGGCGATCCGCGTCTGATGGGGCGTGGGCCGGGGCCCGCGGGAGTGGAGGCAGCGTCGGGGATGCGATCGCGTCCCATGCCGTGCGGAGGTTGTCGGCGGACTGGGCGATGGGCCCGACGGTGTCGAGGGTCGGGGCGACGGGGAAAACACCGCGGGTGCTCAGCCTGCCCGTGGTGGGGCGGAGGCCGTGGAGGCCGCACAGGGCCGCAGGTATGCGGATGGAACCTCCAGTGTCGGTCCCCAGGGCAACCGGGACGATGCCGGCGGCGACTGCGGCTGCCGAACCGGCCGAGGAGCCGCCGGCGATCTTCCGGGGATCGTGCGGATTGCGCGCCGGGCCGCCGAGGCCCCTGTCTCCCGTCGGCCCTTACGCGAACTGGTGGGTGGTCGTCTTGCCGATGATGATGGCGCCGAGGTGCCGCAGGTGCGCGACGACCTCGGCGTCGGCCCCCGGCACGTGCGCCTCGAAGTGCGGCGATCCCATGGTGGTCCTGAGTCCCGCCGTGGCGATGACGTCCTTGACGGCGACCGGGATCCCGTGCAGGGGGCCCCGGTCCTCCCCGTCGGCCAGCTCTCGCTGGGCGGCTGCTGCGGCGGCCAGGGCGCCCTGTCTGACCCCGGTCACGAAGGCGCCGAGCGCGGCGCCTGTCGATTCGGCAGCCGCCAGTGCGGCCTCGGCGAGATCAGGGGAAGTGGCAGTTCCCTCGCGCAGCCGACCGGCCAGGGCGCGAATCGAGGCACCGGCGAAGGGGCGGTTGAGATAGTCCTTATGGACGCCAGGTTCGCCCAATGGCATGGTGCCGGTCCTTCGGATTGTCTGGTGGAGCTTCTGGGTCAGAGGCTAGCGGGAGTGCGCGCTGGGTGCGGTTGGGCGCCTCGCCTGATGGGCGGCAAAGTGGGTGCTGTCTTCAGGCCGTGCCATCGCGAAGGAGGCTTGGTAAACGGGGCGGAGGGGGCAGCACTCTTGGCGCTGCCCCTCCTCCCTTCTTCTTGGTTTCAGTTAGTGGCCATGACGCGTCCGAGGAAGCGTCGGGTGCGTTCGTGCTGGGGCTGGTCGAAGACCTGATCGGCGGGGCCTTCTTCGACGACGACGCCCTGGTCCATGAAGACGACCCAGTCGGCGACCTCGCGGGCGAAGCGCATCTCGTGGGTCACCACGACCATGGTCAGGCCTTCGGCGGCGAGCTCGGTCATGACCTGGAGGACTTCGTTGACGAGCTCGGGGTCGAGGGCCGAGGTGGGCTCGTCGAAGAGGACCACGTCGGGGTTCATCGCGAGGGCGCGGGCGATGGCGACGCGCTGCTGCTGGCCGCCGGAGAGCTGGTGGGGGTACTTGTCGGCGTGGGCGGCCATGCCGACCTTGTGGAGGAGCTCTGTCGCGTTGGCCTTGGCCTCTGTGGGGGTGGCCTTCTTCAGGTGGGTGGGTGCGAAGGTGACGTTCTCGAGGACGGTCTTGTGGGGGAACAGGTTGAACTGCTGGAAGACCATGCCGATGTTCTCGCGGGTCTTGGCCAGGGCCTTGTCCGGGGCCGGCCGGGCGGCCCCGCTGGCGTCCCGGATGTACCCGACGGGCTTGCCGCGGTAGAGCACGTCGCCGCCGCTGATGGATTCCATGGCGTTGAGGGTGCGGATCATGGTGGTCTTGCCCGAGCCGGAGGGGCCGATGACGGCGACGACCTCGCCGCGGTGGACGGAGAGGTCCACGCCTTTGAGCACCTCGGTCTCGCCGTAGGACTTCCGCTCTCCCACGGCCTGCAGGACGACCTCGCCCTCGTGGGGGGTGCGTGGACGCTGGGCGGGGGCGGGGAGCTCGTCTGCCTTGGCTGCCGAGGCCGCGAGCTTGGCACGGTTGCCGCGGCGATTGACGTCGAGGTAGCGCTCGAGGAACTTCAGGCCCTGGTCGAAGACGGTGACGAGGAGGACGTAGAAGATACCGACGGCGAGGAGGGTCTCGAGGACCTTGAAGTTCTGGGTGTAGAGGCGCTGGCCCACGAGCAGGATCTCGGTCAGGGAGATGGCAGAGACGAGGGAGGTGAGCTTGATGATGGTCACGAGCTCGTTCCCGAGCGAGGGCAGCGCGACACGGAACGCCTGGGGGATGACGATGTTCCGCTGCACCCCGCTCCACGGGATGCCGAGCGCCCTGCCGGCCTCGCCCTGGCCGCCGGCGACGGAGGAGAGGCCGCCGCGGTGGATCTCGGAGATGTAGGCGGTCTCGGACAGGACCATGGCGATGAGCCCGGCCATGAACGGGGAGCCGACCACTGCACGGAGCTCGGGGATGACCTGCGGGGCGTTGTAGACGAAGATGAGCAGGACCAGCAGCGGCAGGGAGCGGAAGAACCAGACGTAGGCGCCGAGGACCTTGTGCAGCCAGGCCTGGCGGGACTGCCGGCCGAGGGCCACGAGCATGCCGAGCACGGTGGAGATGCCCCAGGCGAGGGCCGAGAGCGCCACGACGGTCAGGGCGGCGGACCAGAAGTCCTTGTCGGCGAAGAGGCTGAAGAAGTAGCCCCAGTCGAAGGCGAACTCGCTGGATGCCTGGGTGCTCTGCTTGCCGTCGTCGGTGGTGCCGAGGATGGAGGCGACCTGGGCCTTGTCCGCGGGGCCGAGGTTGTACTTGGCCAGGAGCTGCTGGTAGGTGCCGTCGGCCTGCATGGCGGCGATCCCGTCGCGCAGCTGCTGGGCGAGTGCCGGGTTGTCCTTGGCGACGGCCAGGCCCACCGGGACCGGGTAGAGGAAGGACTTGCTCGTGATCGCGAGCTTGCCGCCGGCGCTGTCGACGGCGGTCTTCGCCACGGCGGCGTCGGTGACCTGGGCGTCGACCTGGCCTGCGAGCAGGGCCTGGGTGCCCTCGGAGTCGGCGGTGAAGTCTCGGACGTCGATGGCGCCCTTGCCAGCGGCGGAGCACTGGGAGCTCGCCTCGCCGCGCAGCTTGTTGGCGACGTCGCCGCCCTTGATCACGGCCACGCTGTGCCCGCACAGGGCCGCGGCGTCGGGGGCCGGGGCGGCGTCAGCGCGGGTGACGATCGAGTTGCCGGTGGTGAAGTACGGGACGTAGTCCACGAGCTTGCCCCGCTCGGCCGTGATGTAGAGGGCGGAGGCGACGACGTCGAAGTGGCCCGAGCGCAGGTTCGTGATGAGCTGCTCGAACCGGGTGTCGACGAATTCCGGCGTGCGCCCGAGCTTGGCGGAGAGGGCCGTCATGAACTCGGGGTCGAAGCCCGAGGGCTTCCCGCCCTGCATGAAGGCGTACGGGGGATAGGTGAGGTCCGAGCCCACCTTGAGCGGCCCCGAGTCCGGGGAAGGCTGGGCGGCATCGGCGGCCGAGATCGGGCCGAGCGCAGCCGCGAGCCCGAGCACAGCGGCGGCCAGCGGCCGTGCTGCGCGCCTGAATGAGGTCCAAGTCATACGGCGAACCTAGCGATCGTTCAACGATTCAGTCAAGGGTTGTCGAACAATCTCAGTTGGAAATTCATCCTTTCCGCTTAATTTCAGGGACATTGCGGCTCACTCGGCCGTCCGGCGCGAGTCCTCTTTTTCGGTTATGCGTACATCGTTCAACGATCGGGTACAGTCGTGGCATGACGACGTCCCCGAGCCCGGCCTCTCCCGCCCTGTCGGCGGCGGAGGCTGTGCAGGTGTCCCTGCGGCAGAAGATCACCGAGGGATCGCTCCTGCCGGGTACCCGGCTCGTGGAGCCCGCCGTCGTGGACGAGTACGGCGTCTCGCGCAACACGGTCCGGGAGGCTCTCCGGCTGCTGGAGGCCGAGGGGCTCTTGACGTCGGTGCGCAACGCCGGCTACTCGGTCCGGACGCTCAGTGCCGCGGACATCCGGGACATCTACGCCTCGCGCCGGATCATGGAGACCGGCGCCGTGCTGCACAGCGCCTCCGCCGCCGACGATGCTCTCGAGGCCGTCGACGCCGCCGCGGAGCTGGCCCAGAGGGCTGTCCAGGCCGGCGACTGGTCCAAGGTCGGCACCGCGAGCCTCGAGTTCCACCGGGCCATCGTCGCCCTGGCGGGCTCAGAGCGGCTCAGCCGGTTCTTCAGCACCACCGCCGCCCAGCTGCGCCTGGCATTCGCGGTCATCCCGGACGAGAGCACCTTCCAGGTCCAATGGGTCGGCCGGGACCGGACGATCGCCGACCTCGTGCTCTCCGGCGCCCGCGAGGAGGCGGCACAGGCACTCGAGGCCTACCTGACAGACTCCGAAACCCAGATCATCGATGGGATCCGCGCGGCCGAGAGGCGCCGCGCCCTCGCCGAACGCTACGAGAGGACAGCATGAGCAACGACACCGTCGCGTCGCTGACTGACGCCGCCTACAAGGGCCCCGCCCTGGAGGTCGACAGGGACTTCTACGGGGCCATCGGGCGCGAGACCGCGTCCCGAACCCTCGTCGACTCCTTCCAGATCCCGATCCGCTCCGGAAAGGCCTGGAAGGTCCCAGCCGGGCACGTGTGCCGCATCCTCACCGTCGAGGGCCCGCAGGTGGGCGACCTCAACGTGTGGAACTTCAACAACCCGCGTGAGCGGTTCTGGGCAGCGCGCACCCGCCAGCTCCAGGCAGCCCACGTGACGACCTTCGACCGCCTCTGGTCGAACCTGCCGTACCTGCGCCCGCTGGCCACCATCACCGCCGACACCCTCGAGGACTACGGCGTGGACTCCGAGGGCGGCCGCGTCCACGACACCCTCGGCACCCGCTGCGACCCCTACGTGAACCGAATGCTCACCGGCGAGGACTTCGACTACCACTGCCACTCCAACCTCGTCCGCGCCGTAAGGCCGTTCGGCCTCACTGAGTTCGACGTCCACGACGTCCTCAACGTCTTCCAGTGCACCGGCCTGAACGAGCAGGACAAGTACTTCATGAAGGCCTGCCCCGCCCAAGTCGGCGACTACTTCGAGCTCTTCGCCGAGCAGGACCTCCTCATGGCCCTCTCCACCTGCCCCGGCGGCGACCTGTCCGTGCCCATGTGGGGCGAGGGCGCCCACGACCCCATCGAAGTCTGCCGCCCCATCGGCATCGAGGTCCACAAGGTCGACGACGCCCTCCTCGCCGAATGGGCGCCGCCCACCCTCCCCGAGTACGCAGGCGGCCACGCGCTCAAGGAGAAGCCCTGGGCCTGACCCCCTGACCTGCGCGAACGGCCCCAAGACTCAGATGGCGAGAAAGGGTCTCCTGTCCCGCCATCTGGTCTTGGGGCGCCGTGAAGCTGTGAGCCCCGATCGCCAAGGAGGGCGGCACCCGTGGCAGCGATCATCGGCTACGCCCGCCTCGGCGGCGCGGGCCTTGACCTCGACGCGCAAGTGGACGCCCTACGGGCCGCCGGGGCCCTGAAGGTCTTCGAAGACCACAGCACGGGCCGGGACCGCTCGGGCTGGCAGGCGTGCCTCGAACAGCTGCAGGGCGGGAGCACCCTCATCGTCACCGACCTGGCCCGGATCGGACGCGGCGTGGCCGACCTCGCCGGCATCGTGGGCGAGCTCCGAGCCCGGGGGGTCGTCTTCAGATCGCTCGCGGAGCCTTGGCTCGACACTGGCTCCGCCCACGGGCCGCTCATCCAGGATGTCTTCGCGTGCATCGGCGCCTACGAGCGCTCTCGGCTGAATGAACGGACTCGCGAGGGGCGGGCCGCAGCCCGCGCACAAGGCCGCCGTCCCGGGCGCCCTACTGTGATGACTCCCGAGAAGTCAGCGCAGGCACGCAAGATGCGCAACGAGGGCGCGACCTTGCGCGGAATCGCCGAAGCCCTCTCGGTAGCCCCGGGCACGATCCTCAGGGTCCTCGCCGAACAGAAGGCCGACGTGGCCACTGAGGACGCGTGATCACGGGCCCCCGGTGAATGCCGCGGTGGCCGGGCAAGGTGAAGGCTGCTTTGGCAGATTGGCGGGAGCTGTCAGTAGGGCTGCCAGGTCGGCTTGTGGGCGTGGGTGTACTGGTAGTACTCGGTGTGCCGCAGGCGCGAGGCTGCAGCTGCGTCTGCGAGCACGGTTGTGTGGGGGTGGAGCTGGAGGGCCGAGGCGGGGCAGGATCCTGTGAGGGGGCCTTCCACGGCGGCGGCGAGGGCTTCGGCCTTGGCGGCGCCGAGCCCGATGAGCAGGAGGTGCCGGGCGTCGCGGATGGTGGCGAGGCCTTGTGTGAGGACGTGCCGGGGCACCTGCTCGAGGGTGGGGAAGAAGCGGGCGTTGTCCCGGCGAGTCTGCTCTGTGAGGGTCTTGATACGGGTGCGCGAGCTCAAGGAGGACATGGGCTCGTTGAAGCCGATGTGCCCGTCGGTGCCGATGCCCAGGAGCTGCATGTCGATCCCTCCCGCCGCCGCGATCTGGGCCTCGTAGCGGGACGCCTCCTTCCCCGGGTCCTCGGCCAGGCCGTCGAGACTGTGAACTGCGCCGTCGGTGAAGTCCACGCTGTCGGTGAATTCGCGTCGGATCACCGACCGGTAGGACTGCGGATGGTTGGGCGGTAGCCCCAGGTACTCATCAAGGGTGAAGGCTCGGGCAGAGGCGAACGACAGCCCCTCCTGGCGGTGACGCCGGATCAGCTCCCGGTAGGTGCCGAGAGGGCTTGCGCCGGTGGCCAAGCCGAGGACCGCGGGTCCGTCTTCGCTCCTGCTCTGGACGATGTCGGCTGCCGTCAGGGCCACTGCGTCCGCATCGGGAAGGATGACTACCTCCACAGCCCAGGCCCCTCGCATCCGCATGCCGTGGGCTGCGGGCCGTCAACCGTTGACATCGATGGTGTACGAGTAGCTGTCGGAGCGGTAGATGGTGGTGATCTTCTCGACCGGCTTGCCAGACTCATCACATCCGACGCTGCAGACCATGAGCCCAGGAGCACCGGTTTCCTCTCCCAGAAGGCGGGCGTCTGCTTCAGTGAGCCGGATGGCAGAGACCGTCTGCTGGGCGGAGGTGACCTTGATGCCATATTGGTCGCGGAGCGTGGCGTGGAGGGAACCGCGCAGGTCCTCGTGGATGATGCCGAAGACCCGTGCATGGTCGAAGCAGGCGTCTTCGATGGCGATGGGGGAGCCGTCCGCCAGCCGGAGGCGACGGAGGCGGAAGATCTGGGCCTCCGGGGGGAGGCCGAGATCTCCAGCCAGGAGGCTATCTGCCTGGGCAAGCTCTTTCACGATGGTCTCGGAAGAGGGACTGTGCCCCCGCTCGCGCATCTCATCCCCGAAGGTGCTCACCTTGGGCCTCTTGCGGATCGCCGTCCTGCCCGAAACGAAGGTTCCCGCGCCCTGCACCCTGTAGATGAGGCCGTCGGCTTCCAAGCTGTTCATCGCCTGCCTTAGGGTCATCCGACTCACGCCGAATCGGTCCATGAGTTCCCGCTCTGAGGGGAGAGGGTCCCGCTCGCGGTAGTTGTGGAGGATCTCGTGCTCGAGCTGAGCCCTGATGCGGGCGTGCTTGGGCAGGCGTCGGCCTGTTTCGGCCGCGCCGTCGGTCCCGGGGGGTTCCACTTCTGGGAGGAGGGACATCGCTTTCGCTCACATTCGCTCGGTAGGCAAGCAGTTGGTCTAGACGTCTTGGGCTCCCACGATACGTTACCCGCCGGGAAATGTGGATACGCCCCGAAAGAGGAAGGTGTACCAGATATAACGTTTAGATAACGCATCTAGACCAGTGCGATCTGCCTCACTACCGTTGGCTGCAAGCCGCCCGGTCAAGAAGGCCCAGGATGCGGCGGGAAAAATCTGGACAGGAGCCATCATGGAGCCGAGCGCGCTTCGGGAACAGTTCAAGGGCATCACAGCCATCGCCTCTACCCCTTTCGACGCTCATGGAGACGTGGATTACGGTGCCATGCGCCGCCACCTGAGGTTCTTCGTCGACCACGGGATCACCAAGGACAACGCGGTCGTGGTCGTGACGGGGTCGACGGGGGAGTGCGGCTCACTCTCGTCGGAGGAGCGCGCCCGCGTCTGGGACGCGGCGCTCGAGGAGGTCGGCGGCGAGCTGCCCGTGATCGCGGGGGTGAACCACAGCAACCTGCGCGAGGTGACCGCGATGGCGCAGAGGGCGCAGGAGGCCGGGGCGGCTGGAGTCATGGCAGTCTCGCCCTACTACTACGCTCCGCGTGCCGATGTGGTGCGCGACTTCTACCAAGCGCTGTCCGAGTCCACTGACCTGGGCATCATGCTCTACAACAACACCGAGGTCACGCATTTCGACATTCCCGTCGATGTGCTCCTTGAAGTCAGCGAGCTGCCGAACGTCGTGGCCATCAAGGAGTGCTCGCCCAACTTCGTCAAGATGGAGCAGACGGCTCGGCTGGTCGGCCACAACCTCACCGTGGTGAACGGGCACGGGGAGTTCCTCGAGCCGATGGCGGCGTTGATCGGGACCGAGGGCTTCATCTCCAGCACGGCGAACTTCGCTCCCGGCCTCGCTGTGGAGATGTGGGAGGCGCGCTCCGCCGGCGAGTTCGCCGCGGCGAAGGCGATCAGGGACCGCCTGACTCCGTACCTGGACCTGGCGATGGCGCTCGGTGCGGCCGGGGGCGAGCCGAAGGTCCTGGCGCTCCTGAAGCACCTGGCCGGAAGGGCGGGCTCGCCCCTGGGCCAGGGCCGGAACCCTGTCCTCCCCCTTGACACCAGCGAGTCGGAGGCGGCGGACAAGGCCTTTGCCGCCGTCGGGCTCGCGTGAGCAGCTGAAGCAGGAATCATGCGCAGAACACTTGCAGCCATCGGCGCCGCAGCGGCGGCCGCCCTCGTGCTCTCCGCCTGCGGCGCAGCCGGCGGGGCCACGCAGAGCCAGAACGGTACCCAGATCAACGTCGCCTACTGGCCCGGGCCAGAGCTGGACGGCATGAAGGCCGTCGCGGACGCCTACAACAACGGCCAGGGCAAGACGGACCACGTCAGCGTCAACCTCGTCACGATCGCCCGCGCCGACATGTTCAACAAGGAGCTGGTGGAGATGAGCTCCAAGTCCTCCAAGTTCGACATGTACTACGAGGCGAGCTACCTCCTGGACCAGCACAAGCCCTCCCTGGCCCCGATCGACAACCCTGACACCTCAGCCGTCGTTGCCTCCGCGGCCAACGGCTTCTCTTCCGACGGGAAGCTGTACGCCGTGCCGCTGGATGCCTCCATGGTCGGGACCATCTACCGGAACGACCTGATGAAGCAGCTGATGGACGACCCCGCCCAGAAGGCAAAGTTCGCTCAGATCAGCCAGCAGGTCCTCGGCAAGGAGCTCTCCCCGAAGGACCCGGCCCAGTGGTCATGGGACGACTACCTCGCCACCGCGGCCTACTTCACGAAGAAGTACAACCCGGCCTCCCCGACCCAGTACGGGACGATCCTGCCCGGGAAGAACAGCGCATTCGCGGGACTGGAATGGTCAGGAGTCCTCTACTCCAGCGGGGGCGCCTGGGCCGACTCTTCCGGCCAGCCCGCCTTCGACACCCCCCAAGCCCTCTCTGCCACCGAGCTCTACGCGAACGCGGTCAAGCTCGGCGTGGCATCCCCCAACTCCAGCCAAGGGGACGCCGTGGAAGTCGACGCTGCCCTCAGCGGCGGCAACGCCGCCTTCGCCATGGAATGGTATTCGTCGATGGATGCCCTCAACGACACCGCCAAATCCCCCGTCACCGGGGGCAAGGTGACCTTCGCCCCGATCCCCGGCTCCCACAAGGGCCACATGCACCTGCAGGGCTTGGGCGTGAACAAGTACAGCCAGCATCAGGACGCCGCCCAGAAGTTCGCAGCGTACCTGCTTACCGCGAAGGCGCTCCAGACCTACGGCGAGCACGGCGGCATGCCACCGGCCCCCTCATTCCTGGACAGCGGGGCGAAGCGGCCGCAGCTGGCCCAGATGAAGGGCTTCCTGCAGGACAACACCGTCACCGAGCCGGGCGTGAACGGCCTGGACGCCTACACCGTCGCCACCGACATCGCCGCGAGCCTCTCCGGAGCATGGAACGGGACTGCCGACCCGAAGACCGCCCTGGCAGGCCTCCAGGCGAAGGTCCTCAAGGGCAAGTGACACAGCCGATGGCAACGCTCACCGCCAAGACCGAGGCAAGGGAGCGCACCCCTGCCCCGGCGAGGAGGCCCCACAGGGCCAGGCCCGGCCGCCTTGGACGCTACCTGTTCCTGGCGCCACTGGCCGTGCTCCTCGCCGGGGCGGTCGCCGTCCCGCTGTGCATCGGCGTCGTCACCGCCTTCCAGTCCTACACGCTCACCTCGGACCAGCGCGGTCTGGTAGGTCTCGAGAACTTCACCGCGGTGCTCGGCGACCCCCAGTTCTGGTCGGCTGTCTCATTCACCCTGGTCTTCACACTCAGCGCCCTCGTGGCGGAAATCGTCCTCGGCACCGCGCTGGCACTGATGTTCGAGCGGAACTTCCCCGGCCGGAAGGTCCTGTTCACCTGCGCCCTGTTCCCGATCATGATCGCCCCCTCCTTCATGGCCACGCTGTGGAGGTTGAGCCTGAACAGCGACGCAGGACCCCTCGCCGCACTCATCCGGGCGCTGGGGATCAGCGAGAACCTGCTCGGAGCCCACACCGTCATCCCGACGCTCGTCGCGGTCGACGCCCTGCACTGGTCCCCGATGGTGATGCTCCTGGTGTACGCAGGGCTGCAGGGGGTCCCCCAGGAGCTCTACGAGGCCGCGACCGTCGACGGAGCCGGGTACTGGAAGACCCTGCGGCTCGTGACCGCACCCATCATGGTCCCCACCCTCGCCATCGCGGTCTTCCTCCGGCTCATCGACGGGCTGAAGACGTTCGACACCATCTACGTGCTCACCGGAGGCGGCCCGGGAACCCAGACGACCAACATCAACGTCTACGTCTACCAGCTCGCCTTCACCGGCGGGAACTTCGGGCAGGCCGCGGCCACCGGCCTGATGTTCCTCATCGCCCTCCTGGCCGTCACCCCCGTCGTCACCCGGACCCTCGTCCCGGCCCGGGCAGGAGCCCCGAAATGAACCGCCGGAGCCCGCTTCGCCCCGCGTGGACCGCCCTCGCCCTGGCCGCGGTGCTGGTCCTGAACATCCCCTTCCTCACCTCGGTGTGGACGAGCATCAAGTCGACCGCAGACCTCGCCCAGAACCCGCTGCGCTGGCCAAGCTCGTTCACCCTCGACCACTACGCGAGCATCTTCGCCCGGTCGGACTTCGACTTCGTCGGCTTCTTTGTCAACAGCCTCACCATCGCCCTGGGTGCGGTGGCCCTCGTCACCGTCGTCGGGGTGCCGGCCGCCTACGGCATCGCCAGACTGGGGGTGGGAGGCGGCAGGGTCCTCTCGGCCGTGATGTCGCTGCGCATCGTCCCGGCGATCTTCCTGATGGTCCCCTTCTACCTGATGTTCGGCGCCCTCGGACTGCTCGACTCCCTGACCGCCCTCATCATCGCCAACGCCGTGGTGAACCTGCCCGTCGCCATGCTGATCTACTCCTCGGCGTTCGCCGACATCCCCGCCTCGATCGAGGACGCCGCTGTCCTCGACGGCTGCACCGACCTCAGGACCCTCAGGTCGGTCATGCTGCCCCTGATCAGGCCCGCACTGGCCTCCGCAGCCCTGCTTACCTTCGTCTTCTCGTGGTCTGACTACATCTTCGGCCTCGTGCTCACCAGCCAGCGCGCCACCCCCCTGACCGTCGGCGCAGCGAACTTCGTCACCAGCGCGGGAATCCAGTGGGGAGACCTCGCAGCAGCAGCCACGCTCTCGGTGATCCCCCCACTCCTGATCGCCGTCTTCGCCCAGAAGCACTTCGTCAAGGGAATCGCAGCCGGTGCCGTCAAGGAATAGCCCCGTACCCGTCCCAGACCACAGAACGTCCCAGCCCCTGCCGCCCTCTGGGGACGCAGCCAGCGTGCTCCGCGTCCTCAAAGGAACAGTCCCGCGTCTGGCAGCCTCCACGGCCCCCGAGGTGCTCCGGCACTATTCGACGGATGCCAAAGAAGCCGACAGAGCCGAACTCCCTTCCGCCGTGCTCTTCCCAGAGACGGTCGCCGATGTCCAGCAGATCATGCGGGCAGCCCACGCCGCCCGGGTCCCGGTCGTTCCTCGGGGAGCGGGAACCGGGGTCGCAGGGGGAGCAAACGCCGTCGAGGATGGCCTCGTGCTCTCCTTCGAGCGCATGGACAGGATCATCGAAGTCAACGCGGACGATCAGGTTGCCGTCGTCGAGCCCGGAGTCATCACCGCTTCCCTCGACGAGGCCGCAGCCGCCCAGGGACTCATGTATGCCCCAGACCCCGCCAGCTACCGGACCTCGACCATCGGAGGGAACATCGCGACCAACGCCGGCGGGCTCCGCTGCGCCAAGTACGGTGTGACCAGGGACTCGGTGCTCGGCCTCGAGGTCGTCCTGGCCGACGGGACCCTCCTGTCGGTCGGCAGGCGCACCATCAAGGGCGTTGCAGGGTACGACCTGACCGGGCTGTTCGTCGGCTCCGAGGGAACTCTGGGAATCGTCGTAGGGGCGACGCTGCGCCTGCGCCCGCGCCCGCTCGAGCACCGCACCGTCACCGCCTTCTTCCCCGATCTGGCCTCCGCATTCGAAGGCGTCTGCGCCCTCGGCCGGGCCAGGGTCCAGCCCGCCATTGTCGAGCTGATCGACCACGCGTCCCTGTCGATGCTCGATGACGACTTCGGGTCGACTCTGGCCAGGGAGGGCGGCGCCCTACTCCTGATCCAGACCGACGGGCACGGCGCCGAGGCCGAAGCCCAGGCCGCGGCCCTGGCCCTAGACGCCATCGGGGCTGACGTGGATCCCCCGACCCGCCCGTCGGGGGATGACCTGGTCGAGCTGCGGCGGCACACCAGGGGCGCGGACAGGTCCACGGAGCAGTCAGTGGGCGCAGACATGGCAGTCCCACGATCCCAGCTGGTTGAGTACGCCAAGGCACTGGAGGGGATTGCCGCCCGTCACGGCATCGCCGTGCGGGTGGTGGCCCATGCGGGGGACGGCAACCTCCATCCGACCTTCGTTGCCCACCGCGGAAACGGCCAGGCACCCCCAGTCCGGCGCGCGGCAGGGGCGCGGCTCGAGGCCGCCCTCGACGATGCCGTGCGAACTGCCCTTCAATTCGGAGGCACCATCACCGGCGAGCATGGCATCGGGCTGCGGAAACTGCGCTGGCTGCCGTGGGAGCAGCGGCAGGAAGTCATCCACCTCCAGAAGAGGATCAGAGGGCTCCTCGACCCCCACGGGATCCTCAACCCCGGCAAGGCGCTGCCCGAAGTCCTCGACGACCCTGAGGCCTCCCTCCGGGCAGCACCAGTCCGCCGTTCCTCGACCCCGCGAACGGCTCCGGCGAAGGGCAGTGCAAGATGAGCCCTTCCCCAGGCGCCCAGGGGCCCGTTGTCCGGGAAGCCGGAGGAGCAGCAAGGCTTGGGGCCGAGACCCATGCCATCGGAGTGGACCTCGGCGGGACGAAGACGGCCGCTGGGCTCGTCTCAGCCGAGGGGGAGCTGCTCTTCGGCGGCGCTGTCCCGACACCATCCCGGGAAGGCGCGTCGGCCGTGGTCCGCACCATGGTGGCCCTGGTCCGCCGGCTCCTGGACCGCGCCGAGGCCGAGGGGATCTCGCCGACCGCGCTCGGAGTAGGCGCGGCGGGGGTCATCGACGCGGAAGCAGGGGTGGTCCGCTCCTCCACCGAGGCAATCACCGACTGGGCCGGCACCCGCCTCGCAGCCGAAGCCGCCGAGGGGACCGGGCTGCCGACGACAGCTGTCAACGACGTGCACGCACACGCCGTTGGAGAAGCCTGGCGGGGGGCGGGCGCCGGGACCTCATCCTCGCTGCTGCTGGCCTTCGGAACCGGGGTTGGCGCCAGCTTCACCCTCGACGGGCGCCCCCTCCTGGGCCACCGCTGGGTTGCCGGGCACGCCGGGCACATCGCCTCCCCATTCGCCTACCAGGCCAGAACGCCGCTGCCGTGCGTGTGCGGCGGTGCGGGACACCTCGAGGCCATCGCCTCCGGGCCCGGGCTCTACCAGGCATACCTCAGGCTCGGCGGAACTACGGCCACAGATGCGCGGGCCGTGGCCCGTCTTGCCCACACAGGTGACCGCCCGGCGGCCAAGGCGCTGGAACTGGCAGCTGCCGCGGCTGGTCAGGCGCTCGGAGGCATAGCCAACCTGCTCGATCCCGAAGCCGTCATCGTCACCGGCGGCCTCGCCGAAGGCGGCCCCCTCTGGTGGGAGGCGATGGAGAGAGCGTTCCACACAGAAGTCCTACCGCCACTGCGCCACATGCCCGTGCGGCCAGCGGGCCTGGGCGCCTCTGCGGCCATCCTAGGGGCGGCCCGCCTAGCGCTCACCGTCCAGCCGCTCCCCGAGCAGGTGTGCCTGTGATCCTCTCTGCCGGAGCCCTCGAAGCCCTCCGAGGCGAGCTGATCGTCTCGTGCCAGGCCTACCCCGGGGAACCCCTTAGGGACCCCCGCACCACCGGACAGATCGCGGCGTCCGTCGTCCGCGGGGGAGCGGCGGCCGTGCGCGTCCAAGGCCTGGCCGACGTCCAGTTCACCCGTGCCGCCGTGGATGTCCCCGTCATCGGGCTGTGGAAGGACGGCACCCAGGGCGTCTACATCACACCCACAGCCCGGCACGCCCTCGCCATCGCAGCAGCCGGCGCCCACATCGTGGCCGTCGACGGTACGCGGCGCCCGCGGCCCGACGGGCTGACGCTTGCGGAGACGATCGCCCTCATCCACTCCGAAAGCCATGCCCTCGTCATGGCCGACTGCGGCTCCCTCGCGGACGCGCAACAGGCAGCCGAAGCCGGAGCCGACCTGCTCGGAACCACCCTCGCCGGCTACACCGGAGAACGGGCAAGAACCGACGGCCCTGATCTGGGGCTGGTCGAGGCCATCGCCGATGCAGGACTGGGCTGCCCCGTCATCGCGGAAGGACGGATTCACGCCCCCGCGCAGGCACGGTCCGCACTCGATGCCGGCGCGTTCGCCGTCGTCGTAGGTACCGCGATCACCCACCCCGCCACCATCACCTCCTGGTTCCGAAACGCACTCTGAGATTGGATCCACCTCGCCCGGCTCCTGGAGAGGGAGCTGAAGATCTCCACCTGACATTGAGGCCCCTTCTCGGCCGATTGCCTTCGGTGGCCGCGGTCACAGATAGGCCGACGGCGCATTCGGTGGCGGACAAGCTCGGGAAAGGCCGTTGGGTTAGAGTGGACGGACGATTGGTAACGGTCCCATTCGCACAGCTTGAGGGAGGTCCTTGCCGTGGCTCGCGTCCCATCTCAGTCTGTGACGATCATCGATGTCGCCCGGCGGGCAGGCGTCTCCAAGTCGACCGCAGCGCGGGCCCTTGCTGACTACGGCTCGGTGAGCGAGAAGACGCGGCGCGCTGTGCAGGTGGCGGCGGATGAGCTCGGGTACCAGGCCAACGCACTCGCCCGGAGCATGATCACGGGGCGGACGATGAGCGTCGGCGTAGTCGTCCCGGACATCAGCAATCCGTTCTTCGCAAACGCCGTGAGGGGAATCTCGACCGCGGCGCGCGAGGGCGACTATGACGTGCTCCTCAGCAGTACGGACGGGGATCTTGGACTCGAACGGCGCGCGGTCTCTGTGCTGGCGGGAAAGAAGGTCGATGGCGTCATCATCGCGCCGGTCTCGACCGAGGACACCGAGCACCTCGAGTCGCTCGAAGCCAAGGGCATTGCCGTGACGCTCCTGGACCGCCCGGCCCCGCGGGTGGCCGCGGCCTCCTACGTGGCTGTCGACCATGTCGGTGCCTCAGCCCTGGCGGTCAATCACCTGATCGATCTCGGGCATCGGGATATCGGCATCGTCACGGAGGCCTCACCTGCGCTGCCCGAGCAGCTCGACCACGGTCTGGCGTCCGCGCTGCGGCCGGCACAGGCCCGCCTCGTGGGCTACGCGACGGCCCTTCGGAGCGCGGGGATCCGCTACGACCCGGCGCTGGTCGCCTCGAGCGCGTACGCACGCGCGTCGGCGAGTGCCGCTGTCCGCGGCCTCCTCGAATCCCAGCCTCAGGTGACCGCCGTGTACTGCACGGACAGCGAGCTGAGTGCGGGCGCCTTCGCTGCCCTCCAGGATCTCCGCATCGACTGCCCGGGACAGGTTTCCCTCATCGGTTTTGACGACCAGGACTGGGCGACTCTGGTGCGCCCGCGGTTGACCGTCGTCGAACAGCCGAGCTACCAGCTCGGCAGGACGGCCATGAGAGAGCTCATCGTCTCGATGGTCAATCCTGCTGAGCGCCGCCGGCACAGGACGCTCCTGGGGCGTCTGATCGTGCGGGACTCGACCGCGCGCCCGCGGGTGGGCGCTCTCACCGCATAGCCGGGGGTCGGAGAGCGCGTTCTCTCCGACCCCCCGGCTAGGGACTTGTCACTTCACCACGGCGGGGGCAGCGGTGCCCCGTGCAGCCTCGCGGTGTTCGAGCGCCCTGGGGAGGGCGAAGACGGTCACGAGGATCGAGACGAGGCACGCTGCCGTCATGTACCAGCCGAACGAGACGTTGGAGCGGGTGACCGAGAAGAGCCAGACGGCCACGAGGCCGGCGGTCGAGCCGACGAGCGAGGTGCCGATGTTGAAGTTCAGGGCCGAAGCCGTGGCACGTACCTCTGGCGGGAAGCTCAGCACGTAGGCGACGCTGAGGGGCGCCGCGACGAGGTTGTTGATGAGGGTGAAGACGACCACGGCCGCGGTGGCCAGGACGATGGACTTCTCGCCGATGGCGAAGAACGTCGGGACCGTCAGGACTGCGAACAGGCCGTATCCGGTGAGCAGCACAGGCCGGGCGCCGAACCGGTCCGCGAGCTGGCCTCCCCACACGCTGGTGATGGGCCCGACGACGTAGGTGAGCATTGAGGCGAGCAGCGCCTGGGACGCGGGGAAGCCGGCGGTGATGAGTGCCGTCACAAAGTAGGCCTGGATGGTGTAGGACCCGATGCGCTGGCCTGCGCCGAGGCCGATGGCCTTGAGCATGTCCGCCCAGTGGTAGCGCAGGGCCGTGCGCAGCGGTGTCTGCTTGACCTTCTCCTCCTCGGCCTCCCGGAGGATCTCCTGGAATTCTGGCGTTTCCGTGACGTGGTTGCGCATGTAGACGCCGATGAGCGCGATAGGGATCGAGAGCAGGAAGGGAATGCGCCAGCCCCAGTCGGCGAAGGCGTGTCCCGGCATCGCCACACTCATGAGGTAGGCGAGGCCCGCGGCGAGGAACGAGCCGACCGAGCAGGTCGAGTTGAGGACGCCGGCGACGAAGTTGGGGCGGCGTCCCTGCTCGTGCTCGAAGAGGAAGTTCGCAGCGGTGGTGTACTCGACGCTTGCGCCGACGCCCTGGATGAGGCGGGAGAGCAGGAGGATTGCCGGTGCCGCGAACCCGATGGCCGCGTACGGGGGGAGGACGCCGATGGCTGCTGTGCCGATGCTCATCAGGGCGATTGTCAGGATGAGGACGAATTTCCGTCCCTTCAGGTCTCCGAGGGGGCCGAGGATGAGGCCGCCTATGGGGCGGATGGCGTAGGAGAGGACTACGCCGATGTACACCGCGAGGAGGGCGGCGGTCGAGTCTCCGGAGGGGAAGAACTGGGTGGAGATGATCGCAGCGAGTGTGCCGTACAGGGTGAAGTCGTAGTACTCGACGACGTTGCCGAGCATCGTTGACATGAAGATCCGGCGGCGGACCGCGGGCGGCACGGGAGCAGCCGGGCCGTGGGGAGTGTTGGACATGTCTCTTCCTAGGGGATGGAGGCGTCAGTGGATCAGGCGAGCGGGAGGGAGAGCTGTGCGTACTGCTTGGGGTAGACCGTGCGGGCGAAGTCCTCGGAGATTTTCCCTTCGGCGAGGTCGCGGGCGACCTCGTCCGTGGGCCGGAGTTCCGGCGAGCCGTAGGCGCCGGCGCCTGCGGTCTCGATGGCCACCCGGTCGCCGGTCTGGAGCACGGTGTAGCCGTGTTCGATGGGCCGGGCACCGTCGCTGAGGACTGCCCGGGCGCTTTCGCCGGCGAGGCCGCCGTCGAGCCCCCAGGGCCGGGACTTCTGGCGGCTCGTGTCGAGCCAGAAGTGGATATCGGGGTCTTCGACCCGCACGGCACGCCGGATGCCGAGGCCGCCGCGGTGCTGGCCGCCGCCGCCGGAGTCCTGGATGAGCTCGTAGGCTTCGATGACGAGGGGGTATTCGGCCTCGAGGCTCTCGACCGGGAGGTTCGAGGTGTTGGTCATGTGGACCTGCACACCGTCCATCCCGTCCTTGGTTGCCCTCGCCCCGCAGCCGCCGCCGATGGTCTCGAGGTAGACGAACTCGCGGCCGGTCCGCGAGTTGCGGCCGGAGAAGTGGACGCCGGTGTTCGCGCCGTTGCTCGCCGCCGTGACCCGGGCGGGAACCGCCGTTGCGAGGGCGCCGTGGATGAGGTCCACGATGCGCTGGCAGGTCTCGCTGCGCCCGTTGACCGCTGCAGGCTCTTGGCAGTTGACGATTGAGCCCGTCGGAGCCTCGATCGTCACGGGCCGGTAGAGGCCGGCATTGGGGACGATGTCGGCATCGATGAGGCTCTTGAGCGAGTAGTAGACCGAGGCATAGAGCGCTGTCCAGACCACGTTCACACTGGCCCGCACCTGCGGCGGGTTCCCGGCGAAGTCGAAGGCGACCGTCTCGCCGTCGACCTTGATCCGGACCTGAAGGTCGAGTTCGCCGTCCAGCTCGGGGCAGTCGAACCTGTCGTGGAAGGAGTACTCGCCATCGGGCATGGCGGCGATCGCGGCGCGGGTGCGGCGCTCGGTGTAGTCGAGGAGTTCGTCCGCGGCCTGGACCATGACGTTGCGGCCGTAGCGCTCGCACAGGTCCTTGTACCGCTGGACGGCGAGCCGGTTCGCGGCCTGCTGGGCGCGGAGGTCTGCCTGCCGCTCGTGGGGGACCTGGCAGTTGAGGAGGATGAGGTTGAGCATCTCCTCCTGAAGGACGCCCTGGCGGATGAGCCGCACTGGCGGGATGCGGAGGCCCTCCTGGAAGATGTGTGCGTGGGCCCGGTCCCCAAAGTCGGCGTGGTGGGCGAGGTTGGCTGCCCAGGCGGTGATTTCGCCGTCGATGAAGATCGGCGTCGCGAGCACGATGTCCGGCAGGTGCGAGCCGCCGCCGCTGAAGGGGTCGTTCCCGATGAAGGTGTCGCCCTCGCTGATCTCGCCGAGCGGGTAGCGGCTGAGGATCCCGTCCACGATGCCCATGAGGGAGCCGAGGTGGAGCGGCGAGCCGCCCTCGTCCTGCGCGATGCCCTGGCCTTTCGCGTCGAAGAGCGAGGCCGTGCAGTCGCGGCGCTCCTTGATGTTGGTGGAGTAGGCGGCGCGCACGAGGGTCTCGCCCATCTCCTCGACGATCGTCGCCAGGGCGGAGCCGATGACCTCGACGAGCACGCCGTCGAGCGCGGCCTTCGCGGGCTGGGGCTTATTCATTGGGAGTCCTTCGGATGTCGATGACGAGGTTGCGCATGTCGTCCACGGCGCAGACGTCGGAGGGAAGCAGGAGGGTGGTCGTGTCCATCTGCTCGATGACGGCCGGGCCAACGATGTGATGGCCGACGTCGAGGAGCCGACGGTCGTACACCGGGCAGGGGACGTAGTCGCCTTCCTCTGCCAGGTAGACATCGCGCGTTCCCACGACGGCGTCCTCCACCTTGCGGCCCTGGGCGGCAGCCCGCGAGATCGCGGCCCGCGGGACGTCGGCGATGGCCTGGACGCGGAAGGTCACCGCTTCGACAACCTCATCCCGCGCGCTGTAGCCGTACATCCGGTCGTGGGCGTGTTGGAACCCCTCCACGAGCGCCGTGAGGGACTCACGCGTGATGGGACCCTCGGGGAGGTCGACGGGAAGCTCGTAGTTCTGGCCCGCGTAGCGCATCTCGAGGCGGCGCTGGATGCTCCGTCGTTCCGGCTCGATGCCTTCCTCGTCGAACCAGGCCTCGGCGTGGTCGGTGAGTTCTGTGAAGACCTTCGAGAGGTCCTCTGCCGAGTGGGCTGTGACGCGGGTGATCTGCGTCCTCATGAAGTCGCTGCGGATGTCGGTCATCAGCAGGCCGAGGGCCGACTGGGCGCCCGGCGTCTCGGGGACGACGATCCTGGTGATGCCGAGCTCGATCGCGAGACGGGAAGCGTGCAGGGGGCCTGCGCCGCCGAACGGGACGAGGACGTAGTCGCGCGGGTCGTAGCCGCGTTGGACCGAGATGACCCGGATGGCGCGCGCCATGTTGGCCGTGACCACGCGGATGATGCCCTGCGCGGCCTCGGGGACGGTGAGTCCGAGCGGGTCGGCGATGGCCTTGATGGACCGATGCGATGCGTGTGCATCGATCTTGAGCTGCCCATCGAGGAGGTACTCGGGGTTGAGGACCTGCAGCACGACGTTGGCGTCGGTCACTGTGGGATCCTGGCCGTTTCCGTAGCACGCAGGGCCGGGGAAGGCGCCGGCACTGGCGGGTCCGACCTTCAGGTGGTTGCCGCTGTCGATCCAGGCGACGGACCCGCCGCCGGCGCCGACCGTGTGGATGTCCAGCATGGGGGAGCGGATGGGCCGGCCGTCGAGTTCCATGCCCGCGGTGACCTTCGGTTCGCCGTCCTGGACAAGTGAGACGTCGGACGAGGTTCCGCCCATGTCGAAGGTGATGATGTCGGGACTGCCTGCTGCGCTCGTGATGGCGGCGGCGCCGACGACGCCGGTGCTGGGGCCGGAGAGGACGAGCCGGACGGGCATGCGCTCCGCTGCCGGGAACGGGATGATGCCGCCGTTGGACTGGGTCACGTGAGGGGTGCACGTGAGCCCGTTCTCGGCGAGGCGCCGGCGGAGCCGGCTGAGGTAGTTGGCCACGACGGGCCCGATGTACGCATTCGTGACCACGGTCGAGAGGCGCTCGAACTCGCGGAACTCGGGCATGACGTCGCTCGAGAGCGAGACGTACGCCTCCGGGAACTCCTCTGCGATGATCTCGCCGATCTGCCGCTCGTGGTCGGGACGGAGGTAGCTGTAGAGGAGGCAGACGGCGATCGACTCGACCTTCTCGGCCTTGAGCTCGCGCACCGCAGAACGCACCTCGTCGTGGTCGAGCGGGGTCTCGATGCGCCCGTCGTGGCGCACGCGCTCCGTCACCTCGAGCCGCAGGCCGCGCGGGACGAGCGGCTCGGGCTTGTCCGCCTGGAGGTCGTAGAGGTGCGGTCGACGTCCGCGACCGAGCTCGAGCAGGTCTCGGAAGCCCTTGGTAGTGATCAGGCCAGTGCGGACTCCACGCCCGGTGAGGAGCGCGTTCGTTCCCACCGTCGTGCCGTGCGCGAGGTAGGAGACCTCGCTGATGGAGCGGCCGCCCATCTGCTCGAGGAGCTCGGTGATGCCCATGACGATGGCCCGTCCCGGGTCATCTGGGGTCGAGGACACCTTGCGGACGTGGACCTGTCCGGTGGCCTCGTCGAAGGCACAGAGGTCCGTGAAAGTACCGCCGGTGTCTACTCCGATTCTGAGGGTCATGCTCTTCCTGTCTGTGGTGTTCCCGTCAGCTTTCCCGCGCTGATGAACCTCTGCCGGGAAAGCCGGCCATGATGCTGCGGGTGAGGGAATCGGCTCTTGGGGAACGTTCCCAAGATTGCGTGGCTCCACTGTAGGGATGTGGCGCGGGCCACGTCAATGGGGAATTTGGGATCCTTCCCATTGGCGTGTTCGCCCTCTTGACCCAGTCGTGGACCTGTCCGTATGCTGCGAATCACATTGGGAACGTTCCCTGCATCTTTGGGCTTTTCCGCAGCGTCCTCGAACCGGAAAGTGAAGAAACATGACTTCCGCCTCTGCGTCCCCCCGCATCGTCGTCCTCGGCGGCGGGGTCCTGGGCGTTTCGACCGCCGTCCACCTTCTCCGGGGTGGGGCCGCCGTCGTCCTCGCCACTGAAGCCGGACTCTTCAGCGAGGCGACGGGAAGGTCGCTCTCATGGCTCAACTCTGCAGGGGAGCGCTCGGCGGCATACCACCGGCTCCGCGACGTAGGAATGGACCGCTACCGGACTCTCTACGCTGCGGACCCGGGCCGGGAGTGGCTCCAGTTTTCCGGGGGCCTGCACTGGAAGGCCGCAGGTGGGCTGGCAGCGACCGAGAAGCGGCACGCCGCCGAGCAGGACCGCGGCTACCATTCCCTCCTCTTTTCGCCGGCCCAGGTGGCCCAGCACGTGCCGGGTGTGGATCCGGAGGCCATCCCCGAGGCCGCCATCTTCAATCCGGGCGAAGGATGGGTGAGCCTGCCCCACCTGGTGGAGTTCCTGATGGAGGACTTCCATCGGCTAGGCGGAGAGCTCGTCCTCCACGCAGGCGAGGCGGGGGTCTGGTTCGAGAACGGCCGCACGGTCGGCGTCGTCACCGAAACCGGGAGGCGCATCGGCGCCGACGCCGTCGTGGTCGCCTGCGGGGCCGCGACCCCGCGGGTGCTTGCCCGCCTCGGGGTCGACGTTCCCACCCGCTCGCCGCTGGCGATGCTCGTCGAGACGAAACCCGTCGAGCACGGACTCAAGAGCGTTCTGAACACCCCACGCGTGGCCGTCCGCCCGAATCCCGGCGGCACCCTGGTCCTGGACCACGACTGGTACGAGGACCAGCTCGTCGACTACGGCGACGGCACATTCGGGGTGGACGAAGAAGTCGTCCAGACTCTGGCCGCCGAGGCCTCGCGGGTCCTCGCGGGACATCCAGAGGTGAAGCCTGCGTCCTGGCGAATCGGATACAAGCCCATTCCAGGCGACGGTGAGCCCGTCTTCGGCCAGGCCTCCCGCCTACCCGGCTGCTTCGTGGCGTTCTCCCACTCGGGGGCCACGCTAGGCCTCGTCGCCGGCGAGCTCCTGGCCAGCGAGATCCTCTCCGGCAGGCCGCATCCCCTCCTGTACCCCTTCAGCCCCGACCGCTTCGCCTGAGCCGGGGGACGCGTGCCATGGAGAGGCGTCTGCCCACGCGGTGCATGGTCCTCAGGACCGGCCAGCACTGCCTCCAGAGCGGCTGGTGGGCGCAGGAGGACGACGATACGGCGCTGCGCTTCATCCTCGAGGGAAGCCTCATGCCCGCCATCGCGGGCCTGCCCGGGCAGTGGAGGTTCGTGCTCTCAGAGCGCCCACCGATTCCCCCACGATGAGGGGCGGTTCGAGCGGCAGCTGTTAGGCGGGGACGCGATGCCCGAGTCCTCCAGCATGAGCTCGTGGGGCTAGCAACCAGTTTGCTTTCTTCGCTTCGCGAGGCCGTGATCCAGGCCTAGGAAGTAGTCAGTGGAGTGCCTTCAGGGGCGACATCGCCGCGGCGTGATCCTCGATTAGAAGGCTGATTTCCTCGGTGAATCTGCGCCGCTTCTCCGAGGTGACGTGCACCTCGAAGGCCGCTTCATTGATGTACCTCTCGAGTACGAAGTACTTCCTCGGATGCCCGTTGAACGTGTAGGGCAGGAAGCGCAAGATCCCCGGTTCTCCCAGAGCAGCAGCAGTGAGTTTGCGAATGAGTTCCTCGACGCGCGCTTCATGGCCGGGGAGGGCGGTGTACTCGGTGTAGATGTCTTTGGGCATGTCTTGTCTCTTTGTGCGTGCTCTGGATGGGAACGCGGTATCGGCTCTGGTCAGCTGCGAAAATGGTGCCAGCACCGCGCTGGCAGGAGAGGGCTCTACGGCAGCCAGCCTGCGCCGTTCCATAGGGGCCCACTCCTCACGAGGTCTGAATGGCAACCCGCCCGATGAGGCGTACCCGGATGCCGAGTCGGTGCAGGAGGGCGGCCTTGGCTGTGAGGGCCTTGTCTGCGGTTTCGGCGTCGGGCGCGTAGACCAGCTGGACGTGGTTGGCCTTGTGCTGGGCCATGAACTGGTCGCGGGTCACTTCGTGGAGGACGACGTGGGCGATGGGCCACTCGGGGTTCGTGGCTTCCTTACGGCGCTGGGTCTCCTCTTCGGGGAGTTCGACGACGGTGCCTCGGAAGAGGTCGGCGTTCAGGACTCCCTCTGCGATGTAGATGCGGCTGAGGACCACTTCACCGGGCTTTGAGACGCCGTTGATGGTGCTGCCCCCTGCGGGGAAGAAGACGGGGTCCTGGCGCCAGCCTTCGGCGTGCTCATACCCGCCGAGGTGGGAGGCGGGGACGGAGCCGGAGATCTCGTAGACCCATACGAACTCTTCGCCGTACTGCTCGCCCCAGCGCACGTCGTGCAAGGTGTTGTCTGGGAGGAGGCCCATGGCGCGCCAGAGGCGGTCTGTGATCAGGGCGTCGATGGCGACGCCTTCGTCGGCCTCGTTGAAGTGGGGCAGCGGGCGCCCTTCGTGCAGGATCCGCCGTCCGTCTCGGCTGGTGACAGGGGGGCGGTCGGCGGCGTTCAGCAGGCCTTCGGCGAGATCGCTCGCTGGGACCAGGTCCTTCAGGCCCTGCTGGTACTGGATGCCTGCGGCGTCGAGGCCGAAGTCGTCGGCGATGCGTAGGGCGGCGATGTACATCTTGTACTGCCACTGGAGCTGCTCTTGGGTCAGCTCGGTCTTCTCGTCCGTGCCGAGACGGAAGGTCATGCCGTGGTCGGTGAGCCATTTGCCGACCGCGGCGGCCTCCTCATCGGAGACCGTGAGCATCTCCGCGTAGAGCGCTGACTGTGAGAGGCGTTCCTTGTAGATGCCGAGCTGGTTGAGCATTTCGTCGTCGATGATGGCGTTGTACATTCCCATGCAGCCTTCGTCGAACACGCCGATGATAGCCTTCTCGGACAGGAGCTCCTCGGCGATGGCTGCGCCGAGGCGGCTTTCTTCGGTGTCGGGTAATGCCGGGAGCTCGCGGACGTGGCTGAAGTCGTGGGGGATCGTGCCGGTCTCGACCCAGCTGCGGATTCCGTTCTTGAACCAGTCGTCGGCGAAGTCGACGCTCCAGAGGGTGGAGTATTCCTTGTCCATCTTGGTGAGCCCGGCGTTCAGGCCGAGCAGGCCGACGAGGCCGGGCCAGGTGCCTGAGAAGTTGGCGATGGTCAGGATCGGTCCGCGGTGGGTGCGCAGGCCGGCCAGGACGTGGTGGCTGTACTGCCACACGGCCTCGGCGACGATCAGGGGCGCGTCGGCGGGGATGTTCTTGAAGACCTCCAGGCCCATCCGCTGGCTGGAGATGAAGCCGTGCCCGGTGGCGGGGTCGAGCTCGTGGGCGCGGCGGACGGACCATCCGAGCTGTTCGAAAACGCGGCGGACTGCGTCCTCGAGTGCGGCCTGGGTGGGCCAGCCTGCAACGTTGGCCGACTCGCGCAGGTCACCGCTGGCGATGAGGTAGGCAGTCTTGGGCTGGACTTCGGGTCGTTCCGCTGGGGCCGGGAACTGGTAGGCGGTCATGGTGCCTTCTCTCTGGTCAGTTGACGACTGCGGCGCCGAGCCGGTGGGCAATGGGGGCGGTGGAGGTGTAGAAGTCCCGGTAGAGGCCGTAGAGCTCGTCGTAGCGGGCTTTGGCGTCTTGGTCGGGCTTCAGGACGCGTGCTGGGGGGTTCCAAGCGGCGATGTCTGGGATGCCTGCGAGTCGGGCGGCGAGGAACGCCGCCCCGTAGCTCGCTCCGATGGTGATGGTGGGGATGGTCTGGTCCAGGCCGGTGACGTCGGTGACGATCTGGGTCCACAGGTTCCCCTGCGTCCCCCCGCCGACCGCCACCACCCGGCCTATCCGGGCACCGGCTGCCTGCATGGCTTCGACGTTGTGACGGACGCCGAAGGCGGTGGCCTCCAGCGCTGCGCGGTACAGGTCGCCACGCCGGTGCATGAGCGTGAGTCCCAGGAGGCCGCCGCGTGCATGGGGGTCCATGATGGGGGTGCGTTCACCTGCGAAGTACGGCAGCATCAGCAGCCCGCGGGCGCCGATGCCGGACTCATCGGCTTCGCGCAGGAGGACTGGGTAGTCGGGCGAGCCGAACGTCTCCCGCAGCCAGTCGGTGATGGCGCCTGATGTCGCCATCCCTCCGGCGAGGTTGCGGGTGCCCTCGAACGCCCCGACGGTGCCCCACATCGAGGGGGTCCGGATCGGCTCGGAGACCGTGCAGACAAGGAACATCGTGGTGCCGTACATCAGCATCAGGTCCCCGGGGTTCTGGGCCCCGACGCTGACGGCCTCGGTCCAGGCGTCGATCGTTCCCATGGTCACCGGGGTCCCCCGCGGGATGCCGGGGACGTCGGCGGTCACCTCGCCGATCGTTTCGTCCGACCACTTCAGCGGCGGCAGTTCGAGGTCTGGGCAGATCCGCTTGATCCACGGCATGTACCAGGACAGGCTGTCGGTGTCGAACAGCGGCGTGCTCTGGCTGGCCGAGTGGAAGTCCAGCCCGTACTGCCCTGTGAGCTTGTAGGCCAGGAACGACGCCGGCATGAAGAGCCTTCGCGCCCGGGCGAACACCTCGGGCTCGTGCTCCCGGACCCACGTCAGCTTCGGCCCCACCGCCTGCGTAGTCAGGACCGACCCGCACCGGGCCAGGACGTCATCGGCGCCCAGCTGTGCCGTGAGCTTGGCGATCTGCTCGGTGGCCCGCGTGTCCACGCCGTACAGGATCGCCGGGCGCAGCGGTGTCCCTTCGTCGTCGGTGAGCAGGACGCAGGGGCCCATCCCGCTGACCCCGACGCCGACGACGATCTCGTCCCCGCCCGCGGTCAGCTCCACGGCGATCTGGAGGAACTCCTCCCACCACACCTCGCCGCGCATCTCGACCTGGCCCGGGCGGGGGCGAGAGACCTGGTGCTCCCGCACAGCCGAGCGCACCACCTTCCCGTCCGGGGCAACAAGCACCCCCTTGCTGCTGGACGTCCCCACATCGAACCCCAGATATACAGGCGAACCCATCTGCCCTCCTTCGCGTGCCAGGATCTTCAGGTGAGCCGGCCCGGCTTCCCGGGGCGGCCAGACGACTAGAGGCGCGGGGCGGCGCCGGTGAGGACCCCGTGGGGGAAGTAGAGGCCGGTGATCTTGCCGGAGGCGAGGGCTTCCCGGTTGGCCTGGTCGGCGGCTTCCTTTTCGGCGGCGGCCTTCTTCTTGTCCCGTCGGAGGGAGGCTCCCTGTTCGAGCAGGACGCGCTCGACGGCGGGGTAGGGGACCTCCCGCGGCTGCTCTCCCCGGAGGGCTGCCTGAGCGGCGAGGACGCCGGAGGCGTGGCCGATCGCCATCGCCCCTCCCTGGGTCCGCAGGGAGCCGTGGGCCTCGTGGGTGGCGGAGATGGCCCGGCCGGACATGACGAGGCCGTTGAGGCGGATCGGGATGAGGGTGCGCAGGGGGATGTCGTAGGAGTCCTCGGGATCTGCCCAGAGGCCTCCGCCTTGGTAGCCTTCCTTGCCCTTGAGGTTGTGGATGTCGACGGGGAAGTATCCCCGCACCACGACGTCGTCGAACTTGCGCCCGCTCAGGACATCCTCGCCCGTGATGACGTACTCGCCGGTGATGTGGCGGGATTCCCGGACGCCGACTTGGGTGCCGGTTCCGGCGAGGTAGGCGTTCTCGAAGCCGGGGATGTGCTTGACGATGAACTCTGAGAGCGACATGACCTGGCGGCGCCCGTCGATTTCGGCCCGGGTCAGGGACTCGGCGGAGCGGCCGTCGAGCCCGGCGATGCGGGTCGAGTTGAAGTGGACGAGGCCGGGGTGGGTGGTGGTGAGGAAGAGGATCGAGTCACGGCCGAGGTAGAGCTCCTCGCTGCGCAGGCCCTGGCCGACGAGGTCGAGGAAGCCCTGGCCGACGAAGTGGGTCTGCTGCAGCTTCTCAGAGAAGGGCTTGAGGGCGACCATCTCCGAGGCCCACTCGAAGTGGTCGAGGTGCTCGTCCATGTACTGCTTCAACCGGTCGGTGTCCACGTTGGCCATGTCGAACATCAGCGTCCCGGGCTGGGAGATGCCGCCTTCGTTGCCGACGGTGTGCTCTGCCCCGGCCAGGGCAGCGACGTCACCGTCGCCGGTGGCATCGACGATGACCTTCGCGGTGTAGGCCGTCTTGCCGCCCTTGTTGGAGACCTCCACCCCGGTCACGGTGTCCCCGTCCACGGAGACGCCAGCGACGAAGGAGTGGAAGAGGAGCTCGACTCCGGCTTCCTGGAGCATCTGGATGGCGGCCCACTTGTAGTGCTCGCGGTCATAGAAGCCGAGGTAGGCGCCGCTGCCGTGCGGGTTCGTGCACCGCAAGTGGCCAGTGGAGCCGCCAGCCACGCGCATCCGCTCGACGAACTCCTCCGGGATACCGGCGATCACCCGCTCGTCTCCGAAGTGCATCGGCGAGATGGGCCCGAGCCAGGCGGAGGTGGCCATGCCGCCGACGAAGCCGTACTTCTCGATGAGCAGGGTGCGCGCGCCTGCACGGCCGGCGGCTATGGCCGCGACAAAGCCGGAGGGGCCGCCGCCGCAGACGATCACGTCGTAATCGGTGCTCTTGGTCAATGTAGATCCTTACTGGGTTCGGCGGGGGAGGGCAGCGCGGATGTGCCGCCTGCGGTCACTGCTTCGAGTTGAACTTGGAGGCGACGTCGTCGAGCGACTTGGCGGGATCGGCGTTCTTGAAGACGACCTGCTGCCCGGCGCTGACCAGGGAGTCGGAGAGCTCGTTGAAGTTGGCCGAGACCGGGGCGGGCCGCCCGTAGCCGAGGAGGTAGTCGCGCCACTGCAGGAGCTCTTGGGCATTCGGGAGGGCCTTCACGGTGGCCGAGTCATACGCCTTCGAGGAGACAGGCAGCACCCCCGCAGCGGCGAACTTCTCCTGCGCGGCCTGGGCGGTGTAGTAGCGGATGAAGTCCCACGCGGCGTCCGGGTTGCCGGTCGAGGCACCGATGCCGAGGGTCTGGCCGGCGACCTGGGTGGGCAGCGGCTTGGATGGGTCGGCGGAGGGGATCGGGGCGGTCTGGAGGTTCTGGCCGATGCCCTTGCCTGCCCGTGCAGCCGCCACCCGGTAGGAGCCCTCGATTGCCATAGCGATCGAGCCGGCCTTGATCCCGTTGACCACATCATCGGCGCCCATGCTCAGGACCTCGTCGCCGAAGGCGCCCTCAGTGTGCAGCTGAGTGAGGTAGCCCATGGCGGTCCGGCCGGCGTCGGAGTTGAAGACCGCCTTGCCGTCCTTGAGGACCTCTCCTCCGTTGCCCCAAGTGAGCGGGATGAACTTCTCGATGAAGTCGGCGCCGAGGCCGGAGTTCGAGAACCCGATCCCGAGGCCTGTCTTGCCGCTGCTCTTGTGCAGGGCGGCGGCTGTCTTGCCGAGCTCATCCAGGGTCTTCGGCGGCTGCAGGCCAGCGGCCTTGAGCAGGTCGGCCCGGTACCACAGCAGCCAGGCCCGCACCTCCCAGGGCATGGCCATGATCTGGCCGTTGAAGGTGATTCCGTCCTTGGGGAAGAGGAAATCCTTGCCGGCTTGGTCGAGCACTGGCTGGGCGTACATGGTGAGCGGCTGGAGGGTCTGGGCTTGGACGTGCATGGGCAGCTGGTTGGAGTAGACGTTCAGGATGTCCGGACCCTGGCCGCTGGCGGTGGCCTTGATGACCTCGGCGTCGATCTTCGCGTAGTTGATCGAGCGCACCGTCACAGCCGTGCCGTTGGCCTGGGCGTTGTAGTCGCTGACGATCTGCTTCAGGGCCGCCCCGCGGGGGTCGTCGGAGCTGTTCGGGTCCAGGAAGGTCCATAGCGCCAGGTCCTTCTTGCCCCCTCCCCCTCCTCCTCCGGACTGGCCGTTGCAGGCTGCCAGGGGGAGCGCGAGGGCGCCGGCGATGAGGAGGCAGGCGCTCCTGCGGCTCATGTCTGTATTCATGGTCTTTCCTTTCGGAAGAAGGAGTGAATGGTTGGGGTGTCTAGCCCTTGGTGGCACCGGCGGAGAGGCCTGCGACGATGCGGCGCTCCATGAGCACGAAGACCAGCACGATTGGGATGACGGTGACGACTACCGCCGCGGTGAGCTGGCCCCAGACGATCCCGTACTGGGAGAGGTAGTTGTAGAGGCCGACGGCAACGAGGCGCTTGTCGTCGTGGGAGATCATCGTCGATGCGATGAGGAAGTCGTTCCAGACGTAGATGAAGGCGATCACGGCCGAGGCTACGATGCCGGGGACGGCCAGGGGGAAGATCAGCTGCACCATCACCCGCAGGGGCGATGCGCCGTCCACTCGGCCTGCTTCCTCGATCGAGTCGGGAATGGATTCGAAAAAGCCCTTGAGCATCCAGATCACCGTCGGGATCTGCCAGGCGGTGTAGATGATGACCATCACGGCGTAGGTGTCGTACAGGCCGAGCTGGACCGCGAGGAAGTACAGCGGAACCAGGATGGCGATGCCCGGGATCATGCTCGTCATGAGGATCAGCAGGAGGCTGGTGCTCTTCCCGCGGAAGCGGAAGCGGGCCGCGGCGTATGCGCCGAAGACCGCGATTACGATCGTGGCCAAGACGGTCAGGCCGGCTACCAGGAGCGTGTTGCCCAGGTAGGTGGGGATCTTGGACTGGAAGAGCACCAGCCGGTAGTTCTCCAGAGAGAACTCCTTCGGGATCCAGCCGGTGTCGGTCAGGGTAGCGGATTCGGGCTTGAAGGAAGTGCTCAGCCCCCACAGCAGCGGCAGCACTGCGAAGAGCGACGCCGCGACCAGAGCCAGGTAGATGAGCGGGTTCGTCCGCTTGCCGCGGCGCCTGGCGGCCGGGCGAGTAGCGGCCTTGGAAGCTTGGAGCAGGGTCTCAGACATTCTTCTCACTCCTCAGAAGCCGGATGTAGGCGGCGCCGAACAGGATGTTGAACGCGAACAGGACCACGCTGTAGGCCGCCCCGAGGCCGATATGGAAGAACTCGAAGCTCTGCTTGAAGGCGGAAAGGGACAGCACGTTCGTCCCGTCCAAGGGTCCGCCGCCGGTGAGCGTGTAGACGAGCGTGACCATGTTGAAGTAAAGGAGGGTCAGCTGGATCGCTACTACGAACAGGGTGGGCTTCATCAGCGGCAGGGTCACCTGCATGAACCGGCGGAACGCTCCCGCGCCGTCGACTTGGGCGGCTTCCATCAGCTCGCTGGGCACCGTCTGCAGCGACGCGAGGCAGAGGATGGTGGCAAGGGGATAACTGATCCAGACGTTCACGATGATCAGCAGGACCATGGCCAGGACCGGATCTGAGAGGAAATCTACCTTCGTCCCGCCGACGTTGCCTAGGCCCAGCGGGCCGTAACTGGGATCGACCATCCATTTCCACAGCAGGGCGGCCACGGTCTGCGACACAACCCATGGCAGCAGGATCAGCACTCTAAAGACGCTGCGGAACCGCACTTCCTGATTCAGCAGGTTCGCAAGTCCCAGGCTCAGGGGCACCGTGATGGCCAGGGACCCCAGCACGTAGGCAAGGGACCGGCCAATCTGGGCCAGACCCGATGGAGTCGTGAAGATGGGCAAGAAGTTCCCCAGGCCGGCGAAGCTGCCCACCCGCATGAAGGTCGTGTTGTGCAGGCTCAGGTTCACCGCGTACGCGATCGGCACGATCGATACGGCCGCGACCACGAGGATCGAGGGGATGATCAGTCCCCAGGCCAATCCGAGGGGAGAGCTCGAGCCGACCCCACCCGAGTGGCGCCGCGGTTTCCCTCCCTTCCGCGGGGCTGGGAGCGGTGCGCCGATCGAGGTCCGGGGCCGGGTTTTCGTCTCTGAATGCAGAACCACGCTGTTCTCCTTGGGGTTCCGGTCCGCTTAGCCGGCTGAGGCCGAGAGGGCTTCAACTTGGCCGACCACGGTTCGGACACGCGCGGCCAGTTCGGATGAGGGATCGTCGATGGCCATCCGGCACATTGGGGAGTCGATGACGCCCTGGAGGTGCAGTGAGAGCTTGAGGGCGCTGATGCTCGGGCCGAGAACCGGGACGATCGAGTTGACCTTCTCTGCCCACTGGTCGGCGGCCTCGGCGTCGCCCTGTGCGATTGCCTGCTTCAGCCGGGCGAACGGTGCCGGAACCGAGGCTGAGATGCCGGAGACCACGCCCCCGCCTCCTGCGGCGAGCACCTCGCGCATCAGGCCGTCATTCCCCGAGAGGACCGTGCGGGACTGCGACGAGGGTGAGGCCGCGACAGCAGCCAGGTAGTCCGTGCCGGCGATGGAGAGCTTGGCGCCCGCCAGATCGAACTCCTCGAGGAGGGACGCCGCCGTCTCCGGTGCAACCTCCACTCCCGTCCGGTCGGGAAAGAGGTAGAGGAAGAGCTGCTCTTCCGGCGCAGCCTCCCTGACCGATCCGATCTGGCGGCGGATGCCGTCGAGCGAGGCCGGCATGTAGAAGGGGGTCAGTACGGAGAGCCGCCCGATCCCGAGTTCGCAGGCATCGAGAGCCAGCAGCCGAGCCTCGAACGGAGACGCCGATCCGACGTGCGCGATGACTCGCGCGGGCCCGGCGACGCCCACTGCCAGCTCGAGGAGCTGGCGCCGCTCGGCGCGGTCCAAGGCAGCGAATTCGCCGGTAGTGCCGTTGACGAACATGGCGTCGACGCCGCCGTCGAGCGTGTGCTCGAAAATGCGTGCAGTGGAGGCGAAGTCGATCTCGCCACGGGCGCCGAAAGCGGTCGGCGGGGCAGAGATGAGAAGGGGTGATTGCACAGTGAGGTCTTCCTACTTGGTGTCTTCTTGCACGCCCTCAGTGGCGTGCAGCCGGGCGAATGCCCTCACTAGCCGGGCCCGCGAGCCGAGCAGATGCTCCTGCAGGCTCAGCGTCGCCTCATCCAGCTTTCCTGCGAGCATCAGGTCGTGGATTTCAACGTGGGACTCGTACGAGGGGCCCAAGTCGATGTCCTCCGCTGTGGTGAGCTCGAGGAGCACCGTGAAGGTGGGCTCGTACTGCTGCCAGATCCGCTGAAGCCGCCGGTGCTCCGCGATCGTGTAGAAGCTGGCGTGGAACGCCATGTCGGCGTGGGCGAATTCAAGATGGTCGCCATCTTTGGCGGCGAGCCTCATCCGCTCTAAGGGGGCCTCCGCCTTGCCCCATGCATCACGGGAGGCCTTCACGGCGACCTTGAGTGCTGCGATTTCGATCGCCTCGCGCACCGAGTACAGCTCCTCGATGTCCCGAGGTTCGAGGCCTACGACGAAGCAGCCTCGCCGGCGGCCCTCAACGAGGCCCTCAGCCTCCAGCATCGTCAAGGCGTCGCGAATGGGACCCCTGCTGACGTTGAACATGGTGGAAAGCTGCGCCTCGACCAGATGGGTTCCCGCAGGGATTTTCCCAGTGATGATCAGCAGCCGCATCTGATCCACGACCTGCTTCCCCAGCACGCTGTTCTGCGGGGCAGTGACCCCGGCAATCAGGTTGAGATCTCCCACATCAGCCTCGCGGTTATCGGTTATCGGTTATCGGATTACGGTTAACCGTAGACAACGCCACCCAACTGTGTCAAGGATCACAAGGATGAAGGTCAGCGTGCAGTTGCTCCTGGGGTCCGGAACGCCTCATGCCGCCGGAAAAGCGCGGGTGTCGGCGATGCCCGGCCGCCAATCGCGCCTTGCGACGTTGGCCGCAGCTGGCCGTGGCGGGCGTTCGGGTTCGCTAACCACGGGACAGGAGCACGCACCTGATCTATGGACGAGCTACTTGAAGGTGCAACCTTACATAAGACCAGTTCTCGGCGCGGGATTCCCGAGGGCTGTTGATTCGGTTGCCAACTGTGGCTGTCACTCACCCGCGTCGTGGTTCCGCGCCTCATCCAGGTACGAGTACGCCGTCACCCGCGAGATCCCCAGGCGCGCCGCGACGCGATCGATGCCCTTCCGCATCTGCAGCACGCCCTGCTGGTCGAGTTTGGTCAGGATGGCGATGCGGTCGTCGCGGCTCATCTGGTCCACGGGCTTGCCCACCTCGCGGATGGCCTCTGTGACCATCGCGTCCATCACGGCCACGAGGTCCCGCCCGAAGAACTCGTTCGGCTGCTCGGGGGAGTCGGACGCGGCCGCCGGCAGCAGGCCCTGGAGGAGGGACTGCAGGCGCTGGATCGTGCTGATGTCGAAGTTGATGCAGAGGGCGGCGATGATGCGGCCGGACGAGTTGCGGAAGTACACCGAGGAGCAGCGCAGCTCGCGCCCGTCGGCCGTGAATCCGCGGTAGCCGAACGCGTTGTGCTCCGCGCCCTGGTTGTGGAGCACCCCGGCTCCGAGGCTCGACGACGGGCCCCCCACCTCGCGCCCGGTCACGTGCCCGTTCTCGATGGCGGCGATGGTGTGGCCGAGGTCCACATCGGGGGCCGAGAGGTCGTGCAGCACCACCTCGCACCCCGGGCCCACGGCCGCCGCCATCGCGTGCATGGCCGGGCGGAACACGGCGAGGATCTCGTCCACGGACTCGTAGGTTCCCATGCGGGCGAGCGGGTGGTCAGCCGCCGGCTGGGCCGAAGTCAGGGTCATGTCTACCTCGCTCATGGGTCAGTCCTACGCGTCGCCGAAGGCCATAGACAAATTGTATTGGTCGTAGACAGACTGTTCAAGGGGGTGCTAGCTTCATCACCGAAGGGCCGGGCGACTCGCCGCCCGCACTCACCGCATCTGCACACATCGGGGCAAGGAGGCTCTCGTGGCACAGGCATACCAGGTACCGCAATCGGGGTGGCGCTCGATCTCAGCGAAGCAGCGCCGCACGGTCGCTGGCGGCGCGATCGGCACGCTCATGGAGTACTTCGACTACTACCTCTACGGGCTGGCCTCAGCCACCGTCTTCCCCGCGGTCTTCTTCCCGGGCGACAACCCCGTGGTCGGAACGCTCTCCTCGTTCGCCAGCTTCGCGTTCGGCTTCCTGCTCCGGCCGATCGGCGGCTTGGTCTTCGGCCACATCGGCGACCGCATGGGCCGGAAGACCACCCTGATGATCACCGTCATCGGCATGGGCATCTCGACGGCCGCGATCGGCCTGATCCCCTCGGCCAGCTCCATCGGGATCGCCGCACCGATCCTCCTGCTCTTCTTCCGGATGCTGCAGGGGCTGTTCGTGGGCGGCGAGATGGGCGGCGCGGCGGCGCTCGTCGTCGAGCACGCCCCGGCCGGCAAGCGCGGCCTGTACGGCGCGCTGCTCATCAGCGGCGCCGGCATCGCCAACGTGGCCTCGGCCGGCCTGATGGCGGCCTTCGGCGCCGGACCCAAGTCGTTCTTCATGGAGTGGGGCTGGCGCGTCCCGTTCCTCCTCGCCCTCGTCCTGGCCGTCGTGGCGATCGTGCTGCGGTCCAAGCTGGAGGAATCCGAGGAGTTCAAGGAGCTGTCGGCGAACCGCAAGTCTGCCGGCGCGCAGCGGAAGTCCCCGCTCCGCGAGGTCTTCCGGCACCCGAAGAACGCCATCCTCGGCATCCTCATCGGCCTGCCGCAGAGCATCGCCGGCTACGTCGTCCTGACGTTCGGCCTCGCCTACATGGTCTCCAAGGGCACCCAGGCGCAGGTTGGCTTCATCGGCACCATGATTGTGGGCGTCCTGCAGATCTTCGTCGCGCCGATGTGGGGGAGCCTCTCGGACAGGATCGGCCGCCGCAAGGTCTACATCGGCGCCTGCATCGCCTTTGCCCTGCTGGTCTACCCCGCCTTCGCGCTCTTCAGCACCCAGACCGCGATCCTGATCTGGCTGGGCATGGTGGTCGGCTTCGTGATCCCCGGCGTGGCCATGCAGGGCACGCTCCAGACGATGCTGGTCGAGATGTTCGACGTCGAGGCCCGCACCACCGGGGTCAACATCGGCTACCAGATCTCGAACACGATCGGCGGCGGCTTCGCCCCGCTCATCGCGACCGCCCTCTCCGCAGCCTTCGGCAGCGTGTGGCCCGTGATCATCTACGTCGCGGTGATCGCCCTCATCGGCGTGATCGCCACCGCCTACGCTTCCTTCCGGCCGGACACCGAGGACGCGGGCCGGCTGCACGAGCCCGCAGCTGAGACCACCGCACCCGAGACCTCCCACCACTAGAACCACCCGCTGAGACTTCGCCAGAGAAGAGGACACCTCATGACCGTCACCACCAAGACCGCCTTCCACACCACCAACGCCCCGCAGCCCGCCGGCCCCTACAGCCAGGCGATTGAGGCCAACGGATTCGTCTACACCGCCGGCTTCGGCCCGCAGGATCCCGCCACCGGCGCCGTCGCCGATGCGGTCGGTGAGCAGACCCGCCAGGTGCTGCGCAACATCCAGGCCGTCCTCGCCGAGCGCGGGCTCACGCTGGACGACTGCGTCAAGACCACCGTGCACCTCGCCGACCTGGCCGACTTCGCCTCCTTCAACGAGGCGTACCAGGAGTTCTTCTCGGAGCCCTATCCGGTCCGCACCACGGTCGGGTCGCAGCTGGCGAACATCCTCGTCGAGATCGACGTGGTGGCCGCAGTGCCCGAGGGTCGCTGAGGAACGGATGGCAGGGCAGCTGCGACTGGGGGAGCTGGGTACCACCCGGCTCTCCCCACGCGACAAGGGAATCCCGGCCCGCGCCGTCGGGATGACGGTGGCCGAGTTCCTCGCCAGCGGGCCGAGGCTCTCCGAGTTCTGGACCCCGATCGTCGCCCTCGACGGCGAACGGATCAGGCACAACCTCACCGTGATGGGCCGGTGGTGCGCGGACCGCGGGCTCGAGCTGATGCCGCACGGCAAGACCACCATGGCACCCTCGCTGTGGCAGCAGCAGCTCGACGCCGGCAGCCTCGGCATCACGCTCGCCACCATGGGGCAGGTCCGCACCGCGCGCAGCTTCGGCCTGGCCTCGATCATGCTGGCCAACTCCGTGGTCGACGAGCGCTCGCTGGCCTACCTCGCCGGTGAGCTGGCGGACCCGGAGCTCCGCTTCGTCTGCTGGGCCGACTCGATCGCGACGCTCGAGGCGATGGAACGCGGGCTCCGCCGCGCCGGCACGCCCCGGCCGGTGGACGTGTGCGTGGAGCTGGGCGCCCCCGGCGGGCGCACCGGCGCGCGGACGGTCGCCGAGGCGCACGACGTCGCGCGGCGGGCTGCCGCTTCCGACGTCCTCCGCCTGGCGGGCGTCTCCGGCTACGAGGGCGCGCTCGCGCACGACCGGTCGGACGCCTCCCTCGCCGCCGTGCGCTCCTACGTGGAGCGACAGGTCGACCTGCACCGCGACCTGGGGGAGCTGTACGACGGCGAGGGCGACCTCTACGTCACGGCGGGCGGAAGCGCCTACCCCGACGTGGTCGCCGACGTGTTCGGCCGCGCGATGGCCAGCGATTCGCGCACTGGCGGCTCGCGCACCCTGTGGACGCTGCGCAGCGGCGCCTACATCACGCACGACGACGGGTTCTACCGCCAGATCTCCCCGTTCGACGAGGGGAGCGCCCGAGCCGCCGGCCCGGGAACGGCGAGCCGACTGCGCTCGGCGATGCGCGGCGTCGCCCGTGTGGTGTCCCACCCCGAACGCGGCCTCGCGCTGCTCGACGGCGGGAAGCGGGACTTCCCGTTCGACGAGGGGCTCCCGGTGCCCCGCGCCGTCGCGGCCGACCTGGACGGCGAGTGGGCGCCCCTCGCGGAGGCCTCGATCCTGGCCATGAACGACCAGCACAGCTATCTGGGGCTGGCAGGCCAGGACGTAGCCCTCGGCTCGGTCGTCGCGCTGGGGCTGTCGCACCCCTGCACCACGTTCGACAAGTGGCGTTACCTGCCCGTCGTGGCCTCGCAGGACGACGACCGCGTCGTCGACCTCGTCCAGACGTTCTTCTGACCCCTCTACACGGAAAGGCGCACGATGCGGTTGCTCCTGCGCGGCGGCACAGTCGTCGACAGCACCGGGATGCGGACGGCGGATGTCGCCGTCGACGGTGAGCTGATCACCGAGATCGACGAGATCGCGCCCGGCCCCGACGACCAGATCATCGACTGCACCGGGCGCTACGTGCTGCCCGGATTCATCGACGCGCACTCGCACGCCGACGGACTCCTCGAGGACGAGGCCGTGCAGCGGGCCCTGCTCAGGCAGGGGGTCACCACGGTGATCGCCGGGCAGGACGGGGTCTCGTACGCGCCGGGCAGCGGAGCCTACGCGAGCGAGTACTTCGCCGCCATCAACGGCCCGCACCCTCGCTATGCCGGAGGCGGCGTCGCTGCCTATCTCGCGGCGGCGGACGGCCGGTCGCGGCTGAACGCCGCCTACCTCGTGCCGGCCGGGACGGTGCGCTGGGAGGTCTGCGGCCGCTCCACCGCCCCCGCGGACGAGGCGCAGCGCGCCGCGATGGCCGCGCTCGTCGAGGAGGGCATGCGCGACGGCGCGGTGGGGGTGTCCACCGGGCTCGACTACGCCCCCGGGATCTTCGCCACCACCGAGGAGATCGCGGCGCTCTGCGCCCCGGTGGCCGAGGCCGGCGGCGTCTACGTCACCCACATGCGCGGCGGGTACGAGGCGAACTCCGCCGCAGGGGTCGACGAGATCGCCCGCATCGCCGGGGCCTCCGGAGCCCGGGTCCACATCTCGCATTTCCACGCCCAGGCGCACATCGTCGCCGAGCAGCTCGAGGCCCTCGCCCGGGCTGGCGTGGACGCCACCTTCGACGCCTACCCCTACACCCGCGGCTGCACGCTGTTGGCCATGCCGCTGCTGCCGCCGGACCTCTCACTGCTGCCCGCGGAGGCCATCGTCGAGGCCATCAGCGACCCTGCCCAGCGGGCACTGCTGCGCCGCGAGTGGTTCCCGAAGGTGGAGCGCAACGCGAGCCTCGGACCCGAGTGGCCCTCGATGATCACCCTCGCCCACATCGCAGCCCCCGAGTTCGCGTGGGCCCACGGCCTCACCCTCGACGCGGCCGCCGCGCGGAACGGCGCCGATCCCATCGACTTCGCGCTGGACGTGCTCGCGGCGTCCCGGCTCGAGGTCAACGCCATTATGGCGGTGCGCCACGAGCGGCCGACCTCCGAGCTCGCGGCCATCTTCTCCAGCCCCCGCCACCTCGGCGGCTCGGACGGCATCTTCATCGGCGCCCACCCGCATCCTCGGGCCCGCGGCACGTTCGCGCGCTACCTGCGCGACTTCGTGAGGGAGACGCCGACGTGGTCCTGGCCGGAGGCGGCCGGCCACCTGTCCACCGACCCGGCGGCTCGATTCAGCCTGGGCCGCCGCGGCCGAGTGGCACCGGGCTGGGTCGCCGACCTCATCGTCGTCGACCCTCAGACGGTCGCTGACACGGCCACGTACGAGGAACCGCTTGGCGAAGCGGTGGGCATCGACGACGTCCTCGTGGCGGGCCAGCCGGTGCTCGCCCGCGGCGCGCTCGTCGACGGCGCCCCGGGACGCGGGCTCCGGCGCGAGCACATCGGAGAATAGGGAGTCATGCTGCACACCTCGAACCCACGCCTGATCACGATCGGCGAGACGATGATGATGGTGACGCCCGCGCGTGCGGAGTCCCTCGCCACGGCCGACGACGTGGGCCTCCACCCCGGCGGAGCCGAGTCCAACGTCGCCTGCCATACTGCCCATCTGGGGATCCCCTCGGCCTGGGTGAGCGCCGTGGGCGACGACGTCCTCGGACGCCGGATCGTCCGCGCCATCGGGGAGCGCGGCGTGGACACCCGGTGGGTCACGGCCGACCCGGAGGCCCCCACCGGCGTCTACTTCAAGGACCCGGGCCACGGAGTCCTCTACTACCGGCGCGGGTCTGCCGCCTCCCGGATGGGCCCCGCCACCATCGTGGGCATCCCGCTCGAGGACGCCGACATCGTGCACCTCTCGGGGATCACGCCTGCGCTGTCCGCGACCTGCGCCGCCCTGGTCGACGCCGTGATCGACCGCGTCGCCGCGAGCACCGCGACGCTGACGTTCGACGTCAACTACCGGCCCTCCCTGTGGCCCGAGGGCGCGGCCGCCGGCGAGCTGCGCCGGATCGCCGACCGCGCGGACGTGGTTTTCGTGGGCCTCGACGAGGCGCAGGCCCTGTGGGGCTGCGCGACGCCGGACGACGTCCGAGGGCTCCTGCCGGGGCCCGACAGAATCGTGGTCAAGGACGGCGACATCGGCGCCACCGAACTGGGCCGGGACGGAACCGTGTTCGAGCCCGCGATCCCCACCGAGGTCCTCGAGGCGGTCGGCGCCGGTGACGCGTTCGCCGCGGGCTACCTCGCGGCCGGCCTGAACGGCGCGGGCGCCTCCGGGCGGCTCCGTGCCGGCCACGAACGGGCGAGACTGGTCCTGCTCTCGATGAGCGACTTCGTCGCAGACCCACCCGCTGCCGCGCCGGCAGCCCTCACGCAGCCCCTCCCCTGAAAGGACCGGTCTTTCCGATGATCGACAACTCTGAGTTCAGCAGCATCTTCGGCGGAGCGCCGCTCATGGCGATCCTGCGCGGCATCGGCGTGGAGAGGAGCCTCGCCGTCTCCACCACCGCCTGGGACCTCGGCATCGACGTCGTCGAACTGCCCATCCAGACCCCCGACGACGTCGAGGCCCTGCGCGCCGTCGCGGCCGCCGGGCGCGAGAGGGGCAAGGTGGTGGGCGCGGGCACCGTGGTCACTGCCGAGCACGTGCAGCAGGCGATCGACGCGGGCGCGCACTTCACCGTGAGCCCCGGCTTCGACCTCGAGGTGGTCCGGGCCTCCTCCGAGGCCGGGCTGCTGCCGCTGCCCGGGGTGGCGACGCCGAGTGAGGTGCAGATCGCGCTCAAGGAAGGCCTGACCTGGCTCAAGGCCTTCCCCGCCTCCGTGCTGGGCACCGAGTGGATCAAGGCGATGAAGGGCCCCTTCCCCGCGGCCAAGTTCGTCACGACCGGCGGAATGCACGCCGGGAACGCAGGCGACTTCCTCGCCGCCGGTGCGCGGGTCGTCGCAGTCGGATCGGCACTCGAGGACCCGTCCCAGCTCCCCAAACTCGCGGAACTGCTCGGCACCTCCGGCCAGCCGGTGCAGTCGGGGCGGTAGCGGTGGCCTCGCAGAGCGACCTGCTGGCGTTCGTGGAGGCGAAGCTGGCCTACGAGATCGACGTCGTCGCGGCCGCCGAGGCGCAGGCTGATGGGACCGCCGTCATCGTCGATACCCGCCGGCAGTCGTCATGGGACCAGGGGCACATCGCCGGCGCGCTGCACCTTCCGAACAATGCCCTGGACGACCGTCTGGCCGATCTGCCGCCCGACCGGACCCTCATCGTGTACGGGTGGGGCCCCGGCTGCAATGGCGCCACGCACACCGCGCGCCGCCTGCTCGCCGAGGGCTTCGAGGTGCGCGAGCTGATCGGCGGGTACGAGTACTGGGTGCGCAACGGCTTCGCGGTGGAGCGGGCAGGCGGGGTCGAGAAGGGGGATCCGGACCCGCTCGTCACGCACTTTGGAGGCAGTCCAACCAGTTAGAGAGCGGATTCCCCGGCGAGGATGGGCTCGCCGGGGAGTCTCTGGGAGGGCCTAGCTCTTCTTCAGCTTCACGGTAGTTGTTGTTCCCAGCGCTGAGACCTTGTAGCTGATGGCGCCGTCCTGATAGGTGAATTCCTTGGTCGCATCCGAGGACGCCAGCAGGGCGGAGCGCGTGGCTTCGACATCTCGCGAAGAAGTCCACGTATAGGGCTCCTTCGCATCCGTCGGCGCTTTGAAATCGCCGATCCAATAGGTCGACGTCGTGTTCCCACCGTCGGAGACCCAATCAATCGTCATCTTGTCGCCGGTGATCGTGGCCTGCTGATAGGAAGTCTTCCCAGCAGAGTTCTCCTGCTTCCACGAGCCGGTCAGAGTGGGAGGTTTTGGCGCTTCCTGCTTTGATGCAGAACTAGTGGCGGCGTCTGTGCCGTTTGCCGCCGTTCCGGCGCAGCCACTCAGTGCGAGGGCAACGGCGATAACAACAGGGGCCAAGGATTTGTTCATCACAAAATTCTCACGTGTCCGTGCCAGGGCATCATTCAGATCGGACATTGTGTCGTGGTGAAGTGTGTCATGCATACGTTGAGTGCCGGGTGCTTTATCCGGGCGCGGAAGCGAATCCAAGGTTGTGTCGGTGCGCGTGTGGCCGCGGTCACTCTGTAAGAGTTGGGATCGTGAGGGCAGCACTCTTCCTGGATTTCGACAACTTCTTCAGTGGGCTCATTTCGGCTGATCCGGCCTCCGCGCTGTCCATGGCTGAGAGTCCCGCCCGGTGGCTGCACAGACTAGCTGGCCAAGACTCGGACGACATCGCGCGCAGGTGGCTCGTCCTTCGCTGCTACATGAACCCGGCTGGTTGGGTCCCCGATCCCTGGAAGCAGGGTGAGCGCCTGTTCTTCTCAAAGTTCCGCCCGTTCTTCACCCAGGCGGGCGTCGAGGTGGTGGACTGTCCGGCGCTGACTAGGGGATCCAAGAACGGCGCGGACATCCGGATTGTCATCGACGTCATGACAGCATTGAGAGCGAATACGAGATACGACGAGTTCGTCATCGCATCCGCTGACGCCGACTTCACTCCGCTGCTTCAGGTCCTTCGGGCAGACGACCGCCGGGTGACGGTTATCGCCACATCCTCCACGGCGCCAGCATACGAAGCGCTCGCGGACCGGTTTCTCGACGAGCAGGACATGTTCGATCTCATGTCCAACGACTCGACGGTCGACTTCGAGGAAGAGGCCGCCATCCCTGCCCCGCTGCCGCAAGTGCACAATACTGGCCTCGGCGCGAACTCCTGCGGCTTCGAAGAATCCGTGCGTGAGATCTACTCAAAGGCCACTGCGCCTCTGAATATGGCCCAGCTTTCCTCACAGCTCAGAACACGCGGCATGGACGGGGGCGGCACATGGTTCGGGGCTGGTTCATTTCGTCGAGCCATTGAGCGGCTGGGGCTCCCGAACGTCCAGTTTTCCCAGCACTACCTATGGGACTCCGCGCGGCATGCTGAGCCGATAGTGACACCGCCGTCGGCAGCGGCCGTGCCAGCGTCGGCCGTGAGCCTGCCGCCCATCGTCAAGAACTTCGCCGAAGTGACCGGCATGCCGAGAATACCCTCGGCCGCGTGGCCAATCGTCTTCGAGATGCTCGAAGCCTATGCCCGCGAGCACGAGTTCAACCCGACCGAGGCTTCAAAGTGGTCGCGCGACCAGGCTGCTGTGAAGGGGGCGGATATTCCCCGCAGCGCCTTTGCCTTTGTCATTCGAGCGTGCAGGGATGCGGAGACGAATCTGAACGCGCACCCCTCTCCGGGTGCGGAGAGCATCGCCCGGGCGCTTTACACGAGCATCCTGAGGCGAGCCGAGACGGCCGGCCTTGAGGTCGGCGCATCCGAGAAGCGCGAACTCGCCGACTGGCTCCACTGCCCCAGCTCGGACAGCGAGGGTTGAACTGCAGCCGGCCGGGCTCCTCGGGGCAGTCTGACGCGTGGCCGGGGTGGCAGGCCCTGAAGGAGGGACCACGGGCGGGAGAGCGTGCTGATGGCCTGTGTGGAGGGACAGGTCCGCGAAGCAGCGACGGTAGGCATCCGCTTGTCGTGCGATATGTATTTAACTTACCGTTCTGTTTTCTGGTGCCCTTGGTACAATTCGGCTATGGCGAAGAAGACCGACGCGGAGACGCTCTCAAAGCACCTGTACGATGCACTGCGACGCGACATCCTCGCTGGCCGCTGGGCCCCGGGAGCCAAGCTGCAGCTGACCGCACTCTCGGAGCACTACGACACGAGCAGCACAGTGGTCCGGGAGGCCCTCACGCGACTGGTGGGCAATCGACTCGTGCTCCTGCGCCCCAACCGCGGATTCTTCGTCCCCGAGCTCTCCCTGGCCGATCTCGAGGACATCACCGAGATGCGGTGCGTCAACGAGGAACTCGCGGCTCGCCTCGCGATCGAACGCGGCACCCTCGACTGGGAGTCCGAACTCATGGCCGCGCACCATACGCTGGAGCGGACCCAGCGCCGCGAGGCCGAGAATCCAGACGAGCACACCGAGGCATGGAACGAAGCCCACCAGGCCTTCCATGCCAAGCTCGTCGAGGCGTGCGGGGTCCCGGTGCTGATTGACCTCACGCTGGTCCTCTCCGACCTGAGCCAGCTCTACGGGCGTTGGGCGGGAGCTGCAACCCGCTACGCTGACCGGGACATCGAGCAGGAGCACCGCGACATCCTCGCCGCCGCACTGGCGCGAGACCCCCGCCTTACGGCCGCGCTGCTCCGCACCCACTACCAGACGACCATGGCTGCCGTCCGCAGCGCAGGCGAGGTGGGACTCAAGACCAGCTAAATGTGCACTATCGCTGGATAATGCACAATCTTTAGGATAGTGTCTCCTTGAAGCCGGAGTGAGCCGAGCGAAGGAGCACGGATGTCCTGGGGACTGATCAGCGAGATGGGCCACGTGGCCATCCAGACCACCGATCTGGGCGCGTCAGTGGCCGATGCCACCGACATCCTGGGATTGCGCGTCACGGAGCGCACGGACGCTGGCGTGTATCTCGCCGCCAATGCCGTGCACCATGAGCTCGTCTACGTCGAGTCGAGCCGGAACGGGATCCACTCCCTCGGCCTCATCGCACGCGACGGCGACGCGCTCGCCGAAGTGCGGCGGAGGGTCGAGGCGGAGAACCTCCAGATCCTTTCCACTGACCCGCTGAGCGCCGGGGTCGCGGACGGCTTCGCCTTCGTGGGCCCTGAGGGGTGGATCTTCGAGGTCTACACCGGCATGGCATCCGCAGAGTCCGGGCCCCTCTCGTTCGGCCCGGACCGCTACGGGCACATCAACTTCCACCCGGTCGACGTGCGCGGCATGATGCTGTTCCTCTCCCGGGTGTTCGACTTCCGCCTCTCCGATGTGATCGGCGACGACTTCGCATACTTCATGCGCTGCAACCCCGATCATCACGGGATCGCCCTCATCAAGGGACGCGGAACGTTCCACCACCACGCGTGGCAGACCCAGTCCGTGGGGGACCTCGCCAAGCTCGGCGACCGGCTGAACCGGAAGGGCCGGGAGCTCATCTGGGGCCCGGTCCGGCACGGTGCGGGCCACAACATTGCCGCCTACTACGTCGAGTCCTCAGGCGCCGTGGTCGAGCTCTACACCGACCTCGAGCAGATCTACGACGACGACCGTGAGCCCGTCATCTGGGGCCAGGACGAGAACTGGTACAACATGTGGTCCGACAGGCGCCCCGACGACTTCCGCACCTTCGGCATCCCCCCGGTCGACCACCGCTTCTGACCTCGGCCCCGGCCACCCCTCCCACACCGCACCGACTCGAAAGGCCTTCCATGAACTACGTCTCCTTCACGACCCCCGACGGCGCCACGACCTGGGGAGTGGCCCTGGACGGCCGGGTCCACGACCTGGGCCCGACGGGTGCGGACATCGCTCCGGCCCTGAAGTACATCGTCGCCGACGGACGCTTCGGCAGCCTGACCGAGGAGCAGGTCCGCCGGGCCCCGGCCTACGACGAGGCCGCGGTCACCCTGCTGCCCCCGATCACTGACCCGGCCAAGATCCTCTGCATCGGGGTGAACTACGTGAGCCACCAGGAGGAGACCGGGAAGACGAACCAGAAGGCGCCCACGGTCTTCACTCGCTTCGCGGACTCCCAGATGGGCCACCGCGCCCCGGCCCTCATGCCCGCCTCGACCACGCAGTACGACTATGAAGGCGAGATGGCCCTGGTCGTCTCCAAGGATGCCTACAGGGTGAAGGCCGCGGACGCGTGGGACTACGTGGCAGGGTATGGCGCATACAACGACTTCTCCGTCCGAGACTGGCAGCTTGCCGCGACCCAGTGGACGCCCGGCAAGAACTTCCCCGGCACGGGAGCCTTCGGTCCCTACCTCGTTCCGGCCGCTGACCTGGGCGACGTGGACCAGCTCAAGCTCGAGACCAGGGTCAACGGCGAGGTGCGGCAGAGCGCCTCCGTGGCGGACCTGTACTTCTCGATCCCGCAGATCATCGAATTCGTCACGGCCTGGACGAAGCTCTCCGCCGGCGACGTCATCGTCACGGGCACCCCCGGCGGGGTGGGCCTCTTCATGGAACCCAAGGGCTTCCTGTCCGCAGGCGACGTGGTCGAGGTCGAGATCACCGGCCTGGGCACGCTGTCCAACACGGTGACCCTGGACGCCTGATCGACATGGACGAACGAGTCTCACTGGGCGAGCACGTCGACGCCGACGTCGTGGTCCTCGGCGCTGGACCGACCGGGCTCACCGCCGCCTGCCTCATGGCCGATGCCGGCCTGAGCGTCGCCGTCGTCGAGCAGCGCCCCGGCACCGGCGATGAGCCGCGTGCGATCAGCGCGACCGATGAGGCGCTGCGCATCATGCAGCAGCTCGGCGTCCTGCCGGAGCTCGCCCCGGAGACGCTCCTCGGCACGGGTGCGCGGTACACGGGCAGGCGGGGGCAGGTCTTGGCTGATGTCCGGCCGCCGCGCCCCCGCCTCGGCCAGCCCGGCAAGAGCCAATTCGACCAGCCGGTCATGGAGGGCCTGCTGTGGAAGGCAGCAGCGGCGCGGCCAGGAATCCAGCTGCACTTCGCGACCGAAGCGACGCGGCTCATCCAGACAGAATGCGGCGTCGAGCTTACCGGGGCGCGCCGCGGTCCCCGCACTGAGGGCTTCCGCGGGGATCTCGCGCAGGACGAGGCCTTCGCGCTGGCCGAGGCCGGCACGAGCGACATCCTCCATCGGGGTGGAACCGCGGCGCCTTCCGACAGCGCAGGCAGCGGACCCGTTGCCGTGACGTTCCGGTCCCAGTGGCTCCTAGCGTGCGACGGCGGCCGCAGCTTCGCCCGGAAGGCGCTCGCGATCGGGCTCGAGGGCTCGACCCAGGTGGAGAAGTGGATCGTCGTGGACCTGCTCGATGCAGGCACCGGCGAGCCGTACGCGTCGTTCCACTGCAACGGCACCCGGCCCGCCGTCGTCGTTCCCGGGGTGAAGGGGCGGCGCCGCTACGAGTTCATGCTCCTTCCAGGCGAGGACGAGGAAGCGATGCTCTCGCCCGCATCCATCCGTGCGCTGGTGGGCCAGTACCAGGACATCGAGCGGCTCAGGGTCCGACGAGCCGTCGTCTACACCGCCCAGCAGCGACTGGCAGCGCGGTGGCGGGAGGGCCGCGTCCTCCTCGCAGGCGACGCAGCACACCTCATGCCCCCCTTCGCGGGCCAGGGCCTCAATGCAGGTCTGCGCGACGCCGCTGCCGCAGCCTGGCGTCTGGCAGAGGCGGTGCACGGGCGCGCCGCGGAGCCCCTCCTCGCCTCGTACGAGGCCGAACGGAAGCCGCACGCGGCCGAGATGGTCCGCCTGTCCAAGCGCATCGGATCAGTCGTCATGAGCACCAGTCCGCTCGTGTGCGCCACGCGCGACGCCGTGCTTCCGGCACTGGGCATCGTCCCGCGCGCGAAGGCGTGGCTCACGACCATGAAGTTCCTCCGCCAGCCCCGCTACCACGAGGGCCTGGCCGTGCCCGTAGCCCCCGGTGTTCCTGCCGCAGCCGCGGACCTGCTCGGCAGGGCCCTGCCCCAGCCGGACGTGGTACCGGCGGGCGGCGGCGCCGTGACCCAGCTCGACGACGTGATCGGGTCCGGGTTCGCGTGGATCGCCGTCACGGGCCCAGGCGAGCTCTCCGTGACCCGCCCGGGAGCGGCGCCCGTCGCGGTGCGCTCGGTGGCAGGCCCCGTCGATGCGGGCATCCTCGACGCAGCGGTGGGCCACGAGCTGCTGGTGCGTCCGGACCGTTACGTCGCGGCCGTCGTTGGGGCCGGGCGCCGCGATGAGGCCTTCGGCGCTCTTGCAGCCGCGCTGCCGGGGCTCAGCGAGCAGTTCTCCATCCCGGCACTCAGCCCGGCCCCGCGGTGACCCGTCCGGAGCAGCCCGGCATGCGCGCGATTGCGCTGGGCACCGCCGGCGGACCCCTCTGGCGTGCCGCGAGGGGAGGACCGCGCCGCGCCGGCATCGCCACGGCTGTCGTTGTGGATGGCTTCGTCTATCTCATCGACTGCGGGTGGGGCGTCGGCGAGCGGTACGTCCAGGCCGGGCTGCGCTTCCCCGACCTCGCCGGGATCTTCCTGACGCACATGCACTCGGACCACACGATCGACCTCAACTCGGTGATGGTCATGGGAGGCCTGGCGTTCCGCTCGAGGAGGGAAGCCATAGTGCCCGTCCTCGGTCCGGGCCCGCGAGGGTCCGTCCCGAGGATGAACGAGCACGCGAGCGAGGAGCTGTCCGTGGTCTTCCCAGACAATCCGACGCCCGGGACCCGGGAGATGGTCGAGCTGCTCCTGCGCGCCCACGCAACCGACCTCAACGACCGGCGCCGGGACTCCCTCGGGGCCGACCCGACCGCCGTCTTCCGCGCGCGCGACATCGTCCTCCCGGAGGGAATCGGATACGACGCCGACGAGAGGCCGCACCCTCCCACCGAACCATTCGAGGTCTTCCGCGACAGCCGCGTCTCGGTGACCGCAACGCTCGTCCAGCATGCACCAGTGGCCCCCGCTTTCGCCTTCCGCTTCGAATCCCGCCACGGGTCCGTGGTCGTCTCCGGCGACACCGGCCCCAGCGCGAACCTCGAGCGCCTCGCGCGAGGCGCCGACGTGCTCTTCCACGAGGCGATCGATCTGGCCGCCGTAGAGGCTCTGCACGCCCACGCCGCCCCGGACCACGTGGCCGCCTCGATGCGCCACCACCGCCACGCCCACACGACCCCTGAAGCGGCCGGACAGCTCGCCGAGCGGGCAGGCGTCCGCGTGCTCGCACTGCACCACCTTGTTCCCGCCGGGGCGCCGCCCACCACGTGGGGGCTGGCGGCCCGGCACTTCCGCGGCGAGCTCCGGGTGCTGGAAGACCTTGACACGGTCCATGTGACGCCACCGGCTCCCAGGACGGCCCGGGACTGACGGCCCGGCCGTTCTGGGGCCGCCCTCCTGCCCTCGCCGTGCCGCTGACCCTAGGCGAGCCTGATGGTCACTGTCTTCAGCTCGGTGTACGCCTCGATGCCCTCCCGGCCGTTCTCGCGGCCCCAGCCCGACATCTTGAACCCGCCGAAGGGCAGGTTGGGGTCCATTCCCGAAGGCGTGTTGACGCGGACGTTCCCGGCCTTCACACGCTCGGCGAAGAGCAGCGCACGGCTCAGGTCCCGGGTCCACACGATCGCATTGAGCCCGTAGTCCGAGTCGTCGGCGCGGGCCACGACGTCCTCGATCGCGTCCGCGTCGGAGAACGTCTGCACCACGAGGACCGGGCCGAAGATCTCCTCGCGCACCACGGAGAGGGACGGCGAGTCGGTGCGGAGCACGGTCGGGCGCACGAAGAAGCCCGCGCCGTCGGCCGCGGTGCCGCCCGTGACAAGCTCGGCACCGCCCGCCAACCCGGCGCGGACGTAGCCGAGGACGCGCTCGCGCTGCGCCTCGGAGATGAGCGGGCCGAGCTGGGTTCCCTCGGCGGTGCCGGCACCGAGCCGCAGGCCCTCGGCGATCCGCGCGATCCCATCCACGACGGCGTCCGCGACCTTCTCGTGGACGTACAGTCGCGAGCCTGCGGCACACACCTGTCCGGCGTTGGCGAAGATGGCCTGGGCGGCGCCGGGGATTGCCTGGGCGAGGTCGGCGTCGTCGAAGATGACCACAGGCGACTTGCCGCCGAGCTCGAGGCTGATGCGCTTGAGGCTGTGCGAGACGGTGCGGAGCAGGTGCTGACCCACTGCGGTCGAGCCGGTGAAGGAGATCTTGTCCACGAGCGGGTGCTCGGCGAGGGCCTGGCCGGCAATGGGCCCTAGGCCCTGGACCACGTTGAGCACGCCCGCTGGGATCCCTGCCTCCAGGGCGAGCTCAGCGAGCCGGACCGCCGTGAGCGGCGTGAGCTCGGCCGGCTTGAGCGCCACCGTGCAGCCCGCCGCGAGCGCCGGGGCCACTTTGGACAGTGCGAGCGTGAGCGGCACATTCCACGGCACGATGAGCCCGGCGACCCCGAGCGGCCGCCGCAGGGTGTAGGCGTGCCAGGCGCCGGGGAGCGAGACGTCCCGGGTCTCGCCGTTGAGCTTCGTCGCCCAGCCGGCCTGGTACCGGAGGATCTCGATGCCCTGGCGGATCTCGACGTCGCGGGCGACCGCGAGCGGCTTTCCGCAGTTGAGCGACTCGAGGAGCGCGAGCTCGTCGAGGTTCTCCTCGAGCAGGTCCGCGAGGCGGTGCAGCCGCGCCGCGCGGGCGGCGGGCGCGAGGCGGGCCCAGCGGCCGTCGTCGAACGCCGCCCGGGCGGCCCGCACGGCGCGGTCGACGTCGTCGGCGGACGCAAGCGTCGTCGTCGCCAGCCGGGTGCCCGTCGAGGGATCGACGACCGTGAAGTCGCCGCCTTCGCCAGCGCTGAACTCGCCATCGATGAACAGCCGCAGTGGGGCGTCCAGCAATGCCGGTAGGGCGGTGTCCGTGGCCGTGGCAGTCATAGGACCTCTTCCTTGAGATGGGTGTGACCCTTGCAACATCATCGTAGTGAAGATACATTACCTTTCAAGAAATACATTCTTATGCTCATGATGCACACGGTTCGCCCACGCTCTGAGGGCGTGCTCTTTCCCAGCACCCGATGCGGCACCGCCGCCGAATCACGCAGGAGACACCACATGTTCACTCGACGCACGTTCCTGGCCCGCAGCGCGGCAGTCGTCGCCATCGCCGCCAGCGCCTCCCTCGGTCTCGCCGGCTGCGGCGGTGACGCCCAGTCGGCTGCCAGCGGCGGGACCACCAAGCTCAAAGTCGCTGTCGCCCCGATCCAGTTCGAGACTGCCTACATCGCCCAGCAGCAGGGCCTCTTCGCCAAGCACGGCCTCGACGTCGAGATCGTCCGCGGCGCCGACCCGGCCGCGCTCCTGGCCCAGGTGGTCTCGGGCGACGTCAATATCGGCATCGGTTCGTGGATCAACGTGGCGACCTCTGCCGCAAAGGGCGTGCCGGTGAAGGTCATCGGAGGCAACGGCATGGTCGATGCGAAGTCTGACAACTCGGGCGTCGTCGTCGCCAAGGATTCGCCGATCAAGGGCCTCAAGGACCTTGCAGGCAAGACCATCGGCGTCGTCGGCGTCAAGACTGGTGGGGACATCCCCGTCCTGCAGGCCCTCGAGGGCGCGGGCGTGGATGTGAGCACCGTCAAGGAAGTCGCCGTGCCGTACGCAGGCATGCAGGCGGCGCTCGAGCGCAAGACCGTGGACGCAGTGGTGGCCGCCGACAGCTTCTACCACCAGATCCTCTCCGCCGGCTACGTCAGCATCTCGAACCCGGTGCGGGAGTACCAGGCGAACATGCCGGTGACGGTGTGGACGTCGACGGCGCAGTGGCTCGCGCAGAACGCCGCGGCGGCGAAGAAGTTCGACGACGCCATGGCGGAGGCGGTGGCCTACTACAGCGATCCCAGCCACCTCGAGGACGTCCGCAAGGTCTACGCCACCGTGAACCAGGTGGACATCTCCAAGGCGCCCAAGACGTTCGTCCCGGCCGATGTGACCTTCAACGTCAAAGAGGCGCAGGACGGCGTGGACGCGATGAAGCACTTCGGCCTCCTCCAGAAGGCGGTCGCGGTCAAGGACATCCTGTGGGAGCAGGCGCCGCAGCGGGCGTCTGCGGGGAAGTAGCGCTCGATGACACTGCTCCGCTCCCGAGGACTCGGGCTTCTCGCCCAGCGCGTGCTCGCGGTCGCTCTCCTGCTGGGGATATGGCAGGCGGTGGTCGCCGCCGGGCTCCTGCCCTCGATGGTGCCTGCCGTCGGCGCCGTCGGCGCAGCCGTCGCGGCCTCGGTGGTGAGCCCCGCGTTCTGGCAGGCACTGGGAGGGACGCTCCTGGCGGCCCTTGCCGGATGGCTCATCGCCACTGTGGTGGGGACAGTGCTCGGCCTGCTCATCGGATCGGTCCGCTTCCTCGACCGCTCCACGGCGATCCTCCTCGACTTCGGCCGTTCGTTCCCCGTACTCGCGCTGATGCCCGTCGTCATCATGCTCCTCGGGTCCAATACCAGGATGGAGATCGTGGTGGTCGCCCTCAGTGCGCTGTGGCCGATCCTGATCCAGACCATCTATGGTGCCCGGCGTCAGGAGGCCGCAGTCGCGGACACCGTCGCGGTGTTCCGCATCCCCCCGCTGCTCCGCTTCCGCCGAGTCCTCCTGCCGGGCGCACTGCCGTTCATTGCGACCGGCGTCCGGATCTCCTCGGCCATCTCGATCCTCGTCGCCGTGGGCGTCGAGGTCATCTCCCAGGCCCCCGGCATCGGGCGCCAGATCACCCTCATGCAGCAGAACGCCAGCTGGGACCTGGCCTTCGCGGACCTGCTGTTCACCGGTTTCGTCGGGTGGACCTTCGCGGTCATCCTTCAGAAGGTCGAGGCCCGCGCACTGACCTGGAAGAGGCAGATCGATGACTAGCACCACGTTCCGCACCGCCGGTCCGCGTCCCGCGCGCACGACGCCGCGCCGCGCCCCCCGCTCCCGACCGACCGTCACCGGGGCGATCGTCCAGAGTGCGTGGCTGATCGTGGTCGTCGCGGCCATCTGGTGGTTCGCGACGGCCGGGAGCACGAACTTCTTCGTCCCGCCGCTGCAGACGATCCTCGAAGCCCTCGTACGGGACCTCGGCAACGGTGTCATCGCGGCCGGCGCGACCTACTCCCTGGGCAACCTGTTCGGCGGCCTCGCGATCGCGACCGTCGTGGGGATCGCCCTCGGCATCCTGCTGGGGGAGGCGAAGTGGCTGCGCGACGTCGTGGACCCGATCATCCACTTCTTCCGCTCAATCCCCCAGGCAGCACTCGTGCCGCTCATCATCGGCACGTTCGGCATCGGCCAGGGGCCCAAGGTGGGCACCATCGCCTTCGCGTGCCTGTGGCCCGTGCTGCTGAACACGATCGACGGCGTGCTCGGCGTCGAGCCCACCGTGCGCAAGTTCGCGCGGGTCTACCGGATCCCGCGCGGGCTCTACTTCCGTCGGGTCGTTCTCCCGGCGGCGCTGCCGCAGATCATGGCCGGCATCCGCGTGGCACTGCCGATCGGGATCACTGTCATGGTCGTGTCCGAGATGTTCGCCTCGACCGAGGGCCTGGGCTTCTACATCCTCAATTCCTCGGCCACGTTCCAGGTGCCCGAGACGTGGGCGGGCGCGCTGCTCGTCGGCGTCGTGGGCTACATCCTCTCGATGCTGTTCGTCCTCATCGAGCGCCGCGTCCTGCGCTGGTACCACGCCTCAGGTGCCCAGTGAGCACGACGCCGTCCACCTCGCCTCGGCCTCAAGCCACCCCAGGAGTTCCCATGACCATCCAGGACCAGCCCGTCCAGGACGCAGCCACCCAGCCCGTCCCCGCGCAGCACGCCCCTGCGCGTGGCGGGGATGTGATGACGGTGCGCGGGCTCAGCATGAGCTACGGCGCCGGCGCCTCGCTCAACCCGATCCTCGCCGACCTCGACCTGGACATCGCCGCCGGTGAGTTCGTCTCGATCGTGGGTCCGTCCGGCGTCGGGAAGACGACCCTGCTGCGGTGCCTCTCCGGGCTCATCCGCCCGCAGTCGGGCGCCATCACGGTCTCCGGCGACGTCATCGATGGACCCCACCCCGACCTCGCGGTGGTGTTCCAGGACTACAGCCGCTCGCTCATGCCGTGGATGACGACGCTCGAGAACGTCGCCTTCCCGCTCCAAGGCAAGGGCATGGGCAAGGCGGACCGGAACGCTGCGGCCGAGAAGAACCTCGCGGCCGTGGGCCTCGCCGGCCAGGGCCACAAGTTCCCGTGGGAGATGTCCGGCGGCATGCAGCAGCGCGTCGCGATCGCCCGGGCGCTCGCGTACGAGGCGAAGGTCCTGCTCATGGACGAGCCGTTCGCCTCGGTGGACGCGCAGACCCGGTTCGACCTCGAGGACCTGGTGCTGAACCTCCAGCAGGACCTCGGCGTGACGATCCTCCTCGTCACGCACGACATCGACGAGGCCCTCTACCTCGCGGACAAGGTCGTGGTCATCGCGGAAAAGCCCGCGACGGTCGTGGACGTCATCGAGACGGGGTTCGGCGACCAGCGCGACCAGCTGGAGACGAAGGCCGATCCCCGCTTCGCCGAGGCCCGCGCCCGCATCATGCACCGGCTGCGGAAGGACTGACGCCGCGAGCAGGGGAGGCAAGCGAAGGAGGGGCCGGGTCGGTGGACCCGGCCCCTCCTGGTGCGGGGCTCAGAAGTCCGTGATGACGCTGCGGGCCACGCCTCCTGCGCGGAGGAGGTCGTAGCCGCGGTCGATCTCGCCGAGGCCGATCCGGTGCGAGACGAGCTCGTCGAGCTTGAACCGGCCCTGGAGGTACAGGCGGGCGTACATCGGAATGTCCACCTTGAGGTTCGTCGAGCCCATGGCGACTCCTCGCAGGCCCTTCTGCTTGCCGAGGAGGTCCCCGAACGGGGTCACCTCGAGGGTCTGGCCGGGCCTGTGGACGCCGATCAGATACGCGGTCCCGCCGATCTCGAGCATCGCGAGAGCCTGCTCGGAGGTGACCTTGAGCCCGATCACCTCGAAGGCATGGGTCACCCCGCCGCTGGTCAGCTCGAGGACCTGCGCCACGACGTCGCCCGCGGCCGGGTCCACCGCGTCCGTCGCACCGAACATGCTCGCGAGGGCCAGCTTGGCCGGATCGAGGTCGACCGCGACGATCCGCTCCGCGCCGGCCAGCGCCGCGCCCTGGATGACGTTGAGGCCGACGCCGCCGCAGCCGAGCACGGCGACCGTGTCGCCGGGGCGCACGCGCGCCGTGTTGACCGCTGCTCCCGCACCCGTGACCAGTCCGCAGCCGAGCAGGGCCGCCCGGTCGAATGGGATCTCCTCCGGGATCGCGACGACGTTCGTGGCGTGCACGAGGACCTGCTCGGCGAAGCCGCCGACGCCGATGAACTGCGTCAGTGGCCGGCCGCCGAGGCTGAGCCGCGGCGCCATGCCCTGCGCGCGCGATGTCGCTGAGGACCGTGCGCAGTGGTACGGGCGGCCCGTGAGGCATGCGCGGCAGGCCCCGCAGGAATGGATCGGCGAGGTCACGACGTGCTGGCCCACCGCGATGTCGGCGACGTCCGCGCCGACCGCCGCGACGATGCCGGCGACCTCGTGGCCGAGGACCGCGGGCATCGGGAGTCCGGCATCGGTTGTCGCGACGTGGAGGTCCGAGTGGCACAGGCCCGAGGCGCGCACCTCGATGAGCACCTCGTCGGGGCCGGGGCTGTCGATCCGGATGTCGGCGACCTCGAACGGTCCGCCCACGGTCTCGGTCACTGCTGCGCGCATGGATTCCTCCGGGATTCTCGTGACATAGCTAGCAGTAAAAAATATAATTGATAAAGATCTGCAATATATAGCCCGGGGTGGTCCGGGCGGACGGAGGAACCATGAGGGCAGCGGTCATCAACCGGTTGGACGGCACGTTCGACATCGAGGAGCTGCGCATCGGGCGCCCGCTCCAGGACGAGGTGCTCGTCGAGGTCGCGGCCGCGGGCCTGTGCCATTCCGACTACCTCGTCGCGTCGGTGGACCGGGGGCGGCCGGTGCCGATGGTGGCCGGCCACGAGATGGCCGGGACGGTCATCGACGTGGGCGAGGGAGTGCGGGACCTCGCGGTCGGCGACCGCGTGGTGGCCACTGAGGTCGACTTCTGCGGCGTGTGCCGCGAGTGCCGGAGTGGGGCGCCCTTCCGCTGCCTCGACCCCGGTGCGGCCCGACGACCGGCCGGCGCACCCGCCCGTCTCACGCGCGACGGCGAGCCGGTCACCTCGTTCGGGGTCGCCGGCTTTGCGGAGCGGACCATCCTGCACCGGAACAAGCTCGTCAAGGTTCCCTCGGAGATCCCGTTCGCGCAGGCCGCCGTGCTCGGCTGCGCCGTCTCGACCGGTGTCGGGGCGGTGCTCAACAGCGCTGGCGTGCGGGCCGGGGAGACGGTCGCCGTGGTCGGACTCGGCGGGGTAGGCCTGAACGTGGTGCAGGGCGCGGCGCTCGCGGGGGCACGCGCCGTCGTCGGCATCGACCTGCAGCCGACCAAGCTCGGGCTCGGCCGCCGCTTCGGCGCCACCCACGTGGTGGACGCCTCCGCGGCCGACGTCGCCGCGGCCGTCCGGGACGCGACCGACGGCGGCGCGCACCACGTGTTCGAGGCGATCGGCCTCGCGACGACCCAGCGCCAGGCGATCGGGCTGTCCCGCACGGGCGGCTCAGTGAACTTCATCGGCATCCCCCAGGGCGCGCCGCTCGACGTCGACGTCATGCGGGACCTGCTCGTGGGCCAGCGCACGTTCCGCGGTGTCTACATGGGGTCCACGGACCCGCGCAGGGATATCCCGTTCTACGCGGACCTCTACCTCCAAGGCCGGCTCAATCTCGATGACCTCGTTTCTGCCCGTGTGGGCCTGGACGCGATCAATGACGCCTACGCGCGGCAGGAGACCGGCGCGATCGCGCGGTCGGTCATCACGTTCTGAAAGGGGAAAGGGGGCAGGACGCTGTTCGCGTCCTGCCCCCTCTGCTCTTCGGCCGCTGGGTCAGACGGTGCCGCCGTGCCGGGCGATGACGTCGCGCGCGAGCTTCTTGCCGAACGCCGTGTGCGCGGCGAGGGCCTCCTGAGCGGCGTCGACGTCGCGGGCGGCGAGGGCCTCGGTGAGGTCGCGGACGTGGTTCGTCTCGAGCTGGCGCGACCACTCCTCGGCCGTCAGGGCCTGGCGCCAGACCGTCCCGAGGCCGAGGCGGCGGAAGGCATCCGCGAGGGCCGCGGACCCTGCCACGGACACGAGCCGGTCGTGGTACGCGACGTTGAGGGCGAGGAACGCGTCGAGGTCGCCCGCCTCCTCGGCGCGCAGCGCTTCAAGCTCGGAGACGATTCGACGGAGCTCCGCGACGTCGCCGTCGGTGAGCCGGCCCAGATGGGAGGCGATGACGCCCGACTCGATGGTCGCGCGGCCGTCATAGGCGGCGTCGGTCGTCTGGGCGGTGATGGGCTGAGGCTCGAGAAGTCCCTCATCGTTGCGGGACACGAGTCCCTCCGCGGTGAGCTTCACGAGCGCGTTCTGCACCTGCTCGGGCTCGGAGCGGATCGCCTCGCCGATGGCCACCGGGTCCAGGACGGAGCCGAGCGGGGTGCGGCGCTTGAGCACCCAGTCGCGCACGCCGTCGTACGCCTTGACCTCGAGGACCCGCTCGAGGCGGCCCATCGTGCCGCGGTAGTAGGCGAGCGGCTGCCGGTCTGCGGCGCTGGCCTCGGCCACGAGGCCGAGGAACACCGTGTGGGTGCCGCCCGTGGCCGTCTCCGCGATCCGGCACTCGATCGTCGCGAGCGCACCGTCGAGCAGTGGGACCCCGTTCTCGGAGATGGTGTAGCCCACGCCCTCGAACTTGTCACCGCCCTTGCGGCCGAACTGGAACGCGAGCGCAGCCTGGTCCTCCGCGAGGATGTTGATGCCGAACACGCCCGCCTCGACGACGCGGTCGTGCGTCGACGACGAGCGGTTGAGGCACGCGAGCATCATGGGGGGCTCCATCGAGAGCGACGAGACGGCTGAGGCCGTGGTGCCGTACGGCCTGCCGTCGACGACAGTCGTGATGACCGTGACGCCGGAGGCGAAGTGCCCGACGACGTTGCGGAACACGACGGGATCGACGATGGGGCCTTCGGCGGTGAGGGGCTGGACGGTCATGGTGTCCTCCTTTGGACAGGACTCATAGGTGTGTGGGTCAACAGGGTCACGGAAGCGTGATCGCGTCGAGGAGCGGCCCGACGCCTGGCGCCTCGGCGAGGCCCAGCGCGAGGCCCAGGGCGCGGTGCGCCCGATCGGCCGGGAGGCCCGCGAATGCGGCGTTCGCGAGGAACTTTCCCTCGATCTGGGCCAGCGTGAGCGGGCTGTGGTGACGGTCCCCGAGCGGCGCGTCGACGCGCTCGCGGAACGTGGCGCCGCTGTGCGTGAGGACCTCGACCTCTGCGGTGAGGTACTCGCCCGGGCCGAGCGAGGGGACAATCTCGACGGCGGCCGCGGCCGCACCGAGCGCCGGGTCGTCTGCGGCGAGGAGGTGCTCGGGCCGGACGGTCCCGTGCGCGAGCGCCGCGACGGCGGTGAAGCGGAGGCTGAACGCGGCGTCGACCTCCGGGTCCCGCCCGGGGGCCCACTCGGCGCCCACGAACCCGGCTGCGGTGCGCGGCGTGACGTGGAGGCGGACGCGCGCGGCGTCCTCGAGGCGCACACCGCGGGCGTGCAGTCGGGCGGCGGCGTCGAGGCTCGGGTGGCTTGCGCGGCACGAGCTCCATGGCTTGATGACACGGTCGGCGCAGTACACCTCGCCGAGCCGCTCGAGCATGAGCTCGGGCCGCGGCTCCGCGCAGAACCGGTCGAGGAAGCCGAAGCGGCCCGTGAGCGGGTCGTCTTCGCCGCGGTACCCGATCGCCGCGAGCTCGACGGCGGTCACGCCCGCCTGCGCGGCGAACGCCATCGGCAGCCGGAACGCGGGCGCGTGGTCGAAGATCGGGGCCACGGATCCCCCGAGCTGCTGCACGGCGAGGCCCCAGGCGTCCACGAGCCTGCGCGCGTCGAGCCCGGCGAGCCGGGCGGCCAGGGCCGTGGCACCGATGCCGTTGACGGTGCCGGTGTTGTCCTGGCCGGAGTAGACGTCGAAGCCGCTGCCGACGGCGAGCCGCGCCGTCACGTCGTCCGCGAGGACGAGCGCGTCGAGCAGCTCGGAGCCGGTCGCCCCATGACGCTCGGCCTCCGCGAGCGCCACCGGGACCGTGGTCCCGGTGATGTGCGCGGCGACCTCCTGGCCGCCGGGGCCTTCGGCGCTCACCGGCTCGAAGTCGAACGTGCGGACCAGGACGCTGCCCGCCCACGCCGCGGTGCGCGCGGGCACCCTCGTGGAGGTGCCGGGGATGCGGGCGTCCGGTCGGCCGCCCCAGGACGCGGCGAGCGCCAGCAGCTCCGCCGCCCTCGGCGCGCGGTGCCCCGCGAGCGCACAGCCCACCGCGTCAAGGACGCGCACGACGGCGCGTTCCCTGGCCTCGGGGGAGATGCCGCCCGAGCGCGTGTCCACCACGTGGGAGGCCAGACGCCCGGTGAGCTCTGCCCGCGCGGCCAGGTGGCCCCGCTCGTCGCCGATGTTCTCGGCATACTCGCGCCCGATGTCTGCGGGTGCACTCATCATCGTCTCCTGTCTCTTCCTGACGTCAGCCGGAGTCAGCTGGTCGGTGCAGCCGCCAGGTCGTCCAGCTCGTCGGAGGCCGTCGGGACGGGCGCAATGCCGGCCTCGGCGAACATCGCGGCATACGCGCCGGTCTCGCCCTTGGCCTGTGCCTTCTTATGGTCGAGGGCGCGGGCGCGGGCTACGGAGCCGAGGTAGAAGCGCTCGTACAGCTCGATGCGGCTGCCGAGGGCAGAGCCGGCGAAGTCCCAGGCGGTGCGGAAGATCCGGGCGCGCTCCTCGGGGGCGATCCCGTTCGCGCCGGGCAGGTACTTGTGCAGGAGCGGGCCGAGGCGGGGGTCCTCGAAGGCACGGGCCGTCGGGGTCGCGAGGAGATTGTGCGAGCCCATGGCCTTGATGATGTCGTTGACCCGGGCCATCCAGATCGGCATGACGGTGCGCAGCGACGAGATGTCGTCGTGGCAGAAGAACGCCCCGCCGCCCCAGTCGGAGGCGCGGTTCTCGGCGTCGGCCACGACGGAGCGCGCAATGCGCAGGTAGGAGTAGATCTCCCCCAGCATCGAGGCCGTCTCGGGCTTGCCCTCGGTGCCGGTGACCTTGGCCATCTGGGTGCACAGGTCGTAGGCGAACTCGAGTTTGACGCACGCGCGGACCGCGGTCTGCTGCTGAGTGTTGCCGGTGGCGGTCGCCGCGTTGATCGCGTTGTACACGCCCAGATCGCCGTCGATGAACACGCGGTCCCACGGGACGAGGACGTCGTCGAAGATGATCACGGCGTCCTGCTCGTCGAAGCGCGAGGAGAACGGCCGGTCCACGACGTCCATGTCCACCCCGTAGTGGTCGCGGCACACGGCCACGACGCCCGGCGTCGCGACCGGGATCGCGAAGGACAGCGCGTACTCCTCGTAACCCTTCTGGATCGGCACGGCCGGGTAGACGTACAGCTCGTCAGCGATCGGCCCGAGGGTCGCAAGCATCTTGGCACCGCGGACCACGAGGCCAGCCTCAGTGCGCTCGACGACGCGCAGCGTGAGGTCTTCGTTGATGCCCTGCAGCTCGCCGACGCTCTTGTCGATGGCAGCGTGCACGATCGTATGCGTGAGGGCGAGGTCCTGTTCCTGGACGAGGCGCCAGTAGGCCTCGAGACGCTCGAAGTAGACCGGGTCGCCCGAGCGGTCGTAGATGTCCTTACGGCTCGCGTGACCGGCGAGCACCACATTGACGTAGTCAGGGGTGCGGCCGAGCATGCCGTTCGAGTAGCGGGCCAGGCGGTCGAACGCGCGATGGCGGCGCTCGATGTCCTCGGCCGCGCGCGGCCGCAGGAGCGAGACATTGTGCTCCTCGCCGGTCTCCACATCCACCATGAGGCAGTCGTCCGCGTACTTGTGCTGATAGTCGAAGTACGCCGCCATCCCGGCGATCGACCCCGCGAACGCCGGGTGGACGGCGACGTCGATGCGCTCGTCGCCGATCCACACCTCCCGCGAGTCCGCGAGTCCGGCTCTGTACTGCTCTCCGGTCCGTGCTGCCACGGTGACCTCCTTGTGTCGGTAGCCCAATGGGCGAAAATACATTCTGTGGTCGAGATTACAAACTTGAGGAGAGGGGCGCAAGGGGGCGACGCGCGCAGCTGCAGAATCAGCAAATAATGTTTTTTTAGGACGACAATGTTTCAAGGATGGGGTGATCTGTGCCATCCTGTCGTGAGACCGATCACCTTTCCCGCAGAAGGCACACCCATGAAGCACTCACCGTCGCGTGCCGAGCGCCCCTCCGACACGCTCAACACCAAGGACCTGCGTCGCATCCTCGCCTCGAGCGCCATCGGCTCGATCATCGAGTACTACGACTTCATCCTGTACGCCACCGCCGCGTCACTGATCTTCGACAAGGTCTTCTTCTCGAACCTCCCGCCGGCCGTCGGGCTCTTCGCGTCCTTCGGCACGCTCGCGGTCGGCTACATCGCCCGGCCACTCGGCGGCATCGTGTTCGGCCACTTCGGCGACCGCGTGAGCCGCAAGCGCATGCTCGTCATCTCGATGCTGATGATGGGCTTCTCCACAGTGGCCGTCGGCCTCCTCCCCACGCAGGCGAGCATTGGGCTCGGCGCGCCGGTCCTCCTCGTGGTGCTGCGCATCATCCAGGGCATCTCGGTGGGCGGCGAATGGGGTGGTGCGACCCTCATGGCCCTCGAGCACGCCCCCGCCGCCAAGCGCGGCCTCGCGGCCGCGTTCGCCAACTCGGGCGGCCCCGCCGGCGGCCTCGTGGCCACCTTCGTTGTCTCGGGCGTCTCGGCCGTCACGGGACCCGCGTTCCTCGACTGGGGCTGGCGGATCCCGTTCCTGCTCTCTGCGGTGCTGATCTTCATCGGTATGGTCATCCGGCTGAAGGTGGCCGAGTCGCCGGTCTTCCAGCAGCTCGACGCCGAGTCCGTCGATGCCCACCGCCGCAAAGCCCTGCCCGTGGTCGAGGTGTTCCGGAGGCACTGGCGCGCGCTGCTCCTCACGCTTGTCGCATCGCTCGGCTTCTACACGTGCCAGGGCTTCCTGACCTCGTGGGGCGTCTCCGTCGCGTACGAGGAGGGCGTGAACCGCGAGGGCATCCTCAACGTCAAGGGCGTGGCGGCCGTGGTCACGATCGTGGTGTGCTTCGCGGCCGCCCGCCTGAGCGACCGGCTCGGCCGCCGCGCGGTGCTCGCCGCCGGCGGCATCCTCGGCCTCCTGTGGGTCTACCCCGCGCTGGTCCTCATGCATGAGGGCACCCTCGTTGGCTTCTCCGTCGCCGTGATCGTGGGCAACGGCCTCATCCAGGGCCTGCTCGCCGGCCCGATCGGTGCCTACATCTCGGAGCAGTTCCCGGCGGCCGTCCGCTACACAGGCGCATCGCTCTCCTACCAGACCGCTTCGACGCTCGGCGCCGGCCTCACCCCGATGCTCGCGACCGCCCTGGCGATGATGGGCGGCGGCTCCTTCCTGCTCGTGGGCGTGGCGTGGGCCGCCATCTTCGTCGCGGGGCTCGTGGCGGTCTTCCTGAGCCGCGAGGGCACGCGCCTCGGCTCCGACGGCGAGGCCGTTGCGGGCAGCGCCCCTCGCCGGGCCCCGGAGGGCGCCGCGACCACGCGCTGATCGTCTCTGCCTCGCCGCGCGCGACGCCGCCCCGCGCCGTCGTGCGCGCAGGCGACCCCGCGCCGTCGTGCGCCCTAAAGACTATTTTTTAGAACACAACCCCCTAATTTCGATGGTTTACGAGATGAAGTGTCGCGGGCCACGATGGAGGGGATCGCCGCGGCGCTGTGGCCCGGTGCACTGAAAGGAACTCTCGATGACCAACTCGCGCGGACACCACATGGTGCTCACCACGTTCATGCTGCCGGCGGGCTACCACAAGGACAGCTGGCGCATGGAGGGCAGCCGGGCGGACGAGCTCGCCGCCTTCGACTTCGTCGCCGACCTCACCCGGATGGCCGAGGCCGCCAAGCTCGACGCCGTGTTCTTCGGTGACATCGCGCACGCCAACACCGTGATGCGCGGCGACATCAAGATGAATGGCTTCTACGAGCCCATGACGACGCTGGCCGCGCTCGCCGCGGTGACGAAGAACATCGGCCTCATCGGCACGATCTCGACCTCGTTCTACGAGCCCTACAACGTCGCACGGCTCCTCGCGGGGCTCGACCACATGTCCGGCGGCCGCGCCGGCTGGAACATCGTCACGAGCTCGGACGGCTTCCAGAACTTCGGCCTCACCGAGGCCCCCGACGGGCCCACCCGCTACCGCCGCGCGGCCGAGTTCGTCGAGGTCGTCCAGAAGCTCTGGGACAGCTGGGAGGACGACGCCGTCGTCAACGACCGTGAATCGGGCTGGTACGTGGACACGTCCAAGATCCATGCGATCGACCACGTCGGCGAGTACTTCCGCGTCCAGGGCCCCCTGCCCGGACCGCGCTCGCCGCAGGGCCGGCCGGTGCTCGTCCAGGCCGGCTCGTCCGGGCCGGGCGTGGAGCTCGGCACGTCCGTGGCGGACGGCATCTACACGGCCCAGCCGCTCCTGCAGCCGTCCATCGAGTTCTACGCCGACTTCAAGGCCAAGGCCGCCGCGAAGGGACGGAACCCCGAGCTCATCAAGATCATCCCCGGCATCCTGCCCATCCTCGGCGATACCCAGGCCGAGGCCGACGAGCTCGCCGCCGAGCTCGCGCGCAACATCCACATGGACAACGGCCGCAGGCAGGTCGGTGCGGACCTCAAGCTCGATCTGTCCTCCCTGGACCTCGATGAGGCCATCCCTGCCGAGTGGTTCACCGAGGACCCCTCACGCGGCTCCCGGTACCACATCTACCGCCGCAAGAGCGTGGACCAGGGCATGACGCTGCGCGAGCTCATCATCGACCTCGCCCGATCGACCGGCCACCAGTGGATGGCCGGCACCCCGGGCGCCGTGGCCGACCGCATGATCGAGTGGTTCGAGGCCCGCGCGTGCGACGGCTTCAACCTCAACGCCCCATTCAACCCCGGCGGCTTCGCGCTCATCTGCGACAAGCTCGTTCCCGAGCTCGCAGAGCGCGGCTACTTCCGGCACGAGTACGAGGGCACCACGCTCCGAGAGAACCTCGGGCTCCCGTACCCCTCGTCCCGGCGCGAGTCCGCGCTCGCCTGAGCAGCTTCCCCGTGCGCCGCTCAGCCAGTCCCGACCGCGCGGTCGGCACCGTCGGAGGGTGCGCCGTCGGCCCCTCCGTCACCGGTGAACAGCTCGAGCGCGACGTCGATCCAGGCGCGCGCCCGCACCGACGGGCGCGTGCTGCGGGGCGCCGCGAGCGCCACCTGCACCGGGCGGGCCACGGCGCCGCGCGCGGACAGCGGCCGCAGCCGCACGCCCAGCTCGGCGTAGGGTGCCTCGAGCGCCTTCTGCTGGTAGAGCACGGCGACGCCGCGTCCCACCGCGACGAGCGACCGCACCGTCGCGTAGGAACGGGAGCGGTGACGGACGGTCGGCACCACTCCCGCCTCCTGGAACAGCTGCAGGACCCGGCCCCCGAGCGGCGGCGAGTCGAAGAGCACGAGCGGCTCCTCGGCGATGTCCGCCGGCCGCACGGTGGGCGACTCGGCGAGGCGGTGGTCAGCGGGCACCAGGACCTGCGGTGCCGCGGAGGCGAGGGCGACGGTCGTGAGCGCGGGGTCCACCGCGGCGTCGTACACGAAGGCCACGTCGAGTGCGCCGGCGAGCAGCCGGTCCTGGACGTCCTCGTGGAAGCCCTCCACGAAGTCCACCTCGACCCCCGGGCACTGCCGGGCGAAGTCGCTCAGCATCGCCGGGATGATCGTCGGGCCGAGGGTGATGTCGCAGCCCACCGTGAGCGGGCCGCGCAGCTGCGAGCGGTCTTCGCGGGACAGCGCCGCGATCGAGTCGGCCATCCGGAGCAGGTCCCGGGCCATGCCGAGGACCTCGCGGCCCGTGGCCGTGAGGGCGACCCCCTTGGCCCGGCGCTTGACGAGGAGCTCGGAGCCCACGGCCCGCTCGAGCTCGGCGACCGAGGTCGAGATCGCCGACGGCGCCATGTGCAGCCGGCGTGCGGCCTCGGCCAGCGTCCCGGACTCGGCGGCGACGACGAAATGCCAGGCCTGCCTCAGCGTGAGGGCGGGCTGCTGCTCGGGGATCACGCGCCCAGCCTAGCGGGCTGCCGGGGGCAACTCCCCGGTTCAGCAGCATAAGAACCACTGAGAACAACGAAAGAAGCGAACATGCCCAGCGATCCCGCCACAGATCCCCGCGAGGAGTTCCTCCGCCGTGCCGCCGAGATTGTCGGCGCCGACAATGTGGTCCGCCCCGGCGGGGAGGACGGCTATCTCGACCCCTACCCGCTCAACAGCGGCCGCTCGGCGTGGCCCGGCGTCCGGCCCGGGAGCACCGAGGAGGTCCAGGCGATCGTGCGCCTCGCCGGCGAGACGGAGACGCCGCTATGGACGTTCTCCTGCGGCAAGAACCTCGGCTACGGCGGCCCCGAGCCGCGAGACCACGGGATGGTCGCCCTCGACCTCTCCCGGATGAACCGCATTCTCTCAGTGGACGGCAGGCTCGGATACGCGGTGGTCGAGCCGGGCGTGACGTTCTTCGACCTGTTCGAGTACATCAAGGAGCACGGCCTCAATCTCTGGATGAGCGTCCCCGCACTCGGATGGGGCTCGATCTTGGGCAACATGCTCGACCGCGGCTACGGCATGACGCCGCTCGGGGACCACGTCAAGAGCCTGTGCGGGCTCGAGGTCGTGCTGCCCGACGGCGACCTGCTGCGCACCGGCATGGGCGCCATGGAGGACTCCGACCTCGGTCCGATCTTCCAGGGCGGCTTCGGTCCCACGCTGGACGGACTGTTCACCCAGTCCAACCTCGGCGTCGTCGTCTCCGGCGGCCTGTGGCTGATGCCTGCTCCGCAGGCATTCGCGAACGGGGACATCATGGTCGAGCGCGAGGAGGACCTCCCCGCACTTATCGACGTGCTGACGCAGCTGCGCCGCGAGGACATCATCCAGAACAACGCGCTGTGCGGCAACGTGGTCCGCGCCGCGACGATGCGTGGGGCGCGGAAGGACTTCTGGGACGGCGAGGGCTCCATCCCTGACTGGCGGCTCGACGAGATGCGCCGGGAGTTCGGGATCGGGCAGTGGAACGCGAAGTTCGGCCTGTACGGCGACCCGGGCCTCGTGCGCCGGCGCCTCGAGATCGTGCGCGAACGTGTCACCGCCGTAATCCCGGACGCCGTGGTCGACGCCCGGACCTATGAGGGCGAGGAGGGCCGTGCGCTCGAGCACGATCGCATCGCCGAGGCCGACCGCACCCAGATGGCCGGCGTCCCCACGCTCCGGCCGCTCTCGACCGTCGCGTGGGCGTCGGAGAACGGCGGCCACATCGATGCCGCGCCGATCATCCCGGCACGTGGCGAGGAGGTCTACGCGTTCTACCAGGAGGCGAAGGACCTGTACGCCGAATACGGCTTCGACCTGTACATCGGCTACCACCTGTACCCGCGCCACATGGTCCACGTGACGATGATCTTCTTCGAGCGAGGCAACGAGGAGATGCTCGCCCGCGCCCGCGAGCTGTATGTGCGGCTCCTCGATGCGGCCCGCGCCCGCGGCTATGCGCCGTACCGCAGCCACGTCGACTACATGGACCGGATCGCCGGCGGATTCGACTTCAACGACCACGCGGCGCTCCGCTTCCAAGAGCTGCTCAAGGACGCCGTGGACCCTCAGGGCATCATTGCCCCCGGCAAGCAGGGCGTGTGGCCTGCCCGGTTCCGGACGGCCCGCTCCTCCGACGCCGCCGCGCTGGCGAGCTTGCTCTCCCAAGCCGAGTGATTCCGGCGCGAACCCCCGAGCTTAGAATGCATTATTAATGGATTATTACATTTTCTTGTCTATTATGGATCTAGACGTGACGCTGCTCACCCGGGGCGGCCCTTCACACGAGGAGAGCACTGTGACCGAATCGCTGGCACCCGTCGACCTCGCCCGCGAGGTCGACGACCTCTACACGCGCGAGCAGTACATCCCCATCACCGAGGACGACGCGTTCCTCGCCCAGGCAGTCAAGGCGGTCGAGCTTCCGGCGCTCATGGTCGCCCTTGCGGCGGCGACGGGGGACTTCAGCATCCTCCGCGACGAGCTCCGCCCCCCGCAGCCGCCCGTCGACACTGTCGGCAAGCCCCACGGAGGCATGAGCGACCAGCAGCAGGCCGAGGCCCGCGAGCTCGCGCTCGCCGCGCTCAAGCGGGTGCGCGATGAGCGCATCACCCGCGTCCGCACCCTCAGCGACGAGGAGGCCGACGCCGTAGTCGACTGGATCACCAACGGTGCCGACGCCGCATACCGCCCGCTCCTCAAGCACGACATGGCCCTCGCCCCGCAGGCGAACGGCCGCCCGCGGTGGCGCGTCGACGAGATCGCGCCGGGCCGGACCTTCTCGGCGGCCGTGGTCGGCGCCGGAGTCGCGGGCATGGCCACCGCGTACCGGCTCAAGCAAGCCGGGATCGAGGTGAAGGTCTTCGAGAAGGGCTACGACGTGGGCGGCACGTGGTGGAAGAACACCTACCCGGGCGTGCGCCTCGACACCCCCAACTACGCGTACTCCTTCTCGTTCGCCCAGCGTGACGACTGGCCGCAGCAGTTCTCCCAGGGCCACGAGATCCACGGCTACACGCGCACCGTCGCCGAGCGCGGCGGGTTCCTCGACGACATTGTCTATGGGGCGGACGTGGAGTCCATCATCTGGGACGAAGACTCCCGCCAATGGGACGTGCGCGTCCTCGTCGGAGGCACCGCGACCGTCCACCGGGTCGACGCCGTCTTCACGGCGGTGGGCCAGCTCGACAGGCCCAAGATCCCCGCCACTCCTGGCCGCGAGTCATTCACCGGCGCCCAGATGCACTCGGCGGAATGGAACCACGGGGTCGACATCGAGGGCAAGAGGGTCGCTGTGGTCGGCTCGGGGGCGAGCGCCTATCAGATCGTCCCTGCGATCGTGGACCGGGTCGCCTCCCTCACGGTCTTCCAGCGCAGCTCGCCGTGGATGCTGCCTACCCCGATGTACTACGACGACATGCCCGACGCCGTCCTCTGGCTTTCGGACCACCTGCCCCACTTCGGCCAGTGGCTGCGGCTGTGGCAGCACTGGCTGGGCGTCGAGGGGCGCCAGCACACCACGGTGATCGACCCCGAGTGGGCCGGCAAGGACTCGATCTCGGAAGTCCACCACAGGGTGCAGGAGTCGCTTCGCGCGATCCTTGCCGAGCAGTACGCCGGCCGGCCGGACCTCCTCGAGAAGGTCACCCCCGACTACCTGCTCGGCGGCAAGCGCATGCTCCGCGACAACGGCGTCTGGGCGGCCTCGCTCAGGAAGCCCCAGACCACCCTCGTGACCTCCGGGCTCGACCACTTCGTTCCCGAGGGCATCGTGGACGGGGACGGCACGCTCCACCGCCTCGACGCCGTCGTCTACGCCACGGGATTCCAGGCCAGCGAGTTCCTCGAGCCGTTGCGCATCACGGGCCGCGACGGCCGCGATCTCCACGAGTACTGGGGCGGCGACGCGAAGGCCTACCTCGGCATGACCGTGCCCGGGTTCCCCAACTTGTTCATCGTCTCGGGACCCAACACCGGCCACGTGGTCAACGGCAGCCTGTTCTCCATGATCGAGTACGGCCTCGAGTACGCCCTCGACGGCATCCGCCGCGAACTCGAGCAGGGCTGGGCCGCGCTCGACCTGAAGCAGGAGGTCCTCGATGAGTTCTACGAGCGACTCGATGCCGCAAGCGCCACCAAGGCGTGGGGCCACCCGAGCGTCCAGACCTGGTACAAGAACAGGTTCGGGCGGGTGTCCCAGATCTGGCCCCTTCCGGTCCTGGACTACTGGAAGCTGACGCGCGAACTCGACCCAGCCCAGTACGAGCCGCTCCCGTGAGCGCCGCGGAAGCGGGGCAGCGGTCCCGCACTTCGGGTGCTCCACGGGGATCGGGCGGCGTCGTCATCACCCGCTGCCGTTGGGCTCGCCTCGGGACAGCGGACCACGGCCTCCTCCCGCCAGCAGTGCCTGTCCCTCCTGCGCAAGTGGGCACGACCGAGGAACTGGTGGTCTTCCCGCAACAGCCGGGCGGACTCGACTGGCTGCTCGGTCCGGCGGCCTCGCAGGTGCAGCAGGAGGACGACGCGTTCCAAGTGAGCGTGTACGCTCCCGCCGGTGCTGGTCGCGCCGCGCCCGTCGTCGTGTTCCTGCCCGGAGGTGGGTACGTCTCGGGGGGTGCGTCGGTCCGCTGGCACGACGCCTCGGTGCTCGCCGAGACCGCGGGGGCGGTCGTCATCGTTCCCGCATACCGGCTCGGCGCCGCAGCGTGCTTCCTGCCTGGCCCCGACGGGACTGTCGCCGCTATGTCCGACGTTCTCGCCGCTGTGGACTGGGCCATCGAGCACGCAGCGCACTTCGGCGGCGACCCGGAGAACGTGACCCTCGCAGGCCAGTCCGCCGGGGCGTGGCTCGCCTTCGCGGCCGCGCAGGACCCCTCGCTCGCCGGACGCATCCGCCGCCTCGCACTCTTCAGCCTTCCCTACCAGCCACCGCCAGGCCCGGAGGGGTCGGCGGAACGGCGCAGGGTGTTCGCGGAGTCCCTCGGCGGGACGCAGCTGCCTGAGGTCGAGCCAGCCCGTCTCGTCGCAGCGTCTGCCGCAGTGAATCGGGCATGGGCCGGTCGCGGACTCGGGGTCCAGCCCCTCGCCGGCGGCCGGCTCACGGCCGACGTGCAGGACTGGCATGCAGCCGCCGGGCGCATGATGGGCGTCCGGCAGGTCCTGCTCGCGACCACCGCGCACGAGGCGCGCGCCTTCATCCCTCCCGCAGCCGCGTCCGAACTGCCCGAGCCCGCCGCCACCGAGTTCCGCGAGGCACACTTCGCCCGCCCCCAGGAGCGACCGTCCCTGGGCAGCGCCTGGGAACGCATGACCGCCGACATGACCGAGTACCAGTTCTCCGCTGCCGCACGAGAACTGGCGGAAGAGCTGCGAGAGTCCGGAATCTTCGTACACGTCTCGAGGCTTGAGCTCGAGGCGGCGGGGGGCGCCGGCGCCGCCCACTGCTTCGACGTCCCGTTCCTCTTCGGGAACCGTTCGCAATGGCACGATGCGCCGATGCTCGCGGGCCTCGACGACATCGCATTCGACGACGTCGCCGCGGCCTGGCGCGAACCCCTGGTGCGCGCTCTGGCCGGAGAATCCATGGCCACCCCGACGGGGGAGGTGCGCGCCGTGGGGCTCGTCGGCGGACGCCTGCGCGTATTGCAGATGTCCGATCCCGGGGCCGGTGGGCCAGTGCGGCGGGCGGAGCCGTGAGCACATCCCTCCTGGAGGAGCTTGCGGAGGCTGAGGCGGCGCGGTGCGCATGGATGGCTGCGCCAGACCCAGCACGCTGGGACGAGCTTTTCGATCGGGAGCTCATCTACACGCACTCGACCGGGCGACGGGACACTGCCGAAGGCCTGCGCAGGTATGTCCTGGCCCGGACGGTGCAGTACCGATCCGTGAGCCACCAGCTCGAGAAGGCCTCCAGACTCGGCGCCGGCACCGCGGCAGGATGGGGGACAGCGCAGCTGGACCTGCTCACCTCCGAAGGGGCCGCGCGCTCCATCCAGTCAGCGACGAGCGGCCTCTGGCGCCTCGGGCCGACGGGGAAATGGCGGCTCCTCTCCCTCCACATGACATCCCTGCCCGAGACCTGAGGTGAGGAAGGACATGGAGCAGATGGGAACCACGGGCAGTTTGCACGTCCACGTGCCAGACGCCGGTCCCGTGGGGGCCGGATGAGCCAGGCAGCCCTTCCAGTTTGGGCCGTACGACGCGTCGAGAGCATTCTCTTGAGAGAGGCCCCTGACAAATGGACGGCGATCAGAGCCGAGGATCTGGCGCGCCGCGCAGGGCTGAGCAAGAGCCTTGCCCGGCGGTGCATGAAGCATCTAGGCGGGAGAAGCACAGGCCAGCTCTTGCAGAAGCCCGGATCCCCAGGCGAGCGCGAGAGAAGAAGCGGCAGGGCCAATGTCCGATGACATCCCAATGGGGTGCCCATTCATTGATCTGAATCGGGAAGTCACTTCGCCCCGAGCGCTCGGCCATCGTCGGCGGTGGGGCGGGCATCATGCTGGCGGGTGGCTTCTGTGCGAGTGAGCACAGTGATTCTCCTGGCGGTAGAAGGTGAGGATGCAGGTTCGGCCCCGCGAGGGCAGTCGTACACGAGGCCCTTGGGACCGTCAGCCCACGGGTGCAGCCTCGCGCGCGTCAGTGCCTAGGTCGGCACGACGTGCGGCCTCTGCTCGCTCGTCGTCGCGGGCGGCCGGGCGGACGAGACAGGCGGCGGAGCAGACTTTCTGCAGGGTCACGTCGAGCTCTTGGGCGAGGCACTCGGCTGCTACCACGTGGTCGGGCCTGACCACCACAGCCGAGAAGGGCCGAACGTCGAACCAGCGCTTCAGCTCTCCTGAGGGGTCGCCGACGACGGCGACGCCGGCGGCCGCGTGGGCGGCCGCCCAGGGGAGCTGCTCGGCGGGAACGACGTGTACCAGGGTAGCGCCGAGGACGGGCAGCAGCTCAGCGGTGGCGGGGGAGATCAGTGCGGCCGGGTCGTTGTTCCATACGATGACGCGCCAGTCGGTGCCGGTCGCATCGTCGAGCAGCTTCTCGCCTCCGTCTGCCGTTCGTACGCGGGGCTGTGGAAACAGCGTGCCGACGGAGAGGGGCGAGTCGGAGGAGACTGGCACCGACTTCGAGCGTGGGAGCGATGACGGCACCACGACACCGCGGTCGTACTGCGGCATGGGCTTGAAGCCCTGCGAGGAGACCTGTCGCTTGAGCTTGGGCAGCTTCGAGATCACGGCGGCGCTGAGGTCGCGGGCCGCCGAGGCCAGACGGCTCCGGTTCGTCATGAGCCGGGACATGTTCAGGGACAGGCCAATCATAGCCGCGACGTGGTCACGGCGTTCCTGGTCGTAGGTGTCCAGAAGGCCGGCGTCGGCACGGCCGTCGACGACCGCTGCGAGCTTCCAGCCGAGGTTGACCGCGTCGCGGATGCCGGAGTTCCAGCCCTGTCCAGCGACGACGGGCATGACGTGTGCTGCGTCACCGGCCAGCAGGACCCGACCCTGGCGGAAGGTACCGGCGATGCGGGCGTTGAAGGTGTAGACCCTTCGCCGGATGATGTTCAGCGCACTCGGATCGGGGACGTGGTCGGCCAGCAGACCGTAGACAAAGGCATCGGTCTCGGCCCGGTCCTCTTCGCCGGGGAGGACGTTGAACTCCCAGCGGCGGATGCCATGCGGGAGCGAGAGCGTGGCCCAGCCGCGCTTCGGGTCACCGCCGAACACCGCGTGGGGTGTGCCGATGGGGTCGTTGGCGACGTCGATGACCAGTCCGGGGGTCTTGCGGGTCTCTCCCTCGAAGCTGATGCCGAGGGCTTTCCGGGTTCCTGAGCTTCCACCGTCCGCGGCCACCGCCCATTTCGCGCGGACGTCGTGTTCCTGGCCGGCTCCTTCCCGGCAGCGTGCGGTCACGCCTTCGCCGTCCTGCCTCAGCTCCGTCATCCGGGTCCCGAATCGGACCCTCACGTTCCCGAAGCGGTGCAGGCCTTCGAGCAGCACCCGGTCGACGAGAGGCTGGACGAAGCCGTTGCGTCTCGGCCAGCCGAACACGCGGGTTGCCGGGTCGATGATGCCGATGACCGTGCCGCGTCCGTTGACGAGGCGGATCCGCTGGTCGGGGACGGTGTGCGGCAGGACCTTTTCTACGAGGCCGATGCACTGCATGACCCGCATGGCCTCGTCGTCGATCCCGACGGCCCGCGGGTAGTCGATCAATTCCTCGCCGGCCTCGAGCAAGAGCACGTCGATCCCACGCAGGCCCAGCAGGTTGGCCAGGGTCAGGCCGACAGGGCCCGCCCCGATGATCACGACGTCGGCGTCGTAGCCCATTGTTCGCTCCTCAGTGCCTTGATGGCGGACCTTGCCATGGTGTTCAGAAATACGAGGTCGATGCCGAGGCCGACGTAGTCGACCAGCTCTTCCTCGAGGAGCCCGCTCGCATACTCGGCGGAAGCGCAGTAGATCCCGAGGGTGAGGCCAGCAGCGCGGGCCTTCACGGACAGCTCGCCGATCGCCTCGCGCACGGGGCCGTCGGTCCAGTCCCCGCGCCCGGGGAGCCCGTAGCTCACCGCGAGGTCGGCCGGACCGATGTATACGGAGTCGAGGCCGTCGACGGCGAAGATCGCGTCGGCGTTCTCCAAGCCGGCGCGCGTCTCGATCTGGACCACCGCCGAGACGGCGCGGTTGCCGGCCGCGGTGTAGTCCTGGCCCGGGTAGAGGGCGGGACGGGAGGGTCCAAGGCTGCGGCTGCCGAGCGGAGGGTACTTGGTCGCTGCGACGAGTCGGGCGGCCTGCTCGGCCGTCTCCACCGTGGGGGCGATGATCCCGCGTGCACCGGAGTCCAGCAGGCGCAGGATCGACGTGGCGTCGATGGAGCCGACCCGGGCGTAGGCATACTCGCTCTGCTCGCGGGGGACCGCGCGAAGCATTCGGCACGCGTCGTCGAGTCCCACTTCGCCGTGCTGCAGGTCTACGATCACGCCGTCGTAGCCGGATGCCATGACGAATTCGGCGGCGGCCTGCGAGGCGAGCGCCTGGTGCAGCAGCGCAGGGGCGGGTGCTCCCGATGCCAGGGCAACCGGCTTCACCGTGGCCCCGCGTTCACGGCCTCGGCGTCGGCGAGGCGCTTGGCGTGCGCCGCCGCGTTGGCGCCGCCGAATACGGGGACAATCTCGCGGCGCGCGAAGCGCCACCCGCCGTCGACCTTGCGGTACTGCTCGCGGAACTCGCCGACGCTCGCCGGCTTAAGCACGTCCTCGGCCGCATCGCGAAAGGTCAAGTACGTGACGGTTCCGGCCAGGATTTCGCCCTCCCAGGCGAGGCGGATCCCGCCGATGACATGGAGTCCGACGACGTCGGTCTGCTGTGCGCGCTTTGCTCCCCAGGACTTTATAGCGTCGCGGCCCTTCATGGTGCCGAGCGGTCCTACGGTGACGGCGTCCTCGGTGTAGAGCTCCCAGGTGGTGTCGGCCCGATTGTGGTCGAGGCGGTAGAGCAGTTCGGAGACGAGCTGCTCGATCTCGGTTCGGGTCTCGATATCGACGCCGTATGTTCTCTCGGTCATCGCTATGTCCTCAGCTGTTCGAATCGAGGGTCGCAGTCACGCGGCCCAGCCCTGTGATGGTGGCGATGCACTCGACGTCGGCTGGCCAGGGCTCGATGTAGCCGATTGAGCCTGAGAGCAGTAGCTCGCCGGCGCGCAGAGGCTGGCCGATGCGCATCGCGGTCTCGGCGAGCCACTTGACCGCATTGATCGGGTCGCCGAGCACATTGCTGCCGATGCCACGGGTGATTTCGAGGCCGTCCGCGGTCGTGATGACCATCTCCGCGGCCGTCAGGTCGACATCGCCGTAGGCGTGTCTCTCCTCGCCATGGACCAGCCCCCCGCACCCGGCGTTGTCGGCGACGGTGTCGACGATCGCGCCGACGTTACCGGGAAAGCGGAAGTCGACGATTTCGAACGCCGGGGTGACATAGTCGATCGAGTCCCTGATGGCCTCGAGCCGGGTGTCGAGGATGTCCTCCTTCAAAGCGAACGCGACTTCGGCCTCGATGCGCAGGAAATTGAAGCGCGACTGGGCCAGTCTGGCACCGGAGGGGAACACCATGTCGTCGTGGAGGATTCCGTAGTCCGGCTCGAAGACGCCGACGCGCTGCTGCACGAGCGGATTGGTGAGCCCGACCTTGCGGCCTGCCCGCCTCACGCCGAGCTCGGCCTCTCGGCGGGCGGCGACGATCTCGGAGATCCGGTAGGCGGACTCGAGGTCGTGGTCGGGCAGACGAGGGCTGACGTAGTCGATCGTGTACGTCCCGCGGCGCGCAAGGTAGATCTCGTTCGCGATCTCCTCGATGGTCTGCTCGCTCGCTGTGCTGGTCACCCTTTCCTCCTCAGGAAGTCGAGCGTGTGCTCGTTGAAGGCATCGGAGCCCTCCCACTGCGGCCAGTGGGCGGCTTCGGTCACTAGCAGGTATTCGCCGTCCGGGATGGCCGCCGCCAACTGCTTGCCGACCTCCGGGCCCCCGGTCGGCTCGTGGTCCGTCCAGACCAGCAGCGCGGGCACCGGAATCGCCGCGTAGTCCTCAACGGTGACCCGGTTGCGCCACCGCGCTTCGGGTTGGCGTAGCACGGAGATGTGGCGCATGGATTCTCCGAACCCCGGCTGCGAGTAGATGGCCTGGCGGACCTTCACCAGCTCGTCGGTGATCTTCTCCGCATCGTGGATGACGACCTGGAGCCGCTTCTTGACGTTCTCGTAGCTGGGGTCGGCGACTGCCTGCATGCTCACCGACTGGGCCCGGTCGACCCTCTGCTCGCCCACGACCCGGCCTCCGGGAGCGCTGAGCACGATGGTGCGCACGCGCTCGGGGTGGTGGGCGGCGAACTTGATCGCGATCCAGCCGCCGAGAGATTCGCCGATGATGTGGACCCGCTCGAGGCCGAGGGCATCGAGCAGTGCCAGCAGGTGGGATTCGTACTCGGGGATCTCGAGGTCGTGGTCGCTCAGAGTGGTGAAGCCGTGCCCGGGATAGTCGTAGCCGATGACGTGGTAGCGGGCAGCGAGGGCGCGGACGTTCTGCGTGAACGCTTCGATGTGTCCGCTGGTGCCGTTGAGCAGGACGATTGTCTGCTCGCCGTGGCCGACGTGCAGCACGCGGGTGCGCCAGGCGCCGATCTGGACGTATTCCAGCCGGTGCGGAAGGTCGGCGACGGCTTCCCAGAAGGTGGCCAGCCCCGTCGCGCCCTTCGCGGCGGGTGAGAGCACGTGGGCCGGGGAGGTCATGAGGCCTCCGTGATCGCAGCCTGGATGCCGAAGCCGGCGCCCCAAGTCTTCACCGGCCAATAGTGGTCAACGGGAAGGCGGTACGTCCCGGCAGTGGAGAGCGCGGCATAGGCAGCGACCCAGCTTCGCATCTCATGCGCCGCCGATCCGCCCTCTGCCAAGAACCAGTCGTTCGCCCACCCGTCCACAGGGCTCAGGTCCCCAGAGCGGAACGTGTCCAGGAGCAGCTGGTCCCACTCCTCGTTCAACGGGTCGCTCGGGGCGTTGCCGTCGGCGATCGCCTGGATCCCGCTGACGATCTTCTGCTCGCGGTCCAGTCGCTCCTGGCGGGTGGGGGCGTACGCAATGAGGCGCTCCTGCATGGTCCCGGGAGCCCCTTCCCACCGCGGGATCGGCGGGTTGTGCGAGATCCCCCCGGAGGCGAGGAAGAGCACCCGCTTGTCCAGCGCCTGGGCCGCCTTGCCGAAGGCCTCGCCCATCTCGCGGACTCGGCGCATGGGGGTCAGCGGGATACCGAGGGAGTTCACGAAGACCGGGACGATCGGCTGGGTGAAGTCCTTGCCGAAGACGAAGTCGAGCGGCTGGACGACGCCGTGGTCGACTTTCATGCGCTCGGAGCGCCCGATCTCGATGCCCTGCTCGAGCACGTGGGCGTGCAGGGAGCGGGCGGCGGCGCTGTCCACGGGTAGTGGGCCTTCGGTGGTGCTGTAGTCCCCGACGCCTTCAGCTTGGGCACCCACCGCCCATGGCGTGATGAGTGAGTAGAGCTGGCCGTTGAAGTGGTCTGGGCCGAAGACGACGACGACCTCGGGATCGTAGTCCTTCACAAAGGCCTTGACCTCTCCGATGGCGGACTGGATCTCGGCGAACGTGCTCCCGCCGGGGTCGACGTTGCCGAAGGAAGGGGCGTGGGACAGGGCTGCCACCGCTAGAGTCATAGGTTGCTTCCTCTCAGAAATAAAGTTCTAGAATTTTCGTTCTAGAAAAGTCGCCTTCCGCGCTGCCCTGAAACTCGGCGGCGCGGAAGGGGGGTATCAGCTGGTGGGTGAGGCGAGGGCCTCGTTCTCCTCGGCCGCATTCTGGGTCGCTGCTGCGCGCCTGCGCTGGGTGGACTCGAGCGCGTGGAGACCGGCGATGGTCAGCGCGGAGACGACCAGCGGCAGCGCGAAGATCACGAAGACGGCCGGCACTGGCATGTGTGCGTCGAACGCGGCGCCCGCGAGGATCGGGGAGGCGATGCCGCCGATGCGCCCGGCACCGGCCACGATGCCATACCCGGTGGCCCTGGCCAGAGTCGGGTACAGCTTGGGGATGATCTGGTAGAAGCCCGTCACGCCCGCGCTGAAGAAGAAGGAGGCGACGAAGAGCTCGATCAGCGAAGCCGGCAGGTTGGTCTCGATGAAGCCGAACAGCGCAAGGCCGGCGGCGCCGACAATGAGGAAGATGGGGGTGAGGATCCGCGGGTTCACACGGGTGGAGATGAAGCCGAACACCAAGGCGCCGATGATGCCACCAAGACCCAGCGAGAGTGTGGTGGGAGCTGCGAGCGCCGGATTCTTCGTCGCCGCTGCGAGGGTGTTCGGAGCCCAGCTGTTGGCGAAGTAGAACACGACGAGGAAGGAAATGTAGCCGATGATCATCAGCACCGTCTGACCCATGAGCTGCTTGGAGAAGACGGTGCGCAGTGCGCTGCTGCCCTCGCGTGCCGGCAGTTGGCTTTCGGGGAGTCCGGGCAGGGGATCGTGGCCCATCCGGGCGAGGGTGCTATTGAGGCGCTCGAGTGAGCCGGGCTTTCGGCGCGCGGCGAGCCAGGCGATCGACTCGGGGAAGAGCGCGACTGCGAGCACGATGGCGATGATGGAAAGCACGACGCCGACCCAGAACGCGAACCGCCAGCCCTGGACTGGCAGCAATGGTCCGATGATGACGGCACCCAGCACGGCTCCGATGTTGATGGCGGCGGAATAGATCGCCATGACCACCGGGTAGACGCGCCGGTTCGAGTACTCGGCGGCGATGACGCCGACGACGGAGATCAGTGCGCCGACACCGAGGCCCGTCACGATGCGGGCCCACAGCATGCTGGTCATGTCGGTGGAGAACGGAGAAGCGAGCATGCCGATGGCGACGATAACGGTGCCGACGATAGCGATGCGGCGGCGACCGACCTTGTCGGCAATGGGTGCAACGATGACTGAACCGACAACCATGCCGATCAAGGCGCCCGCGAGCACCAGTCCGATCATGCTGGCGGAGGATGCGAACTGCTTGGTGACGTAGGGCGCGACGAACACCATCATGGCGGAGTCGTAGCCCTCGAGGACCGTCAGCACGATGGCGGTGGCGACGGCGAGGATCTGGAACCGGCTCATCTTCGAACCGGCGATCAATTCAGTGACCTTCATGAGTGCCTCTCTGCGCGAGACCCGTCCTCATCCGTTCGGGTTTCACAGCGCGCTCACGGCCGGTGGCGCAACGCTGCGCAGGGACGGCCGGAACGGTCGGGGTCTTAGGTAGGTGGAGCCATTCTCCAGATCGCAAATTGCTGAATTCTAGAATGCAGGTTCTGGATTGATGCGACGGTATATCGTGGGTCACACAGGCGTCAAGGGGTTTGAGGTCGCAGACGATCCGGGAAGTTGGTGAGCATGGCCAAACGCAGGAGCGTGCACTACACGACGCCAGAGAACGAGAAGGCAATCCTGGACGCGGTCCTCGGCCTCGCGGTTGAGGCAGGCTACGAGGGGACTACGATGTCGGAGGTTGCGCGTGTCTCGGGGCTCCCTATCGGCTCGGTGTACTGGCACTTCGAGAACAAGGAGAAGCTATTCGTCGCGCTGTTGGACTACTGCTTCGGTCTTTGGCGCGATTCGGTCGGGGGACGGAGTCAGCGTGAGTTGCTGGGCAGCTCGATTGCGGGCGCGGCTGCCCCTCGATCGGACCCCGCCAATGCGAAGCACGCGTTCTGGGTCATCGGTCTGGTCTTCGCCCTCGAGAAGCGTCTGGAGGACAACGAAGCGCGCCAGAAGTACCTTCAGATCCGTGCGGACATGTTCGAGACCGCCTTGGGGCAGGTGGGCGGGCAGTTCCCGGCGCAGGCCCTCGGGGCGGATCCGGATTTCGCACGGAAGATCGTGGCCTTCGGCCGGGCGCTGACGGAGGGATTCTACGTATCGGCCTCAGCCGGTGATGACGTCGACTTCAAGGAGCTCGCCGAGCTGTCGACCCTGGCGGTCGACCTGCTGACCGAACACTATGCGAAGCGCGGTGCCGAGGCGAAGTCGCAGGAGGGGGAGTCCTGATGGCCAATCCCGAGAAGGTCGCGATCGTCGTCGGGGGAGGGTCCGGCATCGGTGCGGCGTGTGCCACCGAGCTCGCCGCCTGCGGCTATCGCATCGCCGCGATGTCGCCCTCCGGGCGCGCCGCGGACCTCGCGCGCCAGGTCGGCGGCGTCGGCATGGCCGGCTCGAACCGTTCCGTCGACGACCTGCAGGCAGTCGTCGACCTGGCTGTGTCCACCTATGGGCGCGTCGACGCCGTCGTCAATTGCACCGGTCACCCTGCCAAGGGCGGGGTCCTCGAGCTGACCGATCAGGACTGGGTGGACGGGCTGGAGATCTGCCTGCTGAATGTCGTCCGCATGGCTCGCATTGTCACTCCACACATGCTGCAGCCCCGGAGCGGGTCGATCGTGAACATCTCGACGAGTTCGCCCTTCGAGCCGAACCCCGCGTACCCGGTCTCGGCCACCATCCGCGCTGGCCTCGCCTCCTTCGCCAAGCTCTACGCTGACGAGTACGGCCCGCGGGGCATCCGCATGAACAACGTCCTACCCGGCTTCACCAAGCCAGACCCCAGCACGGTCCCCGCCGAATGGACCTCCCGCATCCCCCTGCGCCGTGCGGCCAGCACGGCCGAGGTCGCGCGCGTCGTCCGCTTCCTCGCGAGCGACGAGTCGAGCTACATCACGGGGCAGAACATCCGTGTCGACGGCGGCAGCTCCCGCGCCGTCTGATGCCGGCTACCTGAAGGTCATGCGGCAATCACCCGCGCAGACTCGAGCATCGGCTCGAGTGCGCCGTCGAGTATCTCCTCCCGCAGGGTGATGGCCGCCAGGCAGGCGTTCGGGCGCAGCCCGTCTGAGCCGATCGGGACCGCCAGAGCGTACGCCCCCGGCTCAACCTCGCCGGAAGTGCGCGCCCAGCCGCGCGAGCGCGCCTCGGTCAGGACGGCAGGATCGTTCGGGCGTGCCGGGTGAAGGGAGCGCAGCGCCCAGGTGGCAGCGCCGTGGTCGAAAGGGTAGCTGGCTCCCTCGCTGAGCGAGAGGTGGAAGCCCGCCGATCGCGGAGTCTCGACCAGCAGCGCGTAGGCTGCCCCTGCCTGCTCCACGAACAGGGCGACCGTCGCCCCCAGACTGTCGGAGAGGCGCCTCACCTCGGGCAGCACCTCCTCACGGAAGGCGGCGATGCCGTTGCGCGCCAGCGGGATGAGCCCCGCGCCCGCGCGATAGCGGCCATCGCCTCCACGCGCGACCAGGCCGCTCTCTGAAAGGGTCTGCAGCAGCCGCGAGGCGACGCTGCGGTGGATGCCCAAGCCGGCCGCCACTTCCTGAATTGAGAGTCCATTGCCCGACGTCGCCACGTTCTTGAGCGCCTGAATCCCGCGCGCCAGCGTCTGCGACCCCTGAGGGGCCGCGGGAGGAGTCTCGGACATGCTCACAGAGTATCTGCGCCCCTTGAGTGGCTTGACAATGGCAACTGTCTGTAACCATTATCTACTCAAGATATGCACCATGGGTACATTATTTACACGTCACTACGCATCCCGGAGGCTTCAATGATGATTCCTGCCTCGATCACCACGCACTCAGAAGCCGTCGACGACCTGTACTGGCGCGAGGAGTACGAGCCGATCACTGAGGACGATGCGTTCCTGCAGCGCATTGTCGACCAGGCTGACTTGCCGTCGCTGCTCGTCGCACTCGCAGCCGTCACCGGAGACTCCCAGATCCTTCGGCCCGAGCTTCGGCCCCCGTTCCCGCCAGCGGATGTCGTTCCGGCCCCGCAGGGCGGACTGAGCCCCGAGGCTCAGACCAAGGCGCGCGATCTGGCCCTCGCCGCCCTCAAGCAGGTCCGGGACGAGCACCTCACCAGGCCGCGCCGCCTCGATCCGACAGAGACCCACATCCTGCTCGATTTCCTCACCAATGGGGCAGCTGATGCCGATACCGCGCTGCTGACCCACGAGCTCGACCTCGCGCCGAAGAAGCTCGGGGCCCTTGGCTGGACGTTCGAAGAGGCCGCCCAGGGCCGAGAGTTCAGGGTGGCGGTGATCGGCACAGGCATGTCCGGCATCGCCGCGATGTACCGGCTGAGCCAGGCAGGCGTGCCGTTCACGGCCTTCGAGAAGAACCCCGACGTCGGCGGAGTGTGGTGGGCCAATACCTATCCCGGCGTGCGCCTGGACACCCCGACCTTCGCCTACAGCTACTCCTTCGCCCAGCGCGCCGACTGGCCCAGCGCCTACGCCCGGGGAGAGGAGGTCGAGGAGTATGCGCTGGAGATCGTGGAGCGAGCCGCCCTGCGCAAGCACGTCGTGTTCGACACGGAGGTCACTGCTCTCCGGTGGGACGAGGAGCGAGGCGAATGGGAGGTCGTGACGCGATCGAGCGGCGGCGCGGAGACCATCGAACGCTTCAATGCCGTCATCTCGGCGGTCGGCCAGCTCGAGCGGCCGAATATCCCGGAATACCCGGGGCGCGGCGACTTCCGCGGTGCGCAGATGCACTCGGCGCGCTGGGACCATGGGGTGGACCTGGACGGCAAGCGGGTCGCCGTCATCGGCACCGGTGCGAGCGCCTACCAGATCGTTCCCGCCATCGTGGACAGCGTCGCGCAGCTGACCGTGTTCCAGCGATCTGGGCCCTGGATGGTCCCGGCGCCCAACTACCACGACCCCACGCCACCGGCACTGAGCTGGCTGTGCGAGCACGTCCCCTATTACGGTCAGTGGTTCCGACTCTCTGGCTTCTTCCAATCTGCCACGGGCCGCACCCACACGGTGGTCGCCGCCCCCGGCTGGGAGCGCGAGGACTCCGTCTCTGCCGTCAACCTCAAGGTGCGCCAGATCCTCACCGACATCATCACGGAGCAGTGGAAGGACCATCCCGCGCTCGTCGGAACCGTGGTGCCCAGCTATCCGCCGGGCGCCAAACGGATGCTGCGGGACAACGGCGTATGGTCACAGGCGCTGCAGCGACCGCACGCTCGGATTGTCACGAGTGGCATCGACCACTTCACGGAGAAGGGGATAGCAACCGCCGACGGGGAGCTTCACGAGTTCGACGTCGTCGTCTACGCGACCGGATTCCAGGCCTCCGACTTCCTCGACCCGATGGAGGTCCGCGGTGCGACGGGCGAGACCCTCAAGGAGCACTGGGACGGCGACGCTCGGGCATGGGCCGGCGCCTCGGTCCCCGGCTACCCGAACCTCTTCATGATCATGGGCCCGAACACGAACTATGTGGTGCACGGCAGCCAGCACTTCATGATGGAGTGCGGCGTCGAATTTGCAGTCGAGGCTATCCATCAGACGCTGCTGCGCGGCGTGAAGGGCTTCGCGGTGACGCAGCGCGCGCTCGACGACTTCGTCGCGAAGGTCGATGCCGCGAACGCCACCCGCGCCTGGGGACAGCCGCAGGTGCGCACCTGGTACAAGAACCGCCACGGTCGCGTGTCCCAGATCTGGCCGTTCAGTCACCTCGAATACTGGCAGCTCACCCACGAGGTCGACTTCGACCGCGACTTCACAGCCCACCGCTGACCGAAGGGATCCGCCACGTCCTCGGCGCCACGCCACCGGCCTGGTCCGGCCCTCCCACCGCATCGGCCGCATGGTGATGTCGAGAGGTCACCGCGGCAGTGGCGCTCTCGCCCCATTGACGAAGTACTCATCACGACTTGCCCGCACGCTGACGGCAAGTACGGGAGTCTGAGCCTGCCAGGAGACACCATGCCACTCGACGCCGCCAGCCAGCAGATGCTCGACGCAATGCGCGCGGTTGACCGCCCGCCCCTGCATAAGGTTCCGCTGGGCGAGGCCCGAAGACGAGCCATGCGCAATCTTCCCGCACTGGGAAGAGGCGCGGAGATGAGCCATGAGGAAGACGTCCTCATCGATTCGGCAACGCCCGTGGTCGTCCGGGTCTTCAAGCCCGCCCCCACGACCCTCGGGGTGGTCCTCGTATTCCACGGAGGAGGCTGGGTCCTGGGCAACATCAACGCTGTGACGCCCGTGAGCCGGCACCTCGCTCATCTGTCTGAGATGACGGTAGTCGCGGTCGAGTACCGGAAGGCTCCGGAGCACCCCTACCCGGCGGCTGTCGATGATGCCGTGAAAGCTGTCGACTGGGCAGTAGCGCACGTCGAGAGACTCACGGGGTGCGCGGGAGCACCCGTGACGGTCCTCGGTGAGAGCGCGGGAGGCAACTTGGCGGCGGCGGCAGTGCTCCGCCGGGCCGACGCGGTGGCCGCCCAAGTCCTGTGCTCCCCGGTCACCGACCACATGATGGAGTACCCGTCATATCACCGCCAGGCCAACCAGCTCACCCTGACCAAGGAGGCGATGACTTACTTCTGGAACGCGTATGCTCCTGATGTTGCCCGCCGAGCGGAACCCGATGCGTCTCCGCTTCGAGCTGCGAGTCTTGCGGGTGCTCCACCGGCCATGGTGGTTCTGGCGGAATACGACATCCTGCCTCCTGCCTGCTGCACTCACCACCCTCGAAGACGCTGCCGCGTTCCTGAGGGCCGCCCGCAAGCGGACCTTCCGGGAGCCCGGATCCTCATGTTCTCGCGCGGGAACCCCGTGCCCGTGATCGCAGGCGTCGATCGAGTCGATCGAGGCGATGCGGAGGAAGACCACCCCTGCGCCGAGGAGCCCGAGGATGAGAGTGGGTGCCGTGGCGAGCCCGATCGGGGCAGCGTCGAGTGCGAACGGGACAGCATCCGGGACCATCCCCCGAAGGCGACGCCGGCTGCGAAGTCCTGCGGCGCCGAGGGGGACGTGCGCGATTTCGATGTGCCCGTTCCCACCCAAGGCTCGGGTCACCGATCGGGCAAGCACGTTCAAGGCCTCCAGAGTCCGGACGGAAGCAGCGAGCAGCTCTAGGGCTAGCGTGACACCCGACTCATCCTCCAAACCGCCCACCTTCGCGCCCTTCTCGCACCGTGCCAGAGGTCAGCTTGGGGGAGTGGTCTGTGCCGGGACGGGCGTTGCGGCGGGATCGGGAGGCTGTGGCGTGTCGGTGGGGTCGGCAGCGGTTGTCTGGGCGGGGGCTTCGCTGGCAGGCGCCGCGGGCGCTCCTGCGCCCGAAGTCGAGGGTGCCGTGACGGTGTCGGGCACGCTGGCAGCGGGAGTGGGGGCGCTGCTGGCCGGCGCCCCAGAAGGAGCGGCCGGTTCGGTAGCCGCTGGGGCGCTGCTGGGCGCCTGGTGGGTCGCAGACGGGTCCTGCTGGATGATCTGCCGGATCTGGGCCGCGTATTGGTTCAGGCGGGCTTGGATCTGCGTCAGAGGCTGATCCTGGATGGTGGCTTGGAACGCATCGATGTCGTCCCACAGCGTGGAGAGCTGCGCCATTCCGGCGGGACTCAGCGGCTGGTCGAGTGTCAGGACGAGTTGGTTGGCGACGGCGTAGGCAAGGCACTGGGTGCAGTTGTAGTTGGCAGCTACGGCCAGGTTCTGAGGGACGACGGCGTGGACTTGGCCGACGACGAGCACCACTTGGAAGGCGACGGCCACGGCGGCGCAGTCCCGGCAGCTGGCGAACGCGTCTGCCTCGTTCACGTTGAGCGCGGAGCCGTCTTGGACCCAGACCATCGCGAAGGCGACGTCGTAGACAACCGATCCGTCCTTCGTGTTGACGGCCAAAGCCTGGTTTCCCCCGTCGCCGGGCGGGCTCGGCTTGCTGAAGGGGAAGACCCAGGCCGGTGCTGGGGCCGGTGCCGGACCCTGGGTGTTCTCCGCCGCTGGGGCCTGGCCGGTGCGCGGTACGAGGACCATTGCCAGCTGTGGTTTGTCGGCTGTCGGCTTCGCGGCCCCCTGAGGCCAGATCGCCGCGACTTGTCGCTCCTGTCCCTGCACGAGGCGATCCGTGACGGGAGCCCGCGCGGCCAGGACGTCTGCGACGGCGCCGCGTTCGTACGGCCGGATCGGGCGGTAGGTCGACCCATTGGGCCACCAGAGGGTGGCGAGGAGGGCAACGAGGGCGACGCCGGCTACTACCGATGAAGCGCGGCGCCCCGGGCGTCCGCGCGTCTTCTGCCATACGCTGCGTGTCCCGCGGGTCACCATTCGGAAGAGGATCAGGCCCATTCCGAGGACGGGGAGTGCGGCGGCGAGGATCATGACGGCCTGCGCACCAGCGCCCAGGAGGTCGCCGTTGCCCAGGGCCGCAGCGAGGGCGTTCTCGCGGCGTACCGTGCTCGCCCAGGCAGTCGCCAGAACGCGTGGGAGCGTGATGACCATCAGGGCGAGACTGCTGAGCAGCACCGGAACCACGACCAGGACCCAGAGGGTGACGACCGCGCGCGCCCACGGCTTGAGCGCCTTCGTCTCGGGATGTCCCCAGCGCCACGGCAGCAGGCCCAGCAGCGTGGGACGGATCCGGTGGTACAGGTCGGGAATACCGGTGACGTCCGCGAGCACGTGGTACCCGTCGAAGCGCACGAGGGGCGTGAGCTGGCGGATCATCTGCAGGATCTGGGTCAGGACGACCAGGAGGAGGGCGTCGTAGCGCGTCGCCCACCAGATGCCGGCGATGAGCACCGTGACGATGGCGTTGAAGTACAGGCCGCCCAGATCGGTGCGGACGCGTCCGGCCCGTCCGAGGCGGTACGAGTCGGTGACGTCGGTGTAGAAGGCTGGCCAGAAGAGGTAGAGGCCGGCTCCCATGGCACCGGGTGTGGCGCCGCCGTAGCGTGCGGCAGCGGCGTGGCCGAATTCGTGGAATCCCGCGGAGAAGACCGTCACGGCGACGACGAGCAGAAGCAGGCCCGGGCTGTCGAACGCCTGGTAGGTGGCGGAGGCGAGCCCCTTCTCCGCCAGCACCCACCAGCTCACGAACAGGAAGGCTGCAACGAGCGGGACCACAATCCACGGGCGGAAGAGTGCCGCGAAAGGGGCCGTGAGGCGCCGCGTCTTCTCCTCGTCGGTGACCGTGTAGCGGAAGCGCAGGCTCAGCAGCGGGTTTGACCGGCGGACTTCCGGCTGCGAACCGTCGGCCCGCGCGAGCAGCCCCAGGGGAAGCAGCTTCTGCTCCATGAGCGTGCGGACATTCTCTGCCGTCACCCGGCGGCCGAAGCCCTGACTCACTCGGTCAGCGACCTCTGAGACGCTGCTCCTTCCGTCCACCGCGGAGAGAACCGAGTAGAGCAGCGGGGTCAGCTGCAATGTCTGACCGTCCGCGCGCCGCACGAGGGCTGGCGCGTCCCGATAGCCGGAGCCCTTCAGCTCGCCGATCAGCTCTACGCCGTCCGCACGTGCCGGGACAGGGCCGCCGATCTCCGGAGCCGGGGACGCCGGCGCCGTAGGCGCGTGCTCACGTCCCGGAGGCGCCGTCACAGGAGCCTACTGCTGGAGGTTCGAGTGCTGGTCAGAGCTTGCTGTCGCAGCTCCGTCCACGTGCTGGCTGATGACCGCCTCCTGCTGGGCATCTGCGACGGCCGTGCTGCCCACCGTCCCGATGTTGGCCGCCACACCTGCATTGATGGGGGCGGCGACATTCGCGTTAGCTGCCGCCGCACCGTTGATCGGCGCAGCAATGCCCGCATTGGCGTCCAAATTCACGTTCACATCCAGCAGGCTGCCGTTGGCTCCGGTCGGATCGGTCGTCGTCGTCGCACCACCGGTCGTCCCCCCGGTGGGTGCAGGGGCAGGGGCCGTCGACCCGTCCGTCGTGCCAGCTCCAGCCGCGTGCCCGACGCTGCTGTCCTGCACCGAATTGGCAGTGGCGTCAGCATTGATGCCCTGGTCGATCAGGGCCCCCTGATGCGCAACCCCTGCCGCGGTGGAGCCGACCGACAGGACATTGGCCGAAGCAGGCGCATCAATGGGCGCTGCCACATTCGCGTTGGCGGCCACTCCGAGGTCAATGGGGGCAGCGGCCTGGATCCCCAGATTCAGATCGGCATTCAGATCAAGGATGGACGCCACTTCCTTGTCCGGCAGTGCCGTGATGCCCTCCGCCGCAAGCTCCTCATCCGACAGCGGCTGCAGCTCCGGATTTTCCCCCATCACCGTGCTCCATTCTGGCGCTGCGAAGCGCCTGCTCATCCTGTACCCGTGCTCTTGTAGCCCGTGATTCCGAACAGTATTAGTAGACAGACCGGTCTGTCTAGGTCGGAGTCCACTCGGTGTGTCGGGCGCTCATCGGAACAGGGGCCTGCGGTCAGTCCCGGGCGAACGTCACGTGGACCACGCCGCTCTCGGCCACCTCGCTGCTGACCGTGCAACCCGCCTCGAGCCCGCGCAGGTCCTGCCACAGGCTCTGCCCCTGGCCGAGCAGGATGGGCGAGATCGCCACATGTAGCCGGTCGACGAGTCCGGCCTTCAGGAAGGCCCGCACCGTGTCCACTCCGCCGCCGATCCGCACATCGGCGCCGCCCGCGGCCTCGGTCGCCGTGGCGAGCGCCTCCTCCGGGGTGGCCGAGAGGAAGTGGAACACCGTGCCGTTGTCGAACTCGATGGGCGCACGGTCGGCGTCATGGGTGAGGACGAAGACCGGCGCGTGGAACGGGGGCTCGTCGCCCCACCACCCGCGCCAGTCCTTGTCGTCGGGGAAGGTGTGCAGGCCGAACATGCCTGCGCCCATGATCTCGGCGCCGATGCCCTCGAAGTACGCCGCCCCGTAGCGGTCGTCGACGCCGGTGGTGCCCGCGCCGGAGCGGTCGCCGAGCACCCTCTCGCGGAACGTCCTGGTGCCGGTGTAGGCCGCAACGAGGCGCTGCCAGTCCTCGCCCATCGGGTTCTCGGGCGTCTGGTCGGTGGTCGAGGCGTAGCCGTCGAGGGAGATATTGAGGTCAACGCGAACGGCCATGCGGGTCTCCTTGGCGGTGGCGGTGTGGCGAGATACTGCGGCGACGCGGCGCCGCCGCAGTCCGGGGGGCTTCGTCGTCAGAGCCATTCTGCCGCCCGGACTTCCGTTGGGCGAGGATGCTCCGTCACCGCCGCGTCCCGTACCGGGTCAGCACCACCCCGTCGGGGAAGGTCCGCGTCTCGATCAGGTCCAGGTTCACCCAGCTGTCCAGCGCGGTGAAGAACGGCGTCCCGGAGCCTAGGAGGACGGGATAGGTGGCGAGCATGTACTCGTCGATGAGCCCAGCGCGCATGGCGGCCGCGGCGAGGGTCGCGCCGCCGATGCTCATCGGGGCCCCGTCCTCGGCCCGGAGCCGGGCGATCTCGGCGGCCGCGTGGCCCTTGACCAGGCGGGTGTTCCATTCGAGGGGCCCGTGGAGGGTCGAGGAGAAGACCACCTTCGGGGTCTCCCGCCAGTTCCGGGCGAACTCGATCTCAGCCGGGGTGGCGCCGGGCTCCTGGTCCGCGGTGGGCCAGTAGGGGCTCATGGTCTCCCACAGCCTGCGCCCGTACAGCGTCAGGCCGCTGGCCCGCTCCTGGTCGAGCCACCACTGGAACAGCTCGTCGCTGGGCGGGCCGCCCCAGCTGATGTCCCCGCCCGGTGCCGCGATGTAGCCGTCCAGGGACACGTTCATGCCGTAGACCAGTTTCCGCATGGGCCCAGCGTTCCACCGGGCGCCCTCCGCGTACAGACATCGTCCGTCTTTCCCAGGCTCTCCGTAGCACTCGGTGCGGTTCCCTCGAGTGGCATCTCGCCGGTCTTGCGAGAATGGAGCGCAGCGCCGCATCCTGCGGCGCGGAACGGGGAGATGATGCCGGACGGCGCCGGGACAGAGGCCAGCCCAATCGAGTCGGTCGACCGGACGCTGCGACTCGTCGAGCTGCTGCGCGAGCGGGGCTCGCTGTCGGTCAAGGAGACGGCGGAGTCGCTCGGGATCGCGCCCTCGACGGCCCACCGGATGCTGGCAACGTTCGTCATGAGGAATTTCGCGGCGCGCACCGGCGACCGACGCTACCGCGTCGGCCCGGCCCTCGTCCCTGACCGCGCCCACGGCGCCTCGCTCGCCCAGCTGCGCAAGGCCGCCGAGGGCCCGCTGCACGAGCTCGCCGAGACCCTGGGGGAGACGGTCCAGCTCATGGTGCGCCGCGGCGGGAACATCCTCTTCGTCGACGGCGTGGAGGCCGACGCCGTCCTGCGCGTCACCGTCCGGCGCGGCGACCAGATGCCGGCCTTCGCCTCCGCAGGCGGCAAGGCCATCCTCGCCGAACTGAGCAACCCCGATCTCGAGGAGATCTACCGCAGCGGCCTGCCGCCCTGGCCCACGAGCCCCATCGCCACGATCGGCCGGCTCAAGAAGTCCATGGCCGAGGTGCGCCGCGCCGGCTTCGGCACCAACTTCGAGGAGACCGAGTCCGGCGTGGTCGGCCTCGGCGTCGCCATCCACGACCCGGCTGGCCAGCCGGTGGCGGCGATCACGACGGCGATCCCCGCCTCCCGCTTCAAGCGCCCGGCCATGCCGGGCATCGTCGAGGCACTGCGCGGGACGGCGGCGGAGATCGAAGGCCGACTGGCCGCCGGCCCCCAAGGCTGACTCCCGAGGCAGCGCTGGGGGCCGGCGTGGAGGAGCCTGGGTTCAGGCCCCGAGCGCCGCGCGGATCGCCGCGACCGTCGCTTCGAGCCCCTCGGGATCCACGAGCACGCCGGGATCCACGACGTCCTTCGCCGCCGCCCCCAGGACGATCCGCTTGAGCGGCACCTCGAGCCGTTTGCCGATCGAGGACCGCGGCACGCTCTGCACGGGAACGATCACGTCCGGCACGTGCCGCGGCGAGAGCTGGGAGCGGATGAGCGTCTTCAACCCCGCCACGAGCGAGGCAGGGTCCCCCTCAGGATCCGACGGCACGACCGCGAGCACGAGCCGGCCCATCCCGCTGCCGTCCTCGAAGTGCAGCACCATCGAGTCCGCGAGGCCGGGGGCCTGGTCCAGCACGGCGTAGAACTCTGCCGTCCCCAGCCGCACACCGCCCCGGTTGAGGGTCGCGTCGGACCGGCCGGTGATCATCCACCCGCCGTCCGCGGTGTGCACGAGCCAATCGCCGTGGCACCACACGCCCTCGAAGGTGTGGAAGTACGACTCCCGGTACCGCTGCGCCCCGTCCTTGCCCCAGAACCCCACCGGCATCGACGGCATGGGCTGCTTGACCACCAGCTCGCCCGGCTCGCCCACCGGAACCGGGATGCCCTCGGGCGACCAGGCGTCGACGTCGGCACCGAGCGCCCGCGTGGCCATCTCGCCGGCCCGCACCTCGGAGAGGAAGCTGCCGCCCACAAACGCCGTGCACACGTCGGTCCCGCCCGAGGTGGGGCCGAGCAGCAGCGTCGGGGACACGGCGTCGTACACCCACTGTGCCGCCTCCGCGGACAGCGGCGAGCCGGAGCAGTTGATCTCCCGCAGCCGGCTCAGGTCCCAGGTCCCGCCGGGCCGAAGCCCGGCCTTCGCGCACGCGGCGAGGTACGCGGACCCGGAGGCGAGGTAGGTCGCACGGGTCTCGGCGGCGACGGCCCACTGGGACCACTCGCCGTCGAGCGAGGGCCAGCCCGGATCCCCGTCCACGAGGACGAGCCCGCACCCGGTCAGGAGCGAGGACACCATGAGCGTCCACACCATCCACCCCGTGGTGGTGTACCAGAACGCGAGGTCCTCCGGCCCGAGGTCGAACTGCAGCGGGATCGCCTTGAAATGCTCGAGCAGGATCCCGCCGTGCGAGTGCACGATCGCCTTCGGCTTCCCCGTGGTCCCGGACGAGAACAGCACGGTCAGCGGGTGCGCGAACGGCACCGCCAGCGCCCGGAACTCGCCCGGCTCGGCGCGCAGCGCCTCGTAGGGCTCGACGCCGTCCGGCAGGGCCGCCGTCGGGCCGCCTTCCGTGGGGCCGAGGTAGCGCAGGAGCACGACGGCGGTCCCCGGCAGTGCGGCCCGGATCTCCTCGAGCTCGGCGAGCCGCCCGACCTCGCGCGCGCCCCACCGGTAGCCGTCCACGGCGATGAGCAGCTTCGGGTCCAGCTGGCCGAGCCGGTCGATGGCGCTGCGCGGCCCCATCTCGGGCGGCACCGCGGCCCACACGAGCCCCATTCCGGCCGCCGCGAGGTACGCGGCGAGCGCCTCGGGCGTGTTCGGCAGGTACCCGGCGACCCGGTCGCCCGCTGCCAGGCCGAGCCGCCGGTAGCCGGCCTGGAGCCGCCCGATCTCCTCGATGAGCCGGGTACCGGTCCACTCGATCGGCCCCCGCGTCTGGCTTCGGGCCTTGATGACGACGGCGTCCCCCCGCTCGCGCAGGGCCCGCACCACGTGCTCGGCGTAGTTGAGCGTGGCGCCGGGGAACCACTCCGCACCGGGCATCTCGCGCCGCCCGAGCACGCGCTCCGGCGGCGTAGGGGCGATGATCCGCGACTCGTCCCAGACGAGCTGCCAGAACCCCTCGAGGTCCTCCACGCTCCAGCGCCACGCGTCCTCATAATCGGCGAGCGTGCGGCCGGTGGCCTTCTCGGCCGTGAGGAGGAAGCGGCCCAGGCGGGTCTCGGGCCAGGCGCCCTTGGCGGGGGAGGGGCGCAGGAGCGCGCCCTGCTGGGCGGCGGACGTGGTGGCGGGCGTCGTCGTCATGATGGTGGTTCCCCTAGGCAGAGTGCTTGTGCGCGAGATCGTGGGTGTGGCCGGCGGACGCGGCGGTCCCGCCGGAGATGGACCCGGTGATCCAGGACATCATTCCGGCCGAGGCGTCGAACGCGGGCTTGCGCTCGGTGCCGCTCCACACCGTCTCCGGCCGGCACTGCAGCAGCACGAGGTTGGACCCCTCGGGCAGCTCCTCGTCCACCGCGAACTCGATGTCCTGCGCCGACCCGTGGATCCGCTCGAGCCGCTTGCCGAGCGCCGCGAGGGCGGTCACCTCGGCGTCGTCGAGGCAGAGCTCGGCGTAGCGGGAGGGGTCCACGGGCGACGGCGCGGCCCCCGTCCGGTACTCGATGCGCTTGTCCCCGGGGGTCCGGTCCGCGATCTCGAGGCCGATCTTGTCCACGAGGAACCGGTCCGGGGTGACCTCCCCGCCCACAACGGCCAGGCCCAGGCCCCAGCTCGCCTCGAGGACGATCTTGGAGCGGTCTCCGCTCGTGGGGCTGAGCGTGAACATGACGCCGGCGGCGCGGGCGCGGACCACCTTCTGCACCACCACGGCCATCTCGATGGTGCGGGGGTCGAGCTCCTGCTCGATCGCGTAGCCGAGCACCCGCGGGGCGAAGATGCTCGCGTAGCACTTGAGGACGTGCGCCAGGACGTCCTCGGCCCCGCGGATGTCCACCCACGTCTCGAACTCGCCGGCGAAGGACGCCCCGGCCGAGTCCTCCGAGGTGGCGCTCGAGCGCACGGCGACGGAGACGTCGTCGAGCCCTGTCGCGGCGCACAGCTCGGCGTACGCTGCGCGGACCGAGTCCGCGAGGTCCTGCGGGACCTGGGTGGAGCGGACTGCCTCCATGAGCGCCTGCCCGGTGCGCTCGAGCGCGGCGAGGTCATGCGGGTCGAGGGGCTCGGCGAGCAGGCGGTCGATCGTCTCCGCGAGACCCGTGGAAGCGATGAAGCGGCGGTAGGCCTCGGCCGTGACCGCGAAGCCCGGCGCGACTGGCAGCCCGTTGGCCGTCATGTCGGCGAGGCTCTTGGCCTTGCCGCCGGTCTCGCGGACCTCGCGGCAGCCGGGCTCGGTGAAGGTGAGCGTGAACATGGTGTCTCCTCTGGGCCCTGCCCGGTCAGACCAGGGCGGACGTGTCGGTCGCGGTCTCGTCCGCGGTGGGGCCGGCGTCGAGCAGCTCGACGGTGCCCTTGCGCCCGTCGATCCGCACGCGCTGCCCGGTGGTGAGCCGCGCCGTGGCGAAGCCGGTGCCGACCACGGCCGGGAGGCCGTACTCGCGGCACACGATCGCGGCGTGGCACATCATGCCGCCGATGTCCGTGATGACGCCCGCCGCGACCGAGAACGCAGCGGCCCACGACGGCGCGGTGATGGGCGCGACGAGGATCTCGCCGGGCTGGAGCTGCGGGAGGTCGTTCTCCGAGCGGAGCACGCGCACCGGGCCCTCGACGACGCCTAGCGATCCGGGGATGCCGGACAGGCCCCCGGCCGACTCGTCCGAGGAGCCGAGCCAGTCATTGACGCGCTCGGTGGTGACGCCGTAGTTCATGACCGCGAACGGGTCCGTGACCTGCTCCGGCGGGATGCCGTAGGCCGGCGCGGCCGGGACGGACTGCAGCGCGGCGACGATCGGCTTGCGGCGCTCGATCTCGGCGGCCCAGCGGCGCTTGCCGCGGGCCGGGACGCCGATGGCCCACGAGTCGATGACGTCGAAGAGGACCTGGTCCACCTCGTAGCGGTTGAGGTAGTAGAAGTCCTCCTTGTCCGCGAGGAAGCCGGCGGAGACGAGGAACTGCGCGAGCTCGTCCGCCTTCTGCCAGAAGACGTTGTGGGCCCAGTGCTCCACGTAGATGTTGTGCTCCTCGATGTACGGGAAGACCTTGCGGGCCAGCCCGAGGAGCTCGTCGAACTGCGCGGCCTCGGCCGGGGCGAGGAGGGCACGGTACTCGTCCACGATCTCGTCGCGGTCGGCGCGCAGCTGCTCGATCGGGCGGGAGATGTCCTCGCCCGCGGCGATCTTGGTCGCGTAGCGGGAGATGTTCTGCAGCGGGACGGAGAGGTCCTGGGCCCACGTGACCTGGTCGTGCGTGAAGCCGTACTCGGTGAAGTAGTTGAACCACGGATCCTTGGCCTGCTCGAACGCCGCGATCCACTCGTCCCCGCGGGGAGCCGCCGCGATCCGGGCGAGGACCTCCTCGGGCGAGCCGCCGGCGTCGAGCGTCTCCACGAGGCCCAGCCGGTTGGCCTTCGCGGCGAGGGCGCGCAGCTCGTCGTCCGGGCGGAAGGCGAGCACGTCCACGCCGGCGACCATCCGGGAGATCTGCTGCTCCGTGATCAGCGGGAAGGCCTGCTTGCAGAACTGGAAGAACGTGATGTAGCCGCCGTAGCCGAGATTGAGGAACTCGAAGTGGTACTGCCAGATGGCGAAGAACTCGTCGATGAGGCGGTGGTAGTTCTCGATGACGGCCAGGGCGTCGGAGCGGCCCTTGGCCTCGAAGACGACCTCCTTCGGGTCGTAGGCCGGCAGGGCCGGGAAGCCCACCGTGTCGAGGGAGGCGATGGCCCGGTCCATCTTGGCCTTCCACTTCCCGTACAGCTCGTCCCAGTTCGCGTAGTAGTAGCCCGCGCGCTCCTGGAACACCGCGGCGCGCTCCTGGATCTGTGCCGGATCGGTCACCGCGAGCGGGGAGATGTAGACGTAGCCGTTGAACATGCGCACGTCCAGGCCGAGGGAGACCGGCAGCGCGAAGATGCGTGTGCTGAAGGTGCCCACGCCGAGGTACACGGCCTCCGCGCCGATGCTGTCGAACGGGTGGGCGCCGCGGGACCAGTGCATCGTGTCGGCGAACCAGAACTGGGCGTCCTCGTGGGCCTGCGTCTCCTCGGAGGGGACGAGGTAGTACGGGTACATGGACTGCCAGCTGTCGCCGCCGGCGGGGGCCGGGGCCTCGGAGAAGAACGGGAAGCGGCGGGTGTTGTCGAGGGACATGGTGGGTTCCTTACTGCGTCGGAAGGAGTGGAGCGGGCGGAACGGAGGTGCGGTCAGGAGACGGTGGAGGGCTGCGCGGTGGTCGACTCCGCCGTGAGGAGGGCGTGGAGGTCCGCGACCCCGCTGAGCGCGAGGTCGGGTACGTCCGCGCCGGTCCGGCCGGCGAGCTTCTCGGGCGTGGTCGAGCCGGTGAGCACGAGGACGCTCACGGCGCCCATGCTGCGGGCCAGCTGTGTCTCGACAAGGGCATCGCCGACGACGGCGATCCGGCCGGGTTCCGAGGCCGCCTCGCCGACCCGGTGCAGGAGCGCCTCGCCGAGCGCGGGGGACGGCTTGCCCAGGACCGTCGGAACGACGCCGGCGGCCCAGCCGATCGCGTGCGCGACCGCGCCGGAGACCACGAGGGACTTGCGGATCCCGCCGTGGAACCACGGCACGTCCACGGTCGTGTACAGGGGCGCGCCGGCGTCGACCGCGAGGGCCGCCGCGTTCAGCTGCGCGGCCGTGTAGGAGTCGTCAGCCCCCACGAGCACGACGTCGGCCGGCTCGCCCGCGCCGTCGGGGTCCGCGAGCGGGTGCCCGGCAGCGGCGAGCGGCTCGGCGATCCCCTCCCCGCCGACGGCGAGGACACGGGCGCCGGGGTGGTGGAGCGAGAGGTAGTCCGCGGCGGCGGAGCCGGCGGTGACGAAGTCCTCGTCCGGGACATCGATGCCGTGGCCGCGCAGGTGTTCGGCGTAGACGCGCGGTGGCTGCTGGGACGCGTTCGTGCATACGAGCACGCGGTCGCCGCGGCCGTGGAGGAACGCGACCAGGTCCGCGGCGCCGGGCATGGCCTCGCCGCCTGCCCCGCCGGCCTTCGTGGTGCGCATGAGGCAGCCGTCCACGTCGATCACCCACGCGTGGATGTCCGTGAGTGCTGCGGGGTTCTCGGGGGTCATGCGGTGGCCTCCTTGGCCTCGGGTGCGGCGCGGTTGAGGGCGAACTTGGTGTCGCCGCTGCTGACGGACACCGACAGCCCTGACGACGGGGACCCGGACGCTGCGAGCAGCCCGGCGAGCGTGGCGGTCGTCGAGTCCTTCCGTGCGGCGACCATCCTGTCGACCTGCTCGGCGGGCATGACGGCGCGCAGGAGTAGCTCCTCGTCGCTGAGGTGGATCCCGAACTGCTGCCGAAGCCCCTTCACGGTGACCTCCCCGGCGTCGTCCGGCTTCTCCCGGCCCCGCGGGGTGGCGAGGGCCCGGTCGAGGAGGTCATCGTTGACCTTGCCCGGCAAGGGGCCGAAGTCTCCGCGGAGCAGGTCCACGACCTCGTTGGAGATGGTCCTGTAGCGCTCGCCGGAGATGACGTTGAGCGCGGCCTGGGCCACGATGTACTGCGCGAACGGGGTCATGACGATCGGCCAGCCGAGGTCCTCGCGGACCTGGAGGGACTCCTCGATCACGGCGTCGAACAGCTCGGGGCGGCGGATCTCTGCGAGCTGGCGGCGCGTGGTGGACTGCACGCCGCCAGGGATCGTGTGCCGGTAGTAGGCCTCGTCGTACTGGGCCGGCTGGCCCTGCGGGAGGCGCTTGATGCGGGCCTGCCGCGTCAGGTACGCCGACGCGCGGTCCATCGCCTCGACGTCCACGTCCACCTCGTGGCCGCGGGCGCGGAGGTTGGCCACGAGCTGCTGGGCCTTCGGGTGCGAGGGCCCGTCCGCGAGGGGCGGCAGCGCGCAGTGCAGCGTCGGCACGCCGAGGTCGGCGGCCTCCAGCAGCGTGATGGGCGACAGGCCCGTGGTCGAGTGGGAATGGACCTCGCGCAACTGGGGTCCATCCGGGGTGCGGCCGAGCGAGGCCTGCAGCGCCGGAATCAGCGTGCGGACGCTGTCCGGGGTGAGGATGCCGGAGGGGTCCTTGAGGTACACGCCGTCGATGTCCGGGCTGTCGCTGAGCTCGCCGGCCTTCTCAGCGAAGTACTCCGGAGTGTGGACGGGGCTCATGGTGTAGCAGACCCCGCCGATGACCTCCTCGAAGCCCACCCGCTTGGCCATCGCGGCCGTGCGCTTGGCGCCCTCCATGTCATGCATCGGGTCGATGACCCAGAGCTTGCGCACGCCGTTGCGGGCCAGGAGCGTGAAGGCAAGCTCGAACACCGCATCCGGCGTGCGGCCGAACGTGATGAACCGCTTGCCCGTGGTGAGGAAGCCGAGCTGGGTGGTGGGCGCCAGCTGCCGCGCTGTGCGGAGCCGCTCCCACGGATCCTCGGCGTGGTAGCGGACGGCCGTGGCCATGAGCGTGCTCGAGACGAGCTCGAGGGTCCTGTAGCCCACGGCGTCGAGCAGCGGCGCGACACCGCGGACCATGCGGGTGGTGATGCCGGTGGCGCCCCAGAGGCTCTGGTTGCCGTCGCGGAGCGAGACGTCGACGAGGCTGATCGTGGCCATCAGTGCACCTCCGCGGGGACGGGGCGGGAGCCCGGGGCCTGCATGATGTCCTCCAGATGGTCCGTGAGCCAGTGGGTCGTGACCGCATTGGCCCGGTAGTCGGGATGGGCGAGGATGCGGCGAAGGAGCGGCAGGGACGTCGTCGGCCCCTCCACCTCGAACGCCGCAAGGGCCGAGCCCATGCGCTCGATCGCCGCGTCCCGGTCCGGGCCCCACGAGATCTGCTTGGCCATGAGGGCGTCGTAGTAGGGCGGGAACAGGTAGCCCTCGTAGATGTGGGTGTCGAGCCTGAGGCCGCCGGCGGCGCTCGGGCGCCAGCGCGTGACGCGGCCGGGGCTCGGCGCGAGCCCGCGGCCTGGGTCCTGGGCGGTGATGCGGGCCTCGATCGCATGGCCCGTGACGGCAATGTCCTCCTGCGTCACCGAGAGCGGTGCACCGAGGGCCGCGAGGATCTGCTCACGGACCAGGTCCACGCCGGTCACCGCCTCCGTGACGGGGTGCTCCACCTGGAGGCGGGGGTTCACTTCGAGGAAGGCGAGCTCGTCGCGGGCGGGGTCGTAGAGGAACTCGACGGTGCCGAGGCCCACGTAGTCGAGTGCCTCGGCGATGCGCAGGGCACTCGCGTGCAGCAGCCGGCGTGTGGCCTCGGGCAGGGCCGCGCAGGGGGCCTCCTCGACGGCCTTCTGGTAGCGGTACTGGACGGAGCACTCGCGCTCGCCGAGGTGGACGCGGTGGCCATGCCGGTCGCCGAGGACCTGGACCTCGACGTGCTTGGCGTCCTCGACGAAGCGCTCGAGGAACACCGTGCCGTCGCCGAAGCTGGCTTCCGCCTCGGCCGAGGCGAGCTGCCACGCGCCGAGGAGCTCGGCGTGGCTGCGCACGAGCTTCATGCCCCGGCCGCCGCCCCCGAACGCGGCCTTGATGAGCACGGGGAAGCCGATCGAGTCGGCGAGGGCCGAGACCTCCTCTTCCGTGGTCGCGGTGCCGCCCTTCGAGACGGGGACGCCGTTGGCCTCCGCGAGGCGGCGGGCGGTGAGCTTGTCGCCGAGCGCCTCAAGTGCCTCGGGCTGCGGGCCGATGAACGTCAGGCCCTCCTGGGCGCACAGCCGCGCGAACGCGGGCTGCTCGGACAGGAATCCGTACCCCGGGTGCACGGCGCTGCACCCCGTGGCGGCCGCCGCGTGCACCACGGTGTTCATCGCAAGGTAGGACTCGCCGGGGCGGGGGCCGCCGAGCACGACGACGCGCCCGGCCCGCTTCGCTGCGAGCGTGTCGCGGTCCGCGGCGGAGACGCCGAGGACGGTCTCGAAGCCGAGCCGGTCGCACGCCTCGATGAGCCGGACCGCGATCTCGCCGCGGTTGGCGATGAAGATCCGCTGGGGCGAGGAGCCGCTCATGCGGACTCCCGCACGGCGAAGAGCGGCTGGCCGAACTCGACGAGGTCTCCGTCCTTGGCGTAGATCTCCGTGACCGTGCCCGAGACCCCGGCCTGGACGGAGTTCATGAGCTTCATGACCTCGACGATGCAGACCACGGCGTCCGCCTCGACCGATTCGCCGATCCCCACGAACGCAGGGGCTCCCGGCTGCGGGGAGGAGTAGAACGTGCCGAGCATTGGGGCGGTCACCACGGTGTGACCGGCCTCGGGCGAGGACGCAGGTGCGGGAGCATGGGCCGCCGGGGCGGGGGCTGCGGCGGTCGGCGCTGCGGGGGCCGGCACGGCCTGCAGTGCGGGTGCCGGCTGAGGCGAGGCGGCAGCGGCCGGCGAAGGGCCGGCGTCGTGCGCGGTCTGAGGCGGGGCCTGCGGCGCGGCCGCAGTGTCGGCGAGGCGGCCGCCGCGGGAGACCCGGAGCCGGAAGTCTCCCTTCTCGAACGAGAAGTCGGTGAACTCGGTCTTGTCGAGCTGCTCGATGACCGCTGCGAGCTCTTCGAGGTCAAGGTCCACGGGGCAGCGCCTCCTTGCATGTGGTGGGGATCACTTGTCAGAACCGTAGAATGCGGTTCCTTCTATCGCAATCACATTGCACAACATTCCTCTCATGGGAATTTGGTGGGGAGCGGATCGTCCCGCGGAGGACCTCGACGCCTCGTCCGCCGCAGGGCGCGAGCAGCTCGGTGGGCACGCGGGAGAAGGTCCGCAGCGGGGAAGCCCTCGGGCGGGCGGAAGCCACGCGCCAAGGCAGGTGCCGCCGGCTCGAGGGGGTCCCTTGCTGCGGCGCGAGACGGTAGCATTAGTCGACCTTTCCCGAGGACAGCCGCCCTGCCGTCCGACGGAAGAGAGCTTCACACAGGAGATGCAGGCCATGTCCTTGACCACGCCACGCCGCACCCCCAAGGAATCAGCCGAGATCGACGCGGTCCTGTCGCGCCATCCGGTCATCGCGAGCATCAAGGACGACGACGGACTCCGAGCGGTCCTCGGGGCACCGTGCCCGGTGGTCTTCGTCCTCTTCGGATCGGTGATGTCCGTCGGCGGAATTGTCGGGACCCTGAAGGCCGCTGGGAAGACGGTATTCGTCGACGTCGACCTCCTGGATGGCTTCTCCAGCAAGCCTGTGGTGGTCGATTTCCTGAGGGCGAACACGCAGGCCGATGGGATTCTCAGCTCGAAGGCCGCGATCGTGCGCGCAGCGAAGACTGCGGGCCTGATGGCCATCCATCGGCTCTTCCTCGTCGATTCCTTCAGTTACAACAACGTGCCCAAGCAGGTGGGCCTCTCGGGCGCCGATGCGATTGAAATTCTCCCGGGATGCATGCCGCGCGTCATTTCGTGGCTCCGCGAGGACGTGGACCTCCCGCTCATCCCAGGCGGCCTGGTGTGCGACAAGGAGGACGTCATCGGGGCGCTGGGTGCGGGGGCTGTCGCCGTGGCTTCCTCCAACCGCGGCGTCTGGCTCATGTAGCCGGAGCGGCCTCGGGAGACCCCTTCACAGCCCCCGGAAGGCTGTGTTAGAGTCGTCGCACCTCAGAACTTCATACAGTTTCGGGACATGTCCCGAAGCGGTTGCTCGAAAACCAGAGAACAGCGACCCCCAATTCCAAGGGGATCGCTGTTCTCTTTTTTTGTGCACTTTTTCGTGCACGTTTCCGAGCGCCTTTGCAGTTCTCGAGCCCATCAACTCATGGAACGGAAGAATCGGAATTGGCTAACCTCACACGCGAAGAGATCGTCAGCGCCTATGTCGACATCCTCGGCAGCGAGCGCGTCATCACGGATGAGCAGACCCTCCGCGAGAACAGCGTGGACCGCTACTACAAAGTGGAGAACGTCTTCGGCATCTACTCGCTGCCGCTGCCGGCGGCGGTCGTGAAGCCCCGCACCCCCGAAGAGGTCTCCTCGGTCCTCAAGCTCGCGAATGCCTACAGCATCGCCGTGGTGCCGAAGACCGGCGGATCGGCCACGGAGGGCGGCCTCGAGACCATCGTCGAGGACTCGGTCGTCATCGACGGCTCCCTGATGAACGAGATCATCGAGATCGATACCGAGAACATGCTGGCCACCGTCCAGTGCGGCGTCCGCCTCCAGGATCTCGAAGACGAGCTCCGCAAGATCGGCTACACCACCGGGCACTCTCCCCAGTCCAAGCCGATCGCCCAGTTCGGCGGCCTGGTCGCGACCCGGTCCATCGGACAGTTCTCCACGCTCTACGGCGGGATCGAGGACATGCTCGTGGGGGCCGAGACCGTCTTCGCCAACGGCGAGATCTGCCGGATCAAGAATGTCCCCCGCCGCGCGGCCGGCCCCGACATCCGCCACCTGATCCTCGGCAACGAGGGAGCCCTCAACTTCATCACCGAAGTGAGCGTGAAGATCTTCCGCTACTACCCGGAGAACAACCGCTTCTACGGGTACCTGCTGGATGACATGAAGACGGGCTTCGAGATCCTCCGGGAGGTCGTCACCCAGGGCTACCGGCCCTCCGTCGCGCGGCTCTACGACCAGGAGGACGGGCTCTACCACTTCAAGCACTTCTCCGACGGCCGCTGCGTGCTCATCTTCATGGCCGAGGGCCCCCGGCCGCTCGCTGACGCAACAGGAGCGGCGATCGAGCAGATCGTGTCCCAGCACTCGGGAGTCGACCGCGTCGCCGACTCGCTCATCGAGGACTGGTTCAACCACCTCAACTGGGACGTCTCCAAGATCGAGGAGGAGAGGATCGAGATCCGCGAGACCCTCAACAACGGTTTCACCACCGAGATCTCCGGCAACTGGAGCGTCATCAACGACATCTACACCAGTGCCCTCGACCGGATCCGCCGCGAAGTGCCGGCCCAGTTCACGCTCCTCGGCGGGCACTCGAGCCACAGCTATCTCAACGGCACCAACATGTACTTCGTCTACTACTACAAGATCGACGTGGACCCCACCGAGGAACGCACCGTCTACCACGACCCGATCCAGGACATCATCGTCGAGGAGACCCTCAAGCGCGGCGGCTCGATGTGCCACCACCACGGCGTCGGGAAGCACCGGACCCACTTCCTCGCCGAGGAGTACGGATCCTCGCTCTACATGCTCGAGACGCTCAAGTCCGCCTTCGACCCGAACCGCATCATGAACCCGGGGACCATCATCCCGCTCTGAAGGCCGGGCCCGAGCAGGGCACCGCATACCTCCACGGGGCCGAGCCGTCGCCTCAGCCCCGCCCCTCATGAACCACCCGGAACCCAGCAGGAGCACGCATGTCCGAGTCGAGCATCGTCGACTTCCAGATGAACTTCTTCTCCTTGAAGAACAAGAATGCCATCGTGACCGGCGGCAACACCGGCCTCGGCCAGGCCTTCACCCTTGCGCTGGCGAAGGCGGGAGCCAACGTCCTCGCGGCCAGCATCATGCCCGACGACGGCCGCACCGCGGCGATGGTGGAGGAGGCCGGGTCGAAGTACTCCTACGTGATGTCCGACATCACCGTCGCCGGGAACCCCAAGAAGGTCGTCGACGCGTGCGTCGAGGAGTTCGGCAGCGTCGACATCCTCGTGAACTGCGCCGGCCGGAGCATCAACGAGCCTGACGTCCTCAAGTACACCCGCTCGCAGTGGGACCCGATGGTGGCGCTGAACCTCACGGCCGCCTTCGAGATGGCCCACGAATGCGCCCAGCACATGGTCCGCCAGCGCAGCGGCAAGATCATCAATATCTGCTCAGTGTTCACCTTCCTCGGCGGCCAGTGGTCACCCGCCTACGCCGCCACCAAGCACGGGATCGCCGGCTTCACCAAGGCCTACTGCGACGAGCTGGCCCAGTTCGGGGTGCAGGTGAACGGGATCGCCCCCGGCTACTACGCCACCGAGCTCACCGCCGACACCCGGGCGAACCCCGAGGCCAACCAGCGGGTCCTGGACCACATCCCGGCCAACCGCTGGGGACAGACCCAGGACCTCATGGGCGCCACCGTGTTCCTGGCCAGCCGGGCCTCTGACTACGTCAACGGCCACATCCTCAGCGTCGACGGCGGGTACCTGGTGCGCTGAGCGCGCCCGGCAGACGAGGGATCAGACCATGACCAGCAAGTACATCATCGGACTCGACGGTGGATCGCAGAGTTCGAAGGCCACCATCTTCGACAGCGACGGGAACGTCGTGTGCGAGGCGACCCAGCCCCTGGCGCCGATGCACACCCCCGGAGCCGGGATCGCCGAGCATCCCGACGACGACCTCTACACTTCTCTGGTCGCCGCGGCCTCCCGGGTGATGAAGGCATTCCCCGGCAACCCCGCCGACATCGTGGGCGTCGGGCTCTGCAGCATCCGCTGCTGCAGGGCCCTGGTCCGCAGCGACGGCACCCTCGCCGAGCCCGTCCAGAGTTGGATGGACGAGCGGCTGTCGAGGCCCTACGAGCACACCAACCAGGAGGTTGCCTACGTCACCACCGCGTCCGGCTATCTCATGGGGCGCCTCACGGGCGAGCTGACGGACACGATCGCCAACTACATCGGGCCCTGGCCGATGGACGTCCGGACCTGGGACTGGTTCGACGACCAGGAGACATTCGACTCCTTCAAGGTGCCGCGGGAGATGCTCTACCGCCTGCAGATGCCCGGGGACATCGGCGGGTACGTCAATGCCACCTTCTCCAGCCAGACCGGCATTCCCGAAGGCCTGCCTGTCGTGCACACCGCCAACGACAAGGCCACCGAGGCACTCGGCTCGGGGCTCCGGGACGGCGCCACCGGGCTCGTCTCCCTCGGCACGTACATCGCGGGCATGGTCATGGGGAAGGAGTTCGCCCCGGAGCCCCAGAGCTACTTCTCCAACTTCGCCTCCGAGCCGTACCGGTACATCTACGAGTGCGCCGGCATCAGGCGGGGCATGTGGACCGTCTCCTGGCTCCGGGACCTGCTCGGAACCGAGATCGCCCTGGCCGCGGCAGAGGCCGGCCTCAGCAGCGAGGAGCACCTCAACCTTGCGGCCTCGGCCGTCCCCGCAGGAAGCGAAGGGCTGCTGTGCGTCCTTGACTGGCTCGCCCCGCCGAACAAGCCCTTCAAGAAGGGGATGTTCATCGGCTTCGACGAGCGCCACGGATATGCGCACATGTACCGGGCAGTGCTGGAGGGCATCGCCTTCACCATGAAGCGGAACATGGACGCCATGGCCACGGAGCGGAGCCTCGACCTCGAGGTGCTCGTCCTCTCCGGAGGCGGCTCGAACAGCGACCTCGCGGCACAGATCTTCGCCGACGTCTTCAACGTCCCTGTCGTCAGGAACTCCGTCCGCAACGCGGCCGGCCTCGGCGCCGCGATCTGCACCGCCGTGGCCTGCGGAATCTACGCCGGCTTCGACGAGGCCCGCGAGCACATGGTGCACCGCCACGACCGCTTCGAGCCCACGCCCGGCAACGCCAGGCTCTACGCCGAACTCTGCGCCGTCGCGGGGGAGATACCTCGCCAGACGGACCCCATCCTCGAACGAATCCACCAGATCCTCACAGATGACAAAGGAGCCATCTCCCATGCCTAAGCTCGGCAGATCGAAGAAGATTTTTCAGCTTGCACTGCTCATCCTCGCCGCCGGCTCGATCTACCCCCTGGTCTACCTGCGCCAGAACTTCGAAGCCACGATCCTGACGGTCTTCCACCTGAGCAACTCGGAGCTCGCCGACCTCTACTCGATGCTGGGGATCATCTTCGTGATCGGCTACATTCCCAGCGGCTGGCTGGCCGACAGGGTCCCTGTGCGGTATCTGATCGTCTTCTCGTTGGTCCTCACGGCGATCACAGGACTCTTCTACGCCCAGGTCCCCGACAAGTCCACGCTGCTGTACGTCTACCTCGCGTGGGGCTTCGCGACCGTCTTCACTTTCTGGAGCGCGATCCTCAAGACCGTGAGCCTCCTGGCCGACAAGAGCGAAGAAGGCAAGTACTTCGGCGCCCTGGACGGCGGACGAGGGCTGGTAGAGGCGATCCTCGCCAGCTGCGCCGTGGGACTCTTCGCGGTCTTCGCCGGAGGCGGAACCCCCGACTTCATGTCCTCCAAGGCCGGTTTCCAGGCCGTCGTCTACATGTACTGCGCGGTCCTCATCGTCATCGCCGTGCTGGTCTTCTTTGTCCTCTCGGACGGGGACAACTCCGAGAAGGCCACTCGGGACGAGCCCGTCGAATCCACCTTCGCCGCCGTGCGCCGCATCCTCAAGATCCGTGAGGTCTGGGTCATGAGCATCGTCCTCTTCTGCGGCTACACCCTCTTCTGGGCCCACTACTACTTCTCCGGATTCCTCAACGTGAACCTCGCGGTCTCGCCCGTCAACGCCGGAGTCGTCACTGTGATCATGCTCTGGATGCGGCCGATCGGCGGATTCGGCGGCGGCTACCTGGCCGACAGGCTCGGCAAGTCCCGCGTGCTCGCGGTCTCCATGACCGCCGCGGCAGCAGGACTGATCGGCCTGAGCCTTCTCCCCAGCGGGTCGACCGCCGTGGCGGACGTGCTCGTCGTGGCCGTGGGCCTGTTCCTCTACGCGATCCGCGGCGTCTACTGGTCCCTGCTGGACGACTGCCGCGTGCCCGCGGCTGCCACCGGCATCGCGATCGGGATCATCTCCTTTGTGGGCTACCTCCCTGACATCGTCATCCCGCAGATCAGCGGCGCCATCTACGCTGCCTTCGGGAAGGACGTCGCGGGCGCCAACAGCCTGTTCTTCATCGTCACTGCGGCCATCGGCGTCATCGGGGCCGGCGCGGCGGCCTACTTCGCCGTGCTCATGAAGAAGCGGCGGACCGCAGAGGCCGCCAGCGTGGGCGCGGTGCTTCCCGCAGCAGGCTAGCCACGGCCCGGCAGCGGAGGAGGAGGGCGGTAGAGCCGGCAGCGGCCCGCCGCCCTCCTCCGCGCCGCCAGCTCAGCTCAGGCAGGGCCCTCCGGGCCGAAGAGCTCCTCGGCGACGTCCTCGCGGAGGTGGTACTCGCGGTTCTCGACGGGCCAGAGGTGCCCCTTCACCACGTAGTAGCCGCGCCCCTCTCCCGGACCGCCGGCCGCGGTGTCGATGGCCCTCAGCAGCGCCTCGTCCAGGATCTGGGCGGGGCCCCGCGAGCGGAGCGTCTCGAGCTCCTCGGGCCGAAGGGAATGGAGCATGCCGGTGACGTCGACCATGACGTTCCTCCTCGTGACGCTTCTGCTTAACGACCACAGGGCTGCGGGGTCGAGTGTACGGTCGGCGCCGCGAGCAGGGGAAGCTACCGGTGGCCCCGCTTCCACTGGGTGGAAAACGCCTCCCGCGCCCGTTCGGCCCGGCCCTGCTCGAGGGCATGGAGGCGGCCGAGGGCGAACGCGTTCGATCCTTCGAGGAACACCGAGACGGCCAATTCGCGCAGCAGCTGGCGCAGGACCATGCTGTCCTGGAACTCGCCGAGCACCTCCTGGATGGCCTCCGCCTCCTCGGCGGTGTGCTGCGCCTCCCCGCCGAGCACCGGCGTGACGGACTCGGCGGTGTAGCGCAGGCGCTTGGCACACTTGCGGACCTCATGGAGCGCTGCCTCCTCGGACCCAGTGCCGGCCACGGCCTGCGCGGCGGCCACGGCCCGTTCGACCCGGTCGCGGTCTGCCTCCAGACGGCGTGCGGCGGCCTTGCCCGCCTTGCGGCCGGCGGCGTCCCTCAACGGGGGACTGTCGACGAAGGCATCGAGCGCTTCGAGCAGGCCGAAGTAGCGGTCCGACTCGAGCGCCTCGAGCGCGGCTTCCCTGGCGGCGGTGTACCGGGCGCCGAGCTCCTCCTCGATGCGCTGGGCCACGGGTCCCATGAGCAGCTCGGGAGGTTCGGCCGCGATCAGCTCCCTGAGGCGCGCCCGCATCACCTCGATGTCCCGCGTCCCCCCGACCGCCGAGGCGAGCCACTGCAGGTCCTCGCGCAGCCGGGCCACCGTGCCCGGATCGACGAGCTTCTTGTACGAGGCGAGGACCGACCGCAGCCGCCGGGCGCTGACCCGCATCTGGTGCACGGCATCCGGCTCGTCGTCCCGCACGGCCGGGTCCACGGACAGGAGCGTCTCGGCCTGCTGGCGCACATAGGCGAGCAGGACCGAGGAGATCGGATCCTTGGGACCCGGGACCCGACTCCGCCGCCCGCGGCCTCCGTGCCTGTGCGGCCCGTCCGGCCCGTCCGGCCCGTCCGGCCCGTCCGGCGCGGGGACGAGCCCCTGGAATGCCGCCGCGTGGTCCGCGCCGTCCCTGAACGCCGCTTCCGCCGCCTCGAGGAGCCGCCCGGGCGCGTCGACGAGCCTGAGGCCCCACGTCCGGCGCTCCTCCATGACCTGCGTGGGGTAGACCGACTGGGTCCGGATGACGTCGTCGGTGAACTCGGCTAGGACCTTCTCCTTCTTCCCGTAGAGCACGGTGCTGCTCCCGGCGACGTCCACGTGCACCGTCGGCTCCAGGGGCCTGCCGTGGGCGCGGGCGCGCGTCATCCGGACAAAGCGCTCCGGCACCGGCTCGTCCTCGGCGCCCAGTGGCTCGACGTGGTGCTCGCGCTGGCCGTCGCTGCCGGGGAGGTCCAGCTGCCAGCCGGCGTCGGGGCCGCCGGTCCTCCGGCTGAGGACGATCCCGCGGGTGCGGAGGGCGAGGTCCGCAGTGTCGAAGTACTGCGTCCCGAGATGATGGCCCACGGGGCTGCCGACCCGCCGCACGCCGGGGAGGGCGTCCAGAGGCGGAGGCGTCCCGGGCGGACGGACGTCGAAGATCTGCTCGGCTCTGAGGTGCTCCGGCATAGAAGGAGCGTAGGCCGTGGCCTGCCGGGGCGCACGATGCAAAGGGCCCTTGATTTGGCCGGGGGGCCCTCGTGAGGTGCCCGTTAGCGCCGGCGGTCCCCCTCGCCGCCCAGCCGCCTCCCCGCCACCACGAGGCCGACGGCGAGCAGCAGCCCCGCGGCCCCGCTCACCAGCAGCGGCACCCGGCCGGCGTCGCCCCACGCGAGCCCGGCCCAGAGGCCCGCGATCAGGATGCCGCCGCCCGTGAGCCCCTGGAACAACCCCTGGGCGCGGCCCTGCGCCTCCGCCGGTGCAAGGCTGGAGACCCACGCCTTCCCCACGCCGTCGGTCGCCGCCGCGAATCCGCCGTACACGGCCAGCACCGGGAACACCCACCCCGGCTCGCTGATGAGCCCCAGCCCGAGGTAGCCCGCCGCGAAGCACGCGAGCCCGGCGGCGAACACGAGGTGCCGCGGGACCCGGTCCGAGAGCGCCCCGGCCGGGTAGGACAGCCCCGCGTACGCCACGTTGTAGAGGATGTACGCGCCGATCACCCCCTCGGTCGAGAGCCCCAGATCGTGGGCGCGCAGCAGCAGGAGCGCGTCCGGGAAGTTCACCAGCGAGAAGACCGCCAGGCCCCCGATCAGCAGCCGCAGCCCGGCGGGGAGGCGGGCCGGGGCACCCGGGTGGGCGGCCGGCGTCGTGCGTCGCGGCACCCCCGCGGGAGGGACGACGCCGGCCGGAGGCTCGCGCTGCTCCCGCACCGCGGCGACGAGCAGCACCGAGAGGACGGCCGGGACCACGGCGACCCACAGCAGCGGCGGGATCTGGCGGTGGAACAGCTCGTAGAGGACGAGGCCGAGGGCGGGGCCGACCACGGCGCCGAGGGTGTCCGCCATGCGGTGGAAGCCGAAGATCCTGCCGCGGCTGCCGGAGCCCACGCCGTCCATGAGCAGGGCGTCGCGGGGCGCGCCGCGGATGCCCTTGCCGAGGCGGTCCACGCAGCGCGCCACCAGCACCACGGGCCACGACCCGGCGAGGGCGATGATGAGCTTGCCCACCGCCGCGAGCCCGTAGCCGAGGCCGATCAGGCGCCGCCTCGAGGACCGGTCCGCGAGGCGGCCGGCCACGATCTTCGTCAGCGAGGCGGCGCCCTCCGCCGCGCCCTCGACCGCTCCGACCACCGCCGCCGGGGCCCCGAGCACGGTGGTGAGGAAGATCGGCAGGATCGGGTACAGCAGCTCACTCGCGGCGTCCTGCAGGAAGCTCACGCCGGAGAGCGTGGCGACGTTGCGGGTCAGCCAGCGCGGGCGCCTCACGGGGGTCACGGTCCGAGGCTTCCACGCGGGGGAGGGGAAGCCAAGAGGTGTGGGACGGCGGTCAGGGCCCGCGCGTCCCGCTGGCGTTGACGTCCGCGGCGACGTCCTCGGCGAATCGCCGGACCGCGTCCCACTCCGTGTACACGTAGTCGCGGCTCACGTCGGTGCCGAGCCCGGGCTTCTGCCCCTCGGCCCACCTCTTCATGAGGTGCCGCCGGACGAACCCGTAGTGCGTGTGGACGAGCGCGCCGCCGAACAGCGCCACCCGGTCGGGCCGCCAGCCCGTCTGCTGCTCGAACCGCTCGACGTAGCCCTTGGCCTCGGCCGGGTCCGGCTCGACCGTCAGGCTCACCGAGAAGAACGCCGTGGGCCTGCGGTTCAGCACGTCCGCGTGCGCCCGGATGAAGTCCACCGTGTGCTGGTCGTGCCGGCCCAGATGGACGGACGCGCCCACGACGACCCCGTCGTAGGGGGTCGGGTCTGCGTCGGGGGCGGTCTTCAGGTCCACGAGCGTCGCCTCGATGTCATGCGAGCGGAGGACCTCCGAGACCACGTCGCTGATCTTCGCGGTCTGCCCTTCGGCCGCGCCATAGGCGAGGAGAACGCGCTTCACGGTGGCCCCCTCCAGGAGTCTCCAGGGCTGTAGAGCGATTCTGTGCTGCTCCGGCGCGGCGCGACACGGGCCAAAGACTCTAAAGCGGGTGCCCTCCCGGAGGGGCGGTGCGGGGGCGCTGGTGGCTGGGCTTCACTGTCATGCCCTTCACCGATGCCGTAAGCTGCCTTGGCGGTCTGTGTGGGGCGGGACCGCCCGTCCCCCCAGCCGCATGGCCCCGCTCCGGGGCAGGGGCGCCCACCGCGGGTGAAGAGAGAGGGACCGATGACTCAGATCGACGCAGTGCTGTCCGTCACGGGCGAGGCCCAGATCACCGGCTCCGACGGCAGGACGTGGCGCACCGCCTACCCCGACCTCGAGACCGCCCGCGAGTCGGTCCACGCCACCGCTGTCGCCACCGCCGCGGAGATCGACGCTCCTGTGCACCTGAAGATCTCCGAACCGGCCGGCGAACAGCGCCTGCTCGTCCACGGCAACGGCGAGTTCGCCGTGGACGCCCCCCATGGTTCCGCGGGGCCGTCCGCGTTCGACGCGTCGGGTTTCGACGCGTCCCTGGGCGTTCCGCCGACGCCCGCCCACGCCCCGGCGCATGCCTCGCCATCGATCGATCCTGCGGCCGTCGCGCCGGCGTTCCCCGCGCACCTGCCGACCCAGTCGGCGTCGTTCGAGCCGGCGGGGTTCGAGCCGTCCGCGTTCGAGCCGTCCGCGTTCGAGCCGTCCGGGTTCGAGCCTGCGACATTCGAGCGTGCGTCATCCACGCCGGCGCCGCCCGCGCACGCCCCGGCAGGCGCTTCCGCGGATGTTTCCGCCGCGGCTCCGGCACAGGACGCCGAGCTCCCCGCGGCGATCCGCGACGGCGCTCGGGCCGAGCCGCCACTGCGCGAGCGGCGCCGCCGCCCCACCGCCGCCGACTTCGCCGCCTCCCGGCCCTCCGTCCCGCAGAGCCCGGCGCGCGAGGGCTGGCAGGGCGCGGTCAACACCCTCTCCGGCGGCACCCTGCGGTTCGCGCCGGGGGAGCGGGAGATGACCCGCCGCGAATGGCGCGCCTCCGTGCAGCGCGGCCTCGCCGGCCACAAGTGCGTCGTCTTCGTGAACCTCAAGGGCGGGGCCTCGAAGACCACGAGCTGCTACCTCACGGCCGCGACCCTCGGCCGCGTCCGCGGCGGCAACGTCCTCGCCTGGGACAACAACGAGAACAAGGGCACGCTCGGCGACCGCGCCATGCAGGCCAGCCACGACCACACGGCCGCGGACCTGCTGGCCAACATCGACCGCTTCGCCCAGCCCTCCAATGCCCACGAGCTCGTGAACTACGTGCGCGCCCAGGGCGAGAACAAGTTCCACGTCCTGGCCTCCCAGAACCAGGCCGGGGACAAGGAAGTGATCGACGGGAGCGCGTTCGTGCAGCTCCACACGGTGCTGCGGCAGTTCTACCACCTCGCCCTCGTGGACACCGGCAACGCGTCCACCGCCGGGACCTGGCAGGCCGCGGTGGAGATCGCGGACGAGATCGTCCTCGTGGCGATGAACAAGGAGGACTCCTCCAAGACCCTCGCGGCCACCGTGGACACCCTCGTGGACATGGGCTTCGCCGACAAGCTCAGCCGCGGCATCCTCCTGGTCACCCAGCCCGCGCTCCCGTCCAAGAACCGCAAGGCCCGCGCTGCCGCCAACGAGGAGCGCCTGGCCCGCATCCGCGACCACTTCGGCCACTACGTGCGCAAGATCGTCGTCGCCCCGCACGACGAGGCCCTCGACGACGGCGCGGACATCATCTTCGAGAACCTCGCCCCGGAGACGCAGGAGGCCTACCTCGAGGCGACCGCGGCGATCGTCGACGGCCTCTGACCCCCGGGCCGCCGGTCCCTGCTGCTGCCGCGAGGTCACCGGCGGCCGACGACGCCGGGCGGCCACCCGGCGTCGTCCGTCACCTCTCGATCGTGGCGCTCGCGCGGAGCGTCTCGAGCGGGATGTGGGCGGTGGCCCGCTCGATCTGGGCCGAGATGCCCCGCAGCGTCGGGAGGTGGCGCAGCATCCCGCCGGCCTGCGAGGACAGGACCACGATGCCCAGGCCCGCGCCGATCCGGCCTGTGTGGAACACCGGGACCGCGAGGGAGGCGGAGCCGAGGCGCACCTCCTCGGCGGTGGTGGCGTAGCCCTGCTCGCGGATCTGGACGAGCTCGTCGGCGAGCCGCGCCGGGTTGACGTGGGTGAACGCCGTGGGCTGCTCGAGCTGCCGGTTGAAGTACGCGTCGCGCACCCAGTCCTCCTCGAACGCGAGGATCACCTTGCCCACCGCGGTGGCGTGCATCGGCAGGCGGCCGCCCACCCGCGACGCCCGGGGCACCCTCTTGGTGCCGTAGATCCGGTCGATGTAGAGCACCTCGTGGCCCTCCCGGATGGCGAGGTGGGCGGTCTCGCCCGTGAGGGAGAACAGGTCCTGCAGGTAGGGGCGGGCGGTGTCGCGGAGGGCGCGCCCGGCGTTCTGGCCCAGCTCCCAGAGCCTGATCCCGAGCTGGATGCGGCCCTGCGGGTCCCGGGCCAGGGCGCCCGAGTCGACGAGCTCGCCGACGAGCCGGTGCGTGGTGCTCAGCGGGAGGTTCGCCGCCTCGGCCAGCTCGGACAGGCTCAGGGACCGCCGCCCGGACTCGAATGCGAAGAGGATCGCGAGGGCCTTGGACGTCACGGTGCGGCCGGGCTCGCTGCTGCCGCCAGCCATCCGTGCCTCCTCGCCGGTGATCGCCTGCCGCATGCCACGTTGGGGGCTGTCCTGTGAGGCCCGTGCCCCGCGGCTACGGCAACTCTAGCGCTGCCCGCTCGGGCCAGAGGTTGGCGGACTCGACCGCCGCGAGGCCCCGGGCCAGCGCCCGTGCCGCGTCGGTGAACAGGTGCCCCGTCACACGCGAGGCGCACAGGCGCAGGGCCTGGCCGCGGTCCAGCCCGAACCAGTCCATGACGGTGTCCAGCCCGTGCGGGGTCAGCCGCCACGTCTTGTCCGAGTCCTTGACGATCGCGTCCTCGATCGAGAGGGCCTCCCGGCGCGAGTCGTGCCCGTCGATGATCCCCACGATCCGGGCCGAACGCTCGCCCGGTACGCCCACCTCGGCGAGGATCCCCTCGGCGAGCCGGGCCCCTTCCTTCTCGTGCAGCAGCACAAGGTCCGGCCTGCCTCCGCCCGGCGCGATGGCCTCGAGCACCTCGCCCGGGGCCACCTTGGACCAGCCGATGTCGTGCAGCATGATCGCCGGCAGCACCACGCCGGGATCCGCCTCGGGATGCGCCGCCAGCAGCGACCGGGCGATCGCCACGGCGTAGAGCGTGTGCGCGTCGTTGCTGCGGACTCCCAGATGGACCACCGCGCGCGGCCAGATCCGTGCCAGCTCGGCGTCGAGCTCGTCCCCGAGCCCTGACGTGAGGCCGAACACGCCGTCCGGCTGGGCGGGGATGGACGCGCTGACGTCCCGGCCCACATGGTTGGCAGCCGCGGTGTGCTTCAGACCCATGGGGCCAGTCCACCGCGCCGGGTGTGGGCCGCGCCACCAGCGGCTTCCGCTCAGTGGGAGGCGGTGTTCCGACGCGCTGCGTGCGGGGTGCAGAGGTCCGAAACTGCACACCTCGGGCGGTCTCAGGGCCCGTTCGGGCGGTTCCAGCGCCCGAGTGACGCAGTTCCTGACGCAGAGGCGAGCCGGAGCCGGCCCGAGTGGCCTATGCGTCCGGCTGCTCGGCCTCGACGACGGACACCACGGCCAGGAAGCCGCGGCCACTCACGGTCGGGGCAGGCTCGCCGCCCACCACGGTGTCGTAGCGTGCGAGGGGAGTGGCGCCGTCGTCCGGGGTGCCGGCGGTGGCCTCGCCATCGGCGTGCACCCCGGGCGCGGCCACGGCGTCGCCCTGGAGGAGGACGCCGAGCTGCCCAGGCCCGAGCGGGAGGGCGCGCTTCTTGGACAGCTCGAGGATGGTCACGTAGCCCGCGCAGGCGCCGCGGCGCGTGATGAGGTTGAGGTCACGGATGGGGCCGGTGGGGAGCACGGCGCTCGCGGGCGCACCGCCGTCGAACCTCAGGGGGCGGTGGCGCTCGAGCCCGTGCTCCCGGCCGTCCACGGTGAGCACGAGCAGTTCGCCGTCGATCACTGTCAGGACCCGGTCCATGCCCTCGAAGCTGGAGAAGTCGCCGGCCCGCTCCACCTCCGCGATGCTGAGCCGCCAGTCCCAGTCCCCGCCGGCGGTCTGGCCGGCGCCCGGGTGGCTGCCGCGGGCGATCTCGACCGTGGTCCCACCGCCGTTGCGCCAGCGGGCGGGTGCGAGGTCTGCGAAGCGGATGATGTGCGGGGGCATGGGCGTCCTTCCGTGGGTGCTCCAAGGCTACGGGGCAGGGGCAGGGGCAGGGGCAGGGGCGCGGGCGCGCGGCCTAAGCTGGGTTCCATGAGCGCCGCCGCGACCCTCCCGAAGGCCCTCGGAGCGCGAGTGGCCGAGGCGGTGCAGACCCTCACCCCCGGGTACTTCGCGCTCACGATGGCCTCCGGGATCATCTCCGTGGGGCTCGAGCTCGAGGAGATCCACTGGCTCTCGGCGGCGCTGCTCGCGATCTGCGAGGTCTCGTACGCGGTGATCCTGGTCCTGAGCCTCGCGCGGCTGGTGAAGTTCCGTGCCGACATGACCCGGGACTTCCTGGACCCCGGCCGCGCCTTCGGCTTCTTCACCTTCATCGCCGGGACGAACGTGCTCGGCGTGCGGCTCGGAATGACGGGCTGGCTCGGTGCGACGGCCGCGCTCCTCGCCGTGGCCGCACTCGTGTGGGCGGTGCTCGGCTACGTGGTGCCGTGGACAGCGGTGCTGGGCCGGGAGGAGCGGCCCGTGGTGCGGGATGCGAACGGGTCGTGGTTCATCTGGTGCGTGGCGAGCCAGTCGGTGGCGGTGGCCTCGGCGTCGGTGGAGCCGGCGGCCGGGGGCGACTGGCGGCCTGCCCTCGCCCTCGTCGCCGTGGTCGCCTGGTCGGTGGGGCTCATCCTGTATGCCGCAGTGGGCATTTTCGTGTCCCTGCGGCTCATGACCTATCCGATCCGGCCGGAGGACCTGCGCCCGCACTACTTCGTGGCGATGGGGGCGATGGCCATCAGCGTCCTGGCCGGGGCACGGATTGCCGAGATGGCCGGCGCCCCGATGGTCGACGCAACCCGTGGGCTCGTGGCGGGCGCGTCGGTGGTGTTCTGGGCGTTCGCCTCCTGGCTCTTTCCCGTGCTCCTGGCCGCAGGGTGGTGGCGCCACCTCGTGCACCGCGTCCCCCTCGCGTACGAGCCCGGGCTGTGGAGCGTGATCTTCCCGCTCGGCATGTATGCCGTGGCGGGAATCTATCTGGGCCGGGCGGACCGGCTGCCCATCGTCGAGTTCATCGGCCGCGCCGAGCTGTGGGTGGCCGTGGCCGCCTTCGCCGCGGCGTTCGCCGGGATGCTCTGGCACCTCTGGGCCACCCTCGTCCGGCCGGGCGCCGCGCGCCCCGCCTGAGGGCCGCCCCCTGAGGTGACCCCCAGGACGTGACCTTCAGGAGGTGACCCCCAGGAGGGGACCTTGAGACGGTGGCCTTCAGACCTCGTGAGACCATTGAACGGAATCAGCGGCGGCGCGTGGAGGAGGGCATGATGGCCAATTCGGGCTCCGGGGACTCCGTGGTGGACCGCGTGGTCCGGATCCTGGAGGCGTTCCCCGAGGGGGTGAGCTCGCTGCCGCTCGGGGAGCTTGCCGCCCGAGCCGGCCTGCCGCTCACGAGCGCGCACCGCCTGGTCAGCCAGCTCGCCGGCCACCGCCTCCTCGAGCAGGCTCCCGGCGGGAAGGTACAGCTCGGCCTGCGGCTCTGGGAGCTCGTGAACCGCAACTCGCCGACCCTCGTGCTCCGCCAGGCGGCGCTGCCGTTCATGGACGACATCCACCAGGTCCTCAACCAGAACGTCAACCTCGCGGTGCTCCAGGGCGACGACGTGCTGTTCGTCGAGCGACTCTCGCGCCGCGGCTCCGTGGCCAACCGCGCCAAGGTCGCCGGGCGGATGCCGGTGCACGTCTCCTCCGCCGGGGTCGCGCTCATGTCCGCCCAGCCGCCCCACATCCAGGCCGCCTACCTCGCCCGGTTCCGCGACCCCACGGGCAAGGCGACCACCGAGCATGTCCGCCAGCTCCTCGCCGCCGCCGCGACGCACGGGTACGCCGAGCTCGCCGGCGTGGTCGATCCCGACACGTGGGGCATTGCGGTTCCCATCTACGACCGCCAGCGCCGCGCGGCGGCGGCGATCGGCGTCGTCGTGCCCCTCGCGGAGGTGCGGATGCAGCAGCTGGTGCCCGCCCTCAAGACGGCGGCCCGGGGCATCGGCCGGCAACTCGGGTCCGTGGGGTAGGCGGGGGTCTTCCCGAGGCACGACGGCGGTATTCGGCTCTCGTTTTCGGCGGCACCTTCCGATGAACGGAATTCGGGTTCGCGGTGCCAGCGAGCCGCGTCACACTCGAGGGAGACGCACGCCGCAGCGGATCCCATCCCGCCGGCCCTGTGCCCCGAAGAACCCGAAAGGAACGATCATGGGCGATCGCACCGTCATCACCACCCAGGTGGCCATCATGGGCGCAGGTCCCGCAGGCCTCATGCTCTCCCACCTCCTGCACCAGGCGGGCATCGAGAGCACGGTCGTGGAGATCCGCAGCCGCGAGGAGATCTCCGGCACGATCCGCGCGGGCATCCTCGAGGCCGGCTCCGTGGACCTCCTCGTGAACTCCGGCGTGGACAACGTGCTCCGCAACGGCCACGAGCACGAGGGCACCGAGTTCCGGGTCAACGGCGAGGGCCACCGGATCGACTTCAAGGGCCTCGTGGGCCAGTCGGTGTGGCTGTACCCGCAGAACGACGTCTTCGACGACCTCGCCGCGCGCCGCGAGGCCGACGGCGGGGATGTGCGCTACTCGTGCTCGAACACCGACGTCTACGACCTCCTCGGCACCCCCAAGGTCTACTTCACCGACGCAGACGGGCACGACTTCGAGCTGCGCGCCCAGATCCTGGTCGGCGCCGACGGCTCGCGCTCGTACTGCCGCCACCAGATCCCCGAGTCGAGCCGCAAGACGTACTTCAACGCGTACCCGTTCGCGTGGTTCGGCATCCTCACCGAGGCCCCGCGCAGCGCCCCCGAGCTCATCTACGCCAACTCGGCCCACGGCTTCGCGCTCATCTCGCAGCGCACCGACACGGTGCAGCGCATGTACTTCCAGTGCGACCCCACGACGAACCCGGCCGACTGGACCGACGAGCAGATCTGGGAGCAGCTGCGCGTGCGGGTCAACGGCAACGGGTTCGAGCTGAAGGAGGGGCGGATCACGGACAAGGTGGTGCTGCCGTTCCGCTCGTTCGTCCAGGCCCCCATGCGGCACGGGAACCTGTTCCTCGCCGGCGACGCCGCGCACACCGTCCCGCCCACGGGCGCCAAGGGCCTGAACCTGGCCCTGCACGACGTCAAGCTCCTGTTCGAATCCCTCGACTCGTACTTCAAGTCCGGCTCGACCGCGCTCATCGACACCTACTCGGACCGCGCGCTCCACCGCGTCTGGAAGGCCCAGTACTTCTCCTACTGGATGACCACGCTCCTGCACACGGTCCCGAGCGAGGAGAACCACGACTTCTTCCGCGCGCGCCAGCTCGGGGAGCTCCGCTCGCTGCTCGAGTCCGAGTACGGCCGCGCCTACATCGCCGAGTGCTACACGGGGTGGCAGGGCAAGTAGCCGGGCGCGCCGCGGCGTGCGGCGCACACCCTCAGGACGTGACCTTCAGGAGGTGACTCCCAGATTCTGGGGGTCACCTCCTGTGCGTGGTGGCCCTCCGTCCGCCTCGTTGCCCGCCGTTGCCGCCTCCGGGAGGGGCCACGCGCGAAGATGGGTCCATGACCAACGCTGTGCCGGACCTCACCGATGAGCCCTCCTTCTACCTCGACAAGTCGGACCCTGCGGCGTGGAAGGCCCTCAACGGCCTCACCCTCGCCGTGCGGAAGGCGACGGACGACGCCGGGCTGCCCCGCGCCGTCGTCGAACTCGCCTCGGTGCGGATCTCGCAGATCAACGGCTGCGTCTACTGCCTCGACCTGCACGGCCGGCTCGCCGTCGAGGCGGGCGTGCCCGAGCGGAAGCTGCACGTGCTGCCGGCGTGGCGCGAGGCCGGGCTGTTCACGGTGCTCGAGCGGGCCGCGCTCGACGTCGCCGAGGCCGTCACGCTCCTGCCCGACGACGAGGAGCGGCTCAGCACCCTCGCCAAGGCCAGGGCCGAGCTCGGCGACGCCCGGTTCTCCGCGCTCGCGTGGGCCGCGGTGACGATGAACGCCTTCAACCGCGTCTCCATCGTGAGCCGCCACAAGGTCCAGCCCTAGCCCCTCGCACGGTCGCATCTTCCGACCTCTTGTTCTCCGATCGTCAGCGATATATCGTTAAGTATCGATCGCGCGAAAGGAGAACCCCCATGCGATCCCATCAACACCACCACGACGCACTGCACCACCACGACGGCCCCCGCGGGCCGCGCCGCGGATTCGGCCCGGGAGGGTTCGGTCCCTCAGGCCCGGCGGACTTCGCCCCCGGCGGCCCGGGCGGCGGATTCCCGGGCTTCGGCCCCGGATTCGGCGGCCACGGCTTCGGCCCCGGCCACCATGGTCCCGGCGGCCACGGCTTCCCGCCCGGCTTCGGGCCCCGCGGGGGCCGGAGGGCGAGCCGTGGCGACGTCCGGGCCATGATCCTCTCGCTCCTGTCCGAGCAGCCGCTCACGGGCTACGGCATCATCCAGGCCGCCGGCGCCAAGACGAACGGCGTCTGGAAGCCCAGCCCCGGCTCCGTCTACCCGACGCTCCAGCAGCTCGTCGACGAGGAGCTCGTCGAGCAGGCCGGCGAGGGCAAGCGCACCGAATATGCCCTGACCGAGGCCGGCCGCGCCTACGTCGCCGACCACGCCGAGGAGCTCACCAAGGCCTGGGATGCCGCGCCCGGAAGAAGCGAGGCCACCGAGGCGTTCATGGAGAGCGTCGGCAAGTTCATGGGCGTCCTGCACCAGTTCCGGGCGGCCGCCACGGACGAGCAGCGCGCCCAGGCCGCCGCGAAGATCGACGAGGCCCGCAAGGCCCTCTACCTGATCCTTGCCGAGGACTAGCGGGCGCACCCCGATCCTCTCGGGGCGAACACAGATCGCTTGGGCTTCGCAGGAACCGGGCGGAAAGTAGGAGCATGTCACAGATGCCACCCTGGCGAGGAGGCGGCGCCGTCGGCCGCGGAGGCCGCGTCTCGACCGGGGACGCGGCCCTCCAGCGCAAGCTCAACGCCGAGGCGCCGAAGATCCCGCACCTCTTCCGGCGGATCGCCGAGCTGTTCAGGCCGCACCGCTACGCGCTCGTGCTCACGGTGGTGCTCGTCCTCGCGTCCGCGGCGCTCTCCGTCGCCCCGCCGCTGCTGACCCAGCGGATCTTCGACCAGGGCCTGTTCCCCGCCGGCGGCCACCCGGTGATGTCCGTGCTCGGGCGGCTCGTGGCCCTCATGGTGGGCGCCTACGTGCTCTCCGCCCTGCTCGGGGTCTGGCAGACGTACCTCACCTCGACCGTGGGCAACGCCGTCATGGGGGCGCTGCGCGTGCGCCTCTTCACGCACCTGCAGTCCATGGAGCTCAGCTTCTTCACCCGCACCAAGACCGGCGTGATCCAGTCGCGCCTGCAGAACGACGTGGGCGGGGTCGCCACCGTGCTGGCGAACACCGTGAGCGGGGTGGTCGGCAACGTCGTGACGGTCATCGCGGCGTTCGTGGCCATGGTCGCGCTCAACTGGCAGCTGACGCTCATCGCCGTGGTGCTCATGCCGTTCCTCGTCGTGGCCCAGCGCCGCGTGGGGCAGGTCCGCGCCCGGATCGCCACGAAGACGCAGGAGTCCCTCTCGGACATGACCGCGATCACCCAGGAGTCCCTCAGCGTCTCCGGGATCCTGCTGTCCAAGAGCTTCAACCGCCAGACGGACGAGATCGGCCGGTACTCGGCAGAGAACAACAACCTCGTGAAGCTGCAGATCCGGCAGGCCATGAGCGGGCAGTACTTCTTCGCCCTCGTGACGATCTTCATGTCCTCGATCCCGGCGATCGTGTACCTCGTGGCCGGGTGGCTGCTGACCGGCGGCGCTGGGTTCCCCGGAGCCGGCGCTGGTGGGGCCGCGGGTGCCGGCGGCGCCGCGATCACGGCCGGCACCATCGTGGCGTTCACCAACGTCCAGGCCAGGCTCCTCTTCCCCCTCATCGCCCTCATGCGCGTGGCCCTCGACCTGCAGACCTCGGGCGCCCTGTTCGCCCGCATCTTCGAGTACCTCGACCTCAGGCCCGCCATCGCGGACAAGCCCGGCGCCGCGGCGCTGCCCGACGGGGCGCCCCGGCTCGGCGAGGTCGCCTTCGAGGACGTGACCTTCCGCTACCCGGACGCCAGGGGCGACGACCGGGCCACCCTCGACAGGGTGTCCTTCACCATCGAGCCCGGGCAGTACGCCGCGTTCGTCGGCCCGAGCGGCGCGGGGAAGACCACCGTCTCCTACCTCATCCCCCGCTTCTACGAGGCGAGCTCCGGGTCGGTCCGGTTCGCGGGGCAGGACGTGCGCGACCTCCAGCGCGAATCCCTGGTGGGCCACATCGGCGTCGTCAGCCAGGAGACGTACCTCTTCCACGCGACCATCGCGGAGAACCTGCGCTACGCCAAGGCGGACGCCACCCGCGAGGAGCTCGAGGCGGCGTGCCGGGCTGCCAACATCCACGAGACCATCGCCTCGTTCCCCGACGGGTACGACACGGTGGTGGGGGAGCGCGGCTACCGGCTCTCCGGCGGCGAGAAGCAGCGGATTGCGATCGCGCGGGTGCTGCTGAAGGACCCGGAGGTGCTCATCCTCGACGAGGCCACGAGCGCCCTCGACACCATCTCCGAGCGCGTGGTCCAACAGGCCCTCGATGCCGCCTCCCACGGGCGGACCACCATCGCGATCGCGCACCGGCTCTCCACCGTGGTGGGGGCGGACGTCATCTATGTCGTGGACCGGGGCCGCATCGTGGAGCACGGGACGCACTCGGAGCTCCTCGCCGCGGACGGCGCGTACGCCCGGCTCTACCGCGAGCAGGCCGCCGCCCCCTCCCCGGCGCGGACGGCGCCCACCCCCTGACCCGCCCACCCCCCCGGCCCCCTTCGGCCCCCGTCCCCGACCCGCGTCCCTCCCCGTTTCGGGTACGCATCTCGTCGCCCTTTAGCGGTTTCGGGTACGCATCTCGTCGCCCTTTCCCGCTCTCGGGTACGAGGGTGCCGCGGACGACGCCGGGTGCCCCACCTGCGCGGGTCGGGCACCCGCCGTCGTGCGTACCAGGAACCCCGAAAAGGCGACGAGATGCGTACCCGAAAGGGAGAAACCCCGACGAGATGCGTACCCGAAACGGAGCAGGGGGGAGAAGGGAGGGTCGGGGAGAGCGGAATCATAGTGGGCCAGTTGGAGGATCAACAAACGGGCGTGGGATGATGGAAAGGATGACTTCTCAGACGCGAACCCCGAACCCGGAGAGCCAGCCCCCCGCCCGCACCGCAGCCGGGGCCGCCCAGGAGCGACCCCAGGTGCTCCCGACGGCCGAGGGCTGGGAGCAGCAGCGCACCCCCGAGGGCCGCCCGCTGCTCCAGTTCGCCTCGCCCCGCGTCAAGCAGCCCCCGCAGCACCTCGCGGACCTGAGCCTCGAGGAGCGCCAGGCCAAGGCCAAGGAGCTCGGACTGCCGGCGTTCCGCGCCAAGCAGCTCTCCACCCACTACTTCCAGCACTGGACCGCGGACCCCGAGGCCATGAGCGACCTGCCCAAGGCCGGCCGCGAGGAGCTCGTCGGGCAGCTGTTCCCGCCGCTGCTGAGCGAGGTCCGCCGCCTCAAGACGGACGACGGCAACACCATCAAGTTCCTCTGGCGCCTCTTCGACGGCGCGCTCGTCGAGTCCGTGCTGATGCGCTACCCGGGCCGCATCACCCTGTGCGTCTCGTCCCAGGCGGGCTGCGGCATGAACTGCCCGTTCTGCGCGACGGGCCAGGCCGGGCTCACCCGCAACATGTCCACGGCCGAGATCGTGGACCAGGTCGTCGCAGCGAACCGCCTCATCGCCGCCGGCGAGCTGGGCACCGCCGAGCACGACGACGAGCGCGTCACCAACATCGTCTTCATGGGCATGGGCGAGCCGCTGGCCAACTACAAGCGCGTCATGAACGCCGTGCACCGCTTCGTGGACCCGGTCCCGATGGGGCTGGGCATGAGCGCCCGCAACATCACCGTCTCGACCGTGGGCCTCGTCCCGGCGATCCGCAAGCTCGCCGACGAGGACCTCCCGGTCACCTTCGCGCTGTCCCTCCACGCGCCCGACGACGAGCTCCGCGACGAGCTCATCCCCGTCAACAACCGCTGGAAGGTCGACGAGGCCCTCGACGCCGCGCACGACTACTACGTCAAGACCGGCCGCCGCGTGAGCATCGAGTACGCGCTCATCAAGGACATGAACGACCACGCCTGGCGCGCGGCGCTCCTGGCCAAGAAGCTCAACCAGCGCGGCCGCGGATGGGTCCACGTGAACCCGATCCCGCTCAACCCCACGCCGGGATCGATCTGGACCTCCTCCGAGCGCCACGTGCAGCAGGAGTTCATCGAGACCCTCCGCGCCGCGGGCGTCCCCACGACCCTGCGCGACACGCGCGGCAAGGAGATCGACGGCGCGTGCGGCCAGCTGGCTGCCGCAGAGTAGGGGCGCGGTGAGCGAAGGGCGCAGCACCGGCCCGAGCACCCCGGCGCACGACGGCGGCACTCGCCCGGGCGGCCCGCTCGCCGTCGCCGGCACGCGGCTGCGGGACTTCGTGCACCAGCTGCTGTTCAGCATCGGCCCGGCGCGGAAGGACCACCAGGCCGCGATCCGGGTCGCCGCGGGACTGTTCATCCCGCTCATCACGCTCGTGGTGCTGGGCCGGCTCGACCTCGCGATTTTTGCGAGCTTCGGCGCGTTCGCCGGCATCTACGGGCGCAACGAGCCGCACCGTGCCCGGATCGTCGCGCAGGTCCGGGCCGGCCTGCTGATGCTGGCCGTGATCCTCGCGGCCACCCTCACCGCCCGGCTCACCCCCGGTGACCTCGTGAGCCCATGGACCATCGTGGTCGGCACCACCATGGTGGCGTGGGCGTGCACGGTGATCGTGGGGTACTGGAGGCTGCGGCCGGCGGGTTCGCTGTTCCACATCTTCGCGTACGCGGCGATCGCCTCGGTGCCGCACCAGCCCCCGCTCGGGGCGGCCATGCTCACCGCGGTTGCCACGGCGGCCCTCTGCCTGCTCATCGGGCTCTCGTCCCGCGTCCACCCGGGGCACCGCACCCCGCTCACGTGGGCGGGCGTCCGTGCGGCCTGGCGTGTGCGGCTCGGGGCGGACGAGCGCCGGGCCCTGTGGCTCGAATCGCTCGGCTACCTCGTCGCGGCCGCCGTCGCGGGGGTGGTCGCCACGATCGTGGGCCAGTCCCTCGGGTTCGGGCACAACTACTGGGCGATGGTCGCCGCCGTCGTGCCACTCGTGGGCCACACGACCCGGCGCCGCGTGGCCCGGGGCGTGCAGCGTATCCTCGGCACCATGGTGGGCCTGGTGGTGCTCGCCGCGATCGTCGCGCTGAAGCCCCAGGCGTGGGCGACGGTCCTGCTCATCGCCGCGTGCCAGTTCGGGGCCGAGATGCTGATCGCGCGGCAGTACTTCCTGGCCCAGGTATGCGTCACCCCGCTCGCGCTCATGTCCACGCTCCTGGTGGTGCGTGTCGATCCGCTGGACCTCCTGCACGACCGCTTCATCGACACCGTGATCGGCGCCGTGGTCGGCGTGGCCGTGGTGATGGCGCCCAGCGCCTGGCGGCGGTGGATCCACTGGCGCTCGCGGTCCGAGCAGCTGGACTGGTAGCTGACGAGGCCCGGGCCCCTCGGCCTCAGCACCCCGGGCTCACGCTGTGATCGCGTGCACCCGCACCGGCGTCATGACCGGCTTCGCGTAGCAGACGGAATCGGCGAGGTCCGTGTAGGGGCCGAAGTTCGGGATCCGGCGGTACCCGGAAGCCTCGTAGAACATCTTCCCGTCGGGCTGGGCGGACCCGGCCTCGGCGAGCATGAGCGTCACCCCGGCCGCATAGGCCTCGGCCTCGAGGGCCACGAGGATCGAGCTCGCGATCCCCGCCCCGCGCGCGTACGGGAGCACGTAGACCCGCTTGACCTCGGCGGTGGTCCGCTCGACCCAGCGCAGGCCGCCGCAGCCGAGCGGCTGGCCCGTGGCCCTCTCGTAGGCGACGAGGAACACGGCGGTGTCCGCGGCCGACGGCGGCTGCCCCGCCTCGTGCGCGGCGTGGCCGTACCGGGCGTCGAGCTCCGCCTGCTGGGCGGCGCGCAGGTCGCGTCCCACGGGGTTGGACCACGGGACCAGCCGGATCGTCAGCTTGGGGTGGGTCTGCATGCCGCCTCCTTGGTGCAGGGAATGCCCTGACGCTACGGGCTGGGTGTTTCGCTTCCATGACGGCCCTGTGAGGAATGTCGAACGGCTGGGTAAAGTCGGCGTACACGGATGCAGAGTGGGGCGGGCGCCGGTTGCCCGCCGAAACGGAGGGGCCATGTCAGCTGCAGCAGAGGTGCGCACGCGGGTGCAGGTGCCGCTCAGATTCGCGGGCGGGTTCACCGCCACGGCGGACGTCTTCACGTTCCAGGGCCTCGTGGACGCCCGCGAGCACCTCCTGCTCGGGCTCGGCGACTGGGAGGGCGCACTGCAGCGGGCACAGGAGGGCGGCGAGCCCCCGCTCGTGCGCCCGCACAGCGAATGCCTCACCGGGGACGTGCTCGGCTCCGAGCGCTGCGACTGCGGCCCGCAGCTGCGCGAGGCCGTGGAGCGGATCTCGGCGGCAGGGGGCTTCCTGCTGTACCTCCGGCAGGAGGGCCGCGGGATCGGGCTGTACGCCAAGCTGGACGCGTACGCCCTCCAGGACCAGGGGCTCGACACCTACGCGGCCAACCGGGCCCTCGGCCGCGGCGACGACGAGCGCGACTACGAGGCCGCCGCGCAGATGCTCGAGGCGCTGGGTGCCACGCGCATCAGGCTCCTGAGCAACAACCCGGACAAGGCCCTCCAGCTCGAGGCCTTCGGGATCGAGGTGGCCGAGCACGTGCCCACTGCGGTGCACCTGTCCGCGAACAATGTCCGCTACCTCAAGGCCAAGCGTGACCACACCTTCCACACCCTCGACCTGGCGGCCGCCGGCGACGTCGAGGTCGACTCGGCCTAGCCCCTGAGCCCGTAGCCCCTGACTCCTGGCCCGCGGCTCCCTGGTCCCCGGGCGGGGCCGGTGCCGGCTCGGGGGCTGCCGAATCCGACCAGCTTTGCGCGGCGCGCGGCGCGGGTGCGCGGCGCGTCGGGCGGCGACACGGTGCCAGGGGCAGCAGAAGCCGGTCGGATTCGGGGATGGCCCTGGCCTCCGTCACCGTCCCGGGCACGACGCCGGCCGCCGCGCCTCGAACACGAGGCCGCGCCCGCCGTCGAACGTCACCGCCTGGAACGAGGCCCCCGAGGCGACCTGTCGGAACCCGAGCCCCTCGTGCAGGGCGATCGAGGCCGTGTTGCGCGCGTTGGCGAGGTAGTAGGCGGCGTCGGCCCGCTCCCAGATCCAGGCGAGCCGGGCCTCGGTGAGCGCGCGGCCGACTCCCCGGCGGCGGGCGGCGGGGTGCACCACGATGCCGCCGAGGTAGTGGCCGGCCGGGGCCGCGCCGTCCGGGGTGGGGTAGCGGTGGGTCTTGGCGTAGCCGAGCAGTGTGCCCTCCGCCGGACCGCCCTCACCCGGGGCGCCCGTGCCGCCCAAACCGCCCCGGGCCAGCGCGACGACCGCGATCCGGTCCGCCCGCGGGGTGAGCGCGCCTGCCGGCCACTCGGGCCGTCCGGCCTCACGGGCCACGGCATTCACGGCCGCCAGATCTGCCGGGACGGCGGGGCGCACTGCCCAGCCCCTTCCGGCGCAGCACCCACGGCTCCCAGGCTCCCGGCCCCGGCCCGCTCGGCGCGAGCCCGTCCCCTCCGTCCCCGCATCCCCCGCGCGGTCCACGGGCGTCAGCGCACCGCGCCGATCGCCTCGCCGAGCGCGCCGAGGGCGAGCGTCACCGAGGCCGGGTTCGCGTTGGGACCCATGAGCCCGATCCGCCAGACGGTGTCGGCGAATTCGCCGACGCCGGAGCCGATCTCGATCGAGTACTGCTCGAGGAGGATCCGGCGCACGCGGGCGGAGGAGACGCCGTCCGGGACGCGCACGGTGGTCAGGCTCGGGAGGCGGCTGCCCTCGGCGGCGAACAGCTCGAGCCCCATGTCCTCGAGCCCCTCGCGCAGGGCGGCGCCGGCGGCCTCGTGCCGCGCCCACACGGTGGGCAGTCCTTCGGCGAGGATCCGGTCGAGCCCGGCCTCGAGGCCCGCGACCATGGTCACCGGCGCGGTGTGGTGGTACGTGCGCGACCGGCCCTGGGCCGCGCCCACGTACCCGCCGAGCAGGCCGATGTCGAAGTACCAGGAGCGCGGCTCGCGCACGCGCCGCTCGAAGGCCCGCTCGGAGACGGTGAACGGGGACAGGCCCGGCGGGACGCCCAGGCACTTCTGCGTGCCCGCGTAGCCGATGTCCACCCCCCACTCGTCCGCGAGGAGCTCGAGCCCGCCGATCGAGGTCACCGCATCCGCGAGCAGGAGCGCGTCCCCCTTGCCTGCCCCGAGGGCGGCGATGTCGGAGCGGACGCCGGTGGACGTCTCGGCGTGCACGGCCGCGATGATCTTCGGCGAGGGATGGGCGGCGAGGACGCGCTCGGCGTCGACCGGATGCCCCCACTCGTGGTCCACGCGCACCACCTCGGCCCCGCAGCGGCGCGCCACCTCGCACATCCGCTCGCCGAACAGCCCGTTGACCGCGACGACGACGGGGTCGCCCGGTTCGACGAAGTTCACGAACGCGGCCTCCATGCCGCCCGAGCCGGTGGCCGAGACGGGCCACGTGCGCGCGTTCGCCGTGCCCCACACCTCCCGCAGCCCGGCGGAGACGCGGTCCAGCCGTTCGATGAACGCCGGGTCCAAGTGGCCGATCACCGGGTGCGACAGGGCGGCCATGACCTCCGGGTACGCGTTGCCGGGGCCCGGCCCGAACAGGTAGCGGAACGGCAGGATCTCACTCATGCGCCCACCCTACCCATGGCGGGGCACGACGTCGCCGGGCCGGGTCGCGGACCCGGCCCGGCGTCGTCGTGCGTCGCCAGCAGCGGAACGGAGCGGTCAGACGCGCGGGCCGGCGAGGTGCTCGAGCTCCACGGCGTCCTCCTCGTTCATGCTCACGTTGACCGTGCGGCGGAAGCCGCGGGTGATCACGAGCAGGCACACCGCGCCGATCCCGAGCCAGATCGCCCCGTACAGGAGGGCGTCCATCTGCAGGTTCGCCCACAGGACGCCGGTCAGGACCATGCCGACCACCGGCAGCACGATGTTGACCAGGATCTCCTTGGGCGTGCGGATCTCCTTCTTGCGCAGCACGAAGAACACCACCACGGTCAGGTTCACGAACGTGAAGGCGATGAGCGCGCCGAAGTTGATCATCGAGGAGATGAACTCGAGCGTGAACGGGATGGCGAGGAGGGAGACCGCGCCGACGAACAGCACCGCGAAGGACGGGGTGCGGAACCGCGGGTGGATGAACGAGAAGAACCGCGAGACCGGGCCGCGGCCGTTGCGGCCCATGACGTAGATCATGCGGGACACGGAGGCGTGCGAGGCGAGGCTCGAGGCCACGGTTGCGGCGAAGGCGGCCGAGGTGAAGAGGACCTTGAACAGCTGGCCGCCGACCTTGAGGGCCATCTCGGGCAGGGTGTCGTCGGTGTTGTCGAAGCCGTCCAGGGTGGGGAAGACGGACTGGCCGAACCAGGCGGCGACGAAGAAGATGGTGCCGCCGATCAGCAGCGCCAGGACGATCGCCTTCGGCACCGTGGTGGCGTCCTTGGCCTCCTCCGTGTACATCGTGATGGCGTCGAAGCCGATGAAGGAGAAGCACACCACGGTCGCGCCGCTGATGACCGCCGAGGCGTCCACGCCGCCGTGGAAGAGCGGGGCCGAGCTGAAGACCGCGCCGGTGCCCGTGCCGTGGGCGAGCGCGTTCCAGGCCAGGACCACGAACGCCCCGATCAGCACCACCTCGAAGACCACGAGGATGCCGTTGATCTTCGACGTCGAGTTCATGCTCCACAGGTTCATCGCGGTGATGACGACGACGTAGGCCACGACCCAGATCCACGAGGGCACGTCCGGGAAGAACGACTCCATGTAGATGCGCACGATCACAGCGTTCACGAGCGGCAGGAGGAGGTAGTCGAGCAGGGACGCCCAGCCGACGAGGAAGCCCACGTTCGGGTGCATCGTCTCCGACGTGTAGGTGTAGGCGGAGCCCGCCGAGGGGAAGAAGCGGGTCATCCGGCCATAGCTGATCGCGGTGAAGACCATGGCGACGAGCGCGACCAGGTAGGCCAGAGGGACCACGCCGTTGGTCTCGCCGGAGACGATGCCGAACGTGTCGAAGACAGTGGTCGGGGTCATGTACCCGAGGCCGAGGCCGACGATGGCCCACAGGCCCAGCGACCGCTTGAGCGTGGAGGAGTTCTGGGACATCAGCAGTATTGTCCTTCGTGTGTGTCCGCCGTCACAAACGACGGCGGGCGGGTGGCGGCCCGGGACCGGGCTGGGGACTGTCACCCCTCGGGTGGAGGCTGTGCGCGTGGTGGTCAGGCGTGCGCCGGGATGGCCGGCTGCTGCTGGGTGATGCAGTGGATCCCGCCCCCGCGGGAGAAGATGACCCGGGCATCGACGGCGCTCACGTGCCGTCCCCGGTAGGCGTCGGCGAGGAGGCGCAGGGCCTTCTCGTCGTGCGGGTCGTTGAACGTGCAGGCCACGAGCCCGCCGTTGACTGCCACGTGGTTGATGTAGCTGAAGTCGACCCAGCCCTCCTCGTCGTGCAGCTGGGCCGGGGCCGGGACCTCGATGATGGTCCACGGCGTCCCGTCCACGGTGCGCGAGGCGTGCAGGGCCTCCAGAATCTGGCCGGTGACCTCGTGGTCGGGGTGCTCGGGGCTGTGCTGGACGTGGACCAGGAGAGTCCCCGGGCTGGGGATCGCCGCGACGAGGTCCACGTGGCCGCGGGTGCCGAAGCGCTCCGAGTCCCGGGTGAGGCCGCGGGGGAGCCAGACGGCGTGGCGCGCGCCGATCGTGCGCTCGAGCTCGGCCTCGACCTGGGCCTTGGTGACGCCGGGGTTGCGGCCCGGGTCGAGCTGGACCGTCTCGGTGAGCAGCACCGTGCCGCGCCCGTCGACCTGGATCCCGCCGCCCTCGTTCACCAGCCGGCTCCGGACGGGCTCGGCGCCCGCGGCGGCGGCGACCGTGCCGCCGATCCGGGCGTCGTTCTCCCACGAGGCCCAGTCCTGCTGGCCCCAGCCGTTGAACACCCAGTCGACGGCGCCGAGGCGGGCGGGGCCGCCGCCTGCGGGGCCACCGCCTGCGGTGCCGCCGCCTGTGGTGCCGGCGTCGTCGGAGGGGCCGCCGAGCACGAAGCTCGGCCCCATGTCCCGCATCCAGGCGTCGTCGAGGGGCGCCTCGAGGAGGTCGACCCTCGGGTCCAGGTACGCCTCGGCGATCCGGCGGTCCTCCGGCCGGACCACCATGGTCACCGGCTCGTACCGGCGGGCCGCATGGGCGACCGCGGCCCAGGCGGCGCGGGACTCGTGCGCGTCCTCGTCCGTCTCGCCGAGCGTGTACCCGCCGGAGGGCCACGCCATCCAGAGCCGCTCGTGCGGGTCGGTCTCCGCGGGCATCCGCCAGCTCATGCGTCCGCCCCCTGAAGCTCATCCGCCCGCTGCGGGGGGACGGCCGAGGGCGAGACGGACGACGCCGGTGCGTCGCCGCCGTCGTGCGTCCCGCCCGGGCGGGCGGCCGGCTCGGGCGAGCCCAGCGGGCCGGCGGTGCCGAACGGGTGCGCGGGGTTCACGGGCGCGGTGAGCGCGGCGTAGGTGTCCGGGCGGCGGGTGGTGAGGAACGGGAAGAGGGTGAGCCAGTCGCGGCGGGAATCGAGGTCGAGGTCCGCCACGAGCACGGCCGAGCCCTCGCGCGGGGCGCGGGCCAGGATGCGGCCGTAGGGGTCCGAGATGAAGGACGAACCGTAGAAGGTCACCAGGCCCTCGGAGCCCCAGCGGTTGGGGACCACCATGAACGTGCCGTTGGCGATCCCGTTGCCCACGATCACCTGCCGCCACAGCGGCTCGGTGTCGAAGTCGGGGTGGCCGGGCTCGGAGCCGATCGCGGTCGGGTACGCGAGGACCTCCGCGCCGGCGAGCGAGTAGGCGCGGGCGAGCTCGGGGAACCACTCGTCCCAGCACGTCGGCAGGCCGAGGCGGGCGCCGCCGAGCTCCGCGGGGGAGTGGACCGGGTAGGGCGTGCCCTGCTGGCCGTGGGCGGGCTGCTGGGGCCCGGGGCGGAAGAACTTGTCCTCGTAGTAGCCCTCGGTCACCGGGATGTGGAGCTTGTCCGTCGCGGCGAGGAGGGCGCCGCCGGGGGCCACGAGGATGGCGGTGTTGTAGCCGAGCGGGTCGCCGGCGTCGCCCTTGCGGTAGAGGCTCGCGTGGACGCACACGCCGTGGGCGGCCGCGGCGCGACGGGCGAACGCGAGCGTCCGGCCGCTCTCGAGGTCTTCGGCGATGCTGCTGGGCGTGTAGTCGGGCAGCGTGTCCGCCGGGTAGCGGGAGAGCGTGAGCTCGGGGAGGAAGACGACCGTGGCGCCGTGGGCCGCCGCGCGGCCGATGCCCTCCCCGAGTTCGGCCTCGGTCGCGGCCGGGTCCTCGTGCCAGCGGTGCTGGACGACGCCGACCCGCAGGGGAGCGCGGCGGGGAGCCTCGGTGTCCGTGCGGGCCCACGACACCGGGGGCTGCAGGGCAAGGATCTCGTGCATGGAAGTCCTTCGGGGGAAGTCGGGAGAGCCGGTGGGACTCGGAGCGGGCGCGGGGTCGGCGCCCTAAATGAATGACGTTCGTTTATTAGAACAAGTGACCTGCGCCACGGTCAACCCCCTCCCCATTGAGGGGTCATGTCCCTGCGTTGAGGGGTCATGTCCCAGGGGTGAGGGGTCATGTCCCTGCCGCGCGGCCGTGGCCGCCGGCGGCCACGCCCCTCCGCCGTCCCCTAGACTCCGAACCATGGACTCCCCCGCTCCCGACTCCCGCGAGGCCGCGCCCATCGCCCCGCGGCGCCGCGGCCGTCCGCCGAGGCCCGTCCTCTCGCGGGGGAAGATCACAACGGCGGCGCTCGCCGTCGTCGCCCGCGCGGGTTACCCGGGGCTCACGATGGCGGCCCTGGCGCGCGAGCTCAAGACCGCGCCGTCGGCCCTCTACAACCATGTGGAGTCGAAGGACGAGGTCCTGAACTGGGTGCAGGACGACGTCTGCGAGACGATCGACACCTCGGGCTTCGGCACGGACCCCTGGGATCTCGCGCTCTCCCGCTGGGCCTACTCCTACCGCGCGGCGTTCGCGCCGCACCCCCCGCTCATCCCCATCATCGCGGTCTTCCCGGTGGCCGGAGCCCCGCACACCCTCGCCATGTATGAGCGGGTGGCCGCTGGGCTTCGCGGGGGCGGATGGCCCGAGGACATGGTGGTGGATGTGATCGTTGCGGTCGAGTCGTTCGTGCTCGGCTCGGCCATGGACGTCTCGGCGCCGGAGGGGATCTTCGACGTCGGCGAGCGCGGCGACCTCGCGCCCACCTTCGCGGCCGCCGTTGCCGCGCGTCCGGCGAGGGGTGCCGCCTCGGCGGACGCTGCCTTCGGGCTGGGGCTCAGTGCCCTCATCGCCGGCCTCCGGGGCACGCTCGCGGCAGTGCGGGCCACCCGCGGCTGACCGCTCGGCGGATGCAGGTGACCCCTCAACGTAGGGACATGACCCCTCAACTGGGGGCAGAGGAGGGGTTGTCGGCCGGTTGATAATGAACTACATTCATTTTGAGACCTCCCCCACACCCTCCCTTTCGAAGGAAGAGCATCATGTCCCAGCCACAGACTCCTGCCCCCCGGACCCGCGAGGCCGATGTCGTCGTCGTCGGTGCCGGCCCCGCCGGCCTCATGGCCGCCCGGACCCTCGCGAAGGAGGGCCAGCGCGTCGTCGTGCTCGAGGCGCGCGACCGCGTGGGCGGCCGCACCTGGAGCGACACCATCGACGGAGCGTTCCTCGAGATCGGCGGCCAGTGGATCAGCCCCGACCAGACCGAGCTGCTGGGCCTTGTCGACGAGCTCGGCAAGGAGACCTTCCAGCGCTACCGCGAGGGCGAGAACGTCTACGTCGCCCCGGACAGCACCCGCACGGTCTACGCCGGCGCGGACTTCCCGGTCTCCCCGGGCACGCTCGCCGAGGTGGAGCGCCTCACCGCCATCCTCGACTCCCTGGCCGCCGAGCTGGGCGCCGAGGAGCCCTGGGCGCACCCGAAGGCGCGCGAGCTCGACACGGTCAGCTTCCACCACTGGCTCCGCGGGCAGTCCGCCGACGAGGAGGCCTGCAACCTCGTGGGCCTCTTCATCGCCGGCGGCATGCTGACCAAACCGGCCCACGCGTTCTCCGCCCTCCAGGCCGTGCTCATGGCGGCCTCGGCCGGCTCCTTCAGCAACCTCCTCGACGAGGACTTCATCCTCGACAAGCGTGTGGTCGGCGGCATGCAGTCCGTGAGCGAGGCCATGGGCGCCGAGCTCGGCGACGCCGTCATCCTCGGCGCCCCCGTGCGCACGCTGGAGTGGGGCGAGCAGGGCGTCACCGCGACGGCCGACGGCGGCACCGCCGGCCGCGTCACGGTCACCGCGCGCCGGGCGATCCTCGCGGTCCCGCCCACGCTGTACAGCCGGATCTCCTACGTCCCGGCCCTGCCGCGGCGCCAGCACCAGCTGCACCAGCACCTCTCCATGGGCCTGGTCGTCAAGGTCCACGCGGTCTATGACCGCCCGTTCTGGCGCGAGGCGAACCTCTCCGGCACGTGCTTCGGCGCGGACCAGCTCGTGCAGGAGGTCTACGACAACACGAACCACGGCGACTCCCGCGGCACCCTCGTGGGCTTCGTCTCCGACGAGAAGGCCGACGCGGTGTTCCGTCTGTCCCCCGAGGAGCGCAGGGCCGCGATCCTCGCCTCGATCGCGCACTACCTCGGCGACAAGGCCCTGGCCCCCGAGGTCTACTACGAGTCGGACTGGGGCTCGGAGGAGTGGACGCGCGGCGCCTATGCGGCGAGCTTCGACCTCGGCGGCCTGTCCCGGTACGGCGCGGACCAGCGCACGCCCGTGGGTCCGATCCACTGGGCCTGCTCGGACCTGGCAGCTGAGGGCTACCAGCACGTGGACGGCGCCCTGCGCATGGGCCGACGCGCGGCCCGCGAGGCCATCGACGCGCTCGCCCCGACCCGCTGACCGCCGGAGGCCGCACCGACAGCGGAGCGCACAGCGGCGCTGGGCCGGCCACGCAGGCCGGCCCGCCGCCGTCGTCCGGGGGCTACTTCTTCCTGAACTGGTCCAGCTGGTTGTAGTGGTCCGCCAGGAGGTAGTAGACCGTGGGGCGCTGGCGGCGGGAGGTGCCCTTCATCCTCTCGCCGACGGACGTGATGGCCGCGTCGAGGTCAGCGTCGTCCTCGGTGCGGCCGAGCTTCTTCTTCAGGAAGCCGTCGCGGACGCGGTCCGTCTCGGCCTTGTCCCCGAAGGAGATGAGGGACGCGTCAGCGCTCCGCAGCGAGATGCCGCAGTGCCGGACGATGCCGGCAATGGCCTCGTCGTCGGCGTCGGGTGCGAATTTCTTGATCTGCTCAGCCCAGTCGACAGCCATGGGATAGCTCCTTCAGGTCACGGATCAGGGTCCGGAAGGGCCCGTGGCGGTCACCCTACTGATCGGCGGCGCGGAGCGACAGCATCGATAACGCCGGAAGGGCGCTCGCTCCCGTTGGCGGTTCAGCCCGTCTCGGCCCGGCGGACGGCACCCGAGACTCGCCAGGCGAACCCGCGGTACTCGTAGACCGGGTCGAGGCCGGCCGCACGCACCACCTCGATCATGGCCCGCGGCGAGTGCGCGTAGCCGCGGAAGGACCGGCCGCCCAGGCGCAGCAGGCCGTTGCCCACCGCCAGCCCGGCCCGCGTGACGGGGTTCGCGGGCGGGTAGCTGAAGACGATCGCGCGCCGGGCGTGCGCGGCCGCGGCGCCGAGCAGCCGCGCGTAGTCGGGGTAGCAGCACACCACGCGATGGAGGATGACCACGTCGGCCGGCTCGACGGCGTCGGGCGCCTCCGCGATGTCCACACCGAGGCGGCGCGAGGCCCGGCCCGTCATCCCGGCGTCCGCCAGGAGCCTCGCCGCGTCCGCCTCGTAGGCGTCGGAGAGCTCGAGGTTCTCGGTCCTGCCGGCGCCGCGCCGGAGGAGTTCGAGCTGGATCTCGCCGGCGCCGCCGCCGATCTCGAGCACGCGGGCACCTTCGATCCCCGAGCCGGCCAGGAAGTCGACGATCCGCTGCTCGACCGGACGCAGCCCCTTCTTCTCGTACCTCCTCGCGATGCTGCGGGAGAACCGCGAGGTGAAGACCGCGCTGTACTTCGTGGGGTCGGTGTTCCGGGGGGTGGGGCCGCAGCAGCCGGACATGGGTCCAGTATGCGGCACCGTTGACGCGCGCGGGATGGACGGAAAGGCTGGGCGCATGGCAGATCAGACGGTCCAGGCGGACGTGTGCGTGGTCGGGGCCGGCCTTGCCGGGCTCGTGGCGGCGGTCGAGGCCGCCGACGCCGGGCGGGAGGTCGTGGTCCTCGACCAGGAGCCGCCGCAGTCGCTCGGCGGGCAGGCACACTGGTCCCTCGGCGGCCTCTTCCTCGTCGGCTCGCCCGAGCAGCGGCGCATGGGCGTGCGGGACTCGCTCGCGCTGGCCCGGCAGGACTGGTTCGGGTCCGCCCAGTTCGACCGCCCCGAGGACTACTGGCCCAGGCTCTGGGCGGAGGCCTACCTCGACTTCGCCGCCGGGGAGAAGCGGGCCTGGCTGCACGGGATGGGCGTGCGCTTCTTCCCCGTGGTGGGCTGGGCCGAGCGCGGCGACGGGCGCGCGGACGGCCACGGCAACTCCGTGCCCCGCTTCCACCTCGCCTGGGGCACCGGCCCCGGCGTCCTCGCGCCGTTCATCCGGCGCGCCCGGGCGCATGCCGACGCCGCCCGCATCCGCTTCCTGTTCCGGCACCGGGTCGACGAGGTGGTGACGCACGACGGCGCCGCGACCGGCGTGCGCGGAGCCCGCCTCGCGCCGTCGGACGCCGAGCGGGGGAAGGCGAGCAGCCGGCAGATGGTGGGGGAGTTCGAGGTGGAGGCGGGGGCGGTCGTGATCGCCTCCGGCGGGGTCGGTGGGAACCACGAGATGGTGCGGCGGCTGTGGCCCGAGCGGCTCGGCACGCCCCCGCGCACCATGGTGGCGGGCGTGCCGGCCCACGTGGACGGACGGATGCTCCCGATCGCCGAGGCGGCCGGCGCACGCGTCATCAACGGGGACCGCATGTGGCACTACACGGAGGGGCTGCGGAACTGGAACCCGGTCTGGGAGAACCACGGCATCCGGATCCTGCCGGGCCCGTCCTCCGTGTGGTTGGACGCCCTGGGCCGGCGCCTGCCGGCGCCGCTGTTCCCGGGGTTCGACACCCTCGGGACGCTCAAGCACCTGCGGGCCACAGGGTACGACTACTCGTGGTTCGTGCTCACCCAGTCGATCATCGAGAAGGAGTTCGCGCTCTCGGGGTCCGAGCAGAATCCCGACCTGACGGGCAAGGACTTCCGGCTCCTCGCCTCGCGGCTGCGGCCGGGCGCGGCGGCGCCGATCGAGGCGTTCAAGGAGCACGGCGAGGACTTCGTCGTCGCCCGGACCCTGGGTGAACTCGTCGAGGGGATGAACCGGGTGGGGGAGCCCGCCCTGGTGTCCGAGCCCGCGGTCCGGGCCGTCCTCGAGGCGCGCGACGCCGAGATCGAGAACGCCTTCGGCAAGGACGCCCAGGTCACGTTCCTGCGCGCGCACCGGAAGTACCTCGGGGACCGCCTCATCCGGGTGGCCGCGCCGCACCGGATTCTGGACCCCAAGCACGGCCCGCTCATCGCGGTGCGGCTGAACATCCTCACCCGCAAGACCCTCGGCGGGCTCGAGACCGACCTGTCCGGCCGCTGCCTGGCCCGATCGGGGAGACCCGTCCCCGGGCTGTTCGCTGCGGGGGAGGCCGCCGGCTTCGGCGGCGGCGGGATGATGGGCTACAACGCGCTCGAGGGCACGTTTCTGGGCGGCTGCCTCTTCTCGGGGCGCGTGGCGGGGCGGGCCGCCGGGGCCTAGGAGAGCGCGACGGGGAGGGACCGGTCCCCAGAGGGGAATCTGAACGTGAGGGTGAGGGACCGTGCGCTCGCGGGGACGACGAACCGGACCACTCCCGTCTTGCTCGACTCCGACGAGACGAGTTCGTCGAGGCCCGAAGTGGGTGAGTAGACGTCCGGACCGGCCGCGATGCGGAACGTCGCATCCCAGAAGTTGGCGTCATACCGGCCGTAGTTGAAGCACCGCACGGTGAACTCGAGCGCGCTCATGCCGTCGGCATCGGACCTGGCCGTTGCGCTCACCACCGTGTACTCGAGGTCTCCCACGCGCTGGGGCTGGTTCGTGACGTGGACGGCGGCAACGGGTTGTGAGGAGGCCGCTGCCCCAGCGGCGGAGCCTCCGCCGGCTGTGCGCTCCGGACTGGCGGCCGCTGCGCTCTTCACCGCCGTGGTGGTGGGTGCCGCCTGCGAGTTGAGCTGGACGAGGCCGAAGAACAGCCCGGCGAGGGCGGTGATCAGCGCGGCCACGCCGGTGAGAATCCCGGGAAGGGTGCTCCACCACGACGGGGGACGATGTTCTTCGGAGTCCGACATGCCGATCACCTGAGGAGGGAAGTCCCGCGATGGGGCCAGCCCCTCCCATGGTAGGCCTCCCTGCCGCCGCAGACACAGGCTTGGCGGGTGCAGGCACGCATGGAAAAGGCCCCCGGTCCGAGGGGACCGGGGGCCTTCGCGAGTTGCGGGGGCAGGATTTGAACCTACGACCTCTGGGTTATGAGCCCAGCGAGCTACCGAACTGCTCCACCCCGCGGCGCTTGATCTACTTTACACGCCCGGCGGGCCGGGACGAAATCGGCGCCCAGGACACCCGATTGCTTCCCGCCCTACCGGGGTAAGGAGCGCGCATGACCGACCAGAACGCTGCCCAGACCGCGCAGAAGGAGTCCTCGGCCCCGCCGCCTGAGGACGAGTCGAAGCCGGAACGCATCCGCGACGTCACCAAGCCTTCCTGGAAGTACATCGCCCTGAAGACCTTCCGCGAGTTCAGCAACGACGCCTGCCCGGACCTCGCGGCGTCGCTGACCTACTACGCGGTGCTCTCCCTGTTCCCGGCCCTCCTCGCCCTCGTCTCGATCCTCGGGCTGTTCGGACAGGCCGAGACGACCGTGAACGGGATGATGGACATCGTCCAGTCGGTGGCCCCGGGCGCCGCGGCGGACACGGTCCGGGGGCCGGTCGAGGAACTCGTGAAGAGCCCGGCGGCCGGCCTCGCCCTTATCGGCGGCATCCTCGGCGCCCTCTGGTCCGCGTCGGGCTACGTGGGCGCGTTCGGGCGCGCCATGAACCGCATCTATGAGATCGGGGAGGGCCGCGGCTTCCTCCGGCTCCGCGGCACCATGCTGGCCGTGACGATCGCCTCGGTGATCCTCGTGGCGATCGTCTCCGCCATGCTCGTGCTGAGCGGTCCCGTCGCGGAGGCCGTGGGCAACGTGATCGGGCTCGGCGGGGTGGCCGTCATGGTCTGGAACATCGCCAAGTGGCCGGTCCTGCTGGCCCTCGTCATCGTCCTCATCGCGACCCTCTACTACTTCACCCCCAACGTGAAGCAGCCCAAGTTCCGCTGGGTCACGGCCGGCTCGTTCATCGCCCTGCTCGTGCTCGCCGTGACGACCGCCGGCTTCGGGTTCTACGTGGCCAACTTCGGCCACTACAACAAGACCTACGGGGCGCTCGGCAGCGTGATCATCCTGCTGCTGTGGCTCTGGCTCGTGAACATGTCGCTGCTCTTCGGCGCCGAGTTCGACGCCGAGACCGAGCGCGGCCGCGAGCTCCAGGCCGGGATCGGGGCGGAGGAGTCGATCCAGCTGCCCCCCAAGGACACCGCCCAGATCGAGAAGAAGCAGAAGGTCGCCCTGGAGGACATCCGCAAGGCGCGCGAGCTGCGGCAGGGGCTCGCCCGCCCGAATGAGTAGGCCGGGAGCCGCCTAGGCCCACAGACGCCGACGGCGCGCCGACACCGCAGGGTGCCGGCGCGCCGTCGTTGCGCGGAGAGGGCGCGAGGCTAGCCGAGGTGGTCGACGAGCCGGCCCGCCACCCCGTTGTACGTGGCGGGGGTGAGGGCCAGCAGGCGCGCCTCGGCGTCCGCCGAGAGGCCCAGGCCGGAGACGAACTCCTTCATGCGCGCGGCGTCGACGCGGTGGCCGCGGGTGAGGTCCTTGAGCCGCTCGTAGGGGTTGTCCATCCCGGGGACCCCGGCGATCGCCTCGGCGCGCATCACCATCTGGATGGCCTCGGCGAGGACCTCCCAGTTCGTGTCGAGGTCGGCGGCGAGCACGTCCTCGGCGACGTCGAGCCGCTCGAGGCCCTTGGCCACGTTCGAGATCGCCAGCAGGGAGTGGCCGAACGCCACACCGATGTTGCGCTGCGAGGACGAGTCGGTCAGGTCGCGCTGCCAGCGCGAGGTCACGAGCGTCGCGCCGAGGGTGTCGAGCAGCGCCGAGGAGATCTCGAGGTTCGCCTCGGCGTTCTCGAAGCGGATCGGGTTCACCTTGTGCGGCATCGTCGAGGAGCCGGTGGCGCCGGCGACCGGGATCTGGATGAAGTAGCCGATCGAGATGTAGCTCCAGATGTCCGTGCACACGTTGTGCAGGATCCGGTTGAAGCGGGCCATGTCCGCGTAGAGCTCGGCCTGCCAGTCGTGGCTCTCGATCTGCGTGGTCAGCGGGTTCCAGGTGAGGCCGAGCCCCTCCACGAAGGTCCGGGAGACCTGCTGCCAGTCCGCGCCGGGCACGGAGGCGTAGTGCGCGGCGTAGGTGCCGGTCGCGCCGTTGATCTTGCCCAGGTACTCGGTGCGGGCAATGCGGTCGAGCTGGCGGGTGAGCCGGTGGGCGACCACCGCGAGCTCCTTGCCGAGGGACGTGGGCGTGGCGGGCTGGCCGTGGGTGCGCGAGAGCATCGGCACGTCGCGGTTGGCCCGCGCCATCTGCGCGACCTGCTCCACGAGGGCGCGGGCGGCCGGCAGCCAGACGTCCTCCACGGCGCCCTTGATCCCGAGGGCGTAGGAGAGGTTGTTGATGTCCTCCGAGGTGCAGCCGAAGTGCACCATCGGGGTCAGGTCCTTGATGCCGAGGCCCTCGAGGCGGCGGCCGATGTAGTACTCGACGGCCTTGACATCGTGGACCGTGACGGCCTCGATCTCGGCCAGCTCGGACACGGAGGCGGCGTCGAACTCGGTGACGATCGCCCGCAGCCCGGACTCCTGCTCGGCCGTGAGCGGTCCCGCTCCGGGCAGCACGGAGTTCTTCGTGAGGTGGATGAGCCATTCGACCTCGACGGCGACGCGGTCCCGGTTCAGGGCGGCCTCGGACAGGTAGTCGACCAGCGGCGCGACGGCGGGGCGGTAGCGGCCGTCGAGCGGCCCGAGAGCGATCGGCCTGCCGGCGTCCTCGCCGGCCACGGCCAGGGAGAGACGTCCGGACGGGATGCGCGAGGGGGAATCAGCCATGGCCTCCATTCTTCCATGCCGGGCGCGGCGCCCCGCAGGCCGTGACGAGCGGCGGCGGGGCCGCCGCCGCGCACCTGCGCAGTGAGCCGGCGCGTTGTCCACATACGACGCCGGCCGGTCGCCTCGGGAGATCCGGCGCGCCTAGCGTCGTGGCAGGCGGCGCCGGCGGAGCGCCGGAAGCGGGGGAGGGGCCATGGCGGGGACGACGGGCGGCGGCTTCAGCGGGTGGGGGCCCGCCTCGGGCCTTGGCGGGGGACCGGGATCCGACCGGCCGGCCGGCCCGGGCGGTCCGTGCGGGCACGACGAGGCGGAACTCGGGGCCGCGGCGGCCCAGCTCGCCGCCGCCCACGAGGAGTGCGAGGGGGCCCGCACCGCCGTGGCCCGCGCGGGCGCCGCCGACTGGGAGGGGCCCGCCGCGGCCGCCTTCAAGGGGACCGTCGCCTCGCTCACGGCCCAGCTCGCGGCGATCGCCACCGCGCTGACGGGCCTCGCGCTGGTCGCGGCGTCCCTGCAGTCCGAGGCCGGCGGCTGCCAGGGGGCTGCCTCGCCCCTCGCGTCCCCCGGTGTCGGGGCGGCGCCGAGGGGCCTCGTCGTCGACGGACCGACGGGCCCCATCGCACCCCTGCCCTCACGCGCTCCGGTTCTGAGGCTCCCTGTGCCGGAGGGGCCCGTGTTCGCGCGCGGTCTCCCGGACGGGGCCGCGGCGCCGGGGCCCGGGACGGTCTGCCGATGAGCGGGGACGGAGCAGGCGGGGCGGCGCGCGATCCGTCCACATTCACGGTCACCGGCGGAGAGGCGTTCCGCGTGAACACCGAGGCGCTCGAGGAGGCCGCAGCCTCCCTCGCTGCCGCGGCGTCCTTCGCCGACGCCCTGGCGGCCCGGCTGGAGTCGGCGCGGGGCGCCGCGTGGCGCGGAGCCTGCGCCGGCAGCCCGGCTGCTGCCGCCTTCGACTCCCGCGCCGCCGAGCTCGTGGGCCGCGCGATGCGCGCGGCGCTGGACCTCCGCGGAGCGAAGGAGGGGGTCGCCGCCGCGGAGGCCGGCTACCTCGCGGCGGAGGGACGGGCCGCGGCCAGGACGGGGGTCCTCCCCTGGGCCACGGGGGCCCTCGTGGCAGGCCTCGGTTCGCCCGGCTCCCTCCTCGGCATCCCGCCGGGGACGTTCGGGCCACCCGGCAGGACCGGCGCGGCGGCCGTGCGCGGACTCGCCTCCGTGATGCCGGCCCTGCCGCTGGTCGGGCCCTGGGCAGCTCCCTGGGTGCCCGCGGGCACCGGCCGGGACCCGATCGGCGTCACCCGCACCGAGGTGGCCGCCGGGAGCACCGATGCCTCGACCTTCGCGTACGCGGGGGAGAGCCTGCGCAAGGCGCAGGGGGCGGCGCCGCTCGAGGACGGCACTCCGGTGCCGCCGTCCTCGCTCCTCGTGGAGCGCATCCCCCGCGGGGACGGCTCCACCGCCGTGGTGGTCACGGTCCCGGGCACCCAGTCGTGGTCTCCGGACGATCCCGGAGGCGGCGTCTTCGACATCGAGGGCAACCTGGACGGCATGGCCGGCGGCGACAGCCATGCCCGGCAGCTGATCGAGCACGCCCTGGCCGACCAGAAGCTCGGGGCCGGGGACTCTTTGGTCTTCAACGCCCACAGCCAGGGCTCGCTGCACGTCCTCGGCCTCCTCGAGGACGAGGACTTCCGCTCCCGCTACCCCGTGGCCGCAGTGACCCTCCTCGGCGGGGTCCCCTCAGGGTTCCGGATGCCGGACGACGTCGCGGTCCTGGCCGTGTCCAACGAGAACGACGTGGTCCCCTCCCTGTCGGGCATGCGGCCGGCGTCGCAGCCCAACGTCGTGGCGGTCCGCACCCCGCCGGCCGACGGAGACTGGGGGCCGATCGCTGCCCACGACGTCACGCGCTACGCTGCGGACGCCCGGGCGCTCGATGCCTCCCAGGATCCGTCCGTCCGCGGCTATGCCCTGATGCTGGGCGCGACGATCGGAACAGGCGTGATCGGTGCGGCGGGCGCCGCCGGGGCCGGGCGCAGGCGCGAACGCTTCATCTACACGGGCACCGATCCGAAGGTGCCCCAGGCCCCCTGGGCGCCCCGGGCGCCGTCGTCCGGACCCGGCTAGCCCAGCGCGAGGAGGCGGACGCCGCGCCCCTCTAGTCCTTCCGCAGGCCCACGGCCCAGCCGGTGAGGGCCGAGACGACGGCGACGATGATGGCCCCGAGGAGTGCGGTCACGAACGAGTCCAGGGTGAGGTGCACCGGCGTGTAGCCCGAGATCCACGCGGTGAGCCCGAGCATCGCCGCATTGACCACGAGCGCGAACAGGCCCAGGGTCAGGCACGTGACAGGCAGGGACAGGAAGCTCACGATCGGCTTCACCACCGCGTTGACCAGCCCGAAGATGAGCCCGAGGAAGAGGTAGCCGAGCACGATCCCCACCGTGTTGCTCGCGGTGCCGGCTCCGGCATTCGCCGCCGCGCCCGCGGCTGCGGTGGTGGTGATGTCCATGCCGGGCAAAACCCACGCCGCCACCCAGAGGGCCAGTGCGCTGACGATGACGTGCAGCAGGAAGCGCATCATGCGCCTATGCTCCCACAGCCCCTGCCCTCGCGCCGCGCACGCCAGGAGGGCGGCGGCTAGGCTGTAGGGCATGACTTCACCGCTGAACGAGCACGACGGCACCGACGCCGCCGCCGTCGCGGCCGGCACCACGGGCGTCACCCCCCGACCCGTCATGGACCGGCTCCCCCAGTACGCCGCTGGGCGCCCTCCCGCACCCGTGGAAGGCCTCACGAGCTACAAGCTGTCCTCCAACGAGAACCCGCTCGGCCCGCTCCCCGCGGTGGTCGAGGCGATCGCCCACGAGTCGGCGGTGAACCGCTACCCCGACGCCGTGTCCACGCGCCTGCGCACCGCGCTGGCCGGGTTCCTGGACGTCCCGGCCGATGACATCGTCACCGGGGGCGGCAGCCTCGGCGCCCTGAACCAGATCCTCGCGGCCTTCGCGGGCCAGCAGGACGACGGCACCGAGGACGAGGTCGTCTACGCGTGGCGCTCGTTCGAGGCCTATCCCATCTCGGTGGGCCTGGCCGGGGCGCGCAGCGTCCAGGTGCCGGTGCTGGCCGACGGCCGCCACGACCTGGACGCGATGGCTGCCGCGGTCACCGAGCGGACCAAGGTCGTGCTGCTGTGCACCCCCAACAACCCGACCGGTCCGGCCCTGCGCCGCGCCGAGACGGAGCGCTTCATCGAGTCGGTCCCGGGAAGCGTCCTGATCGTGGTGGACGAGGCCTACCAGGAGTTCGTCCGCGATCCGGAGGCTGTGGACGGGATCGAGCTCTACCGGAAGTACCCGAACGTCGTGGTGCTGCGGACGTTCTCCAAGGCCCACGGCCTCGCCGGGCTGCGGGTCGGCTACTCGATCTCGCACCCGGAGGTGACCCAGTACCTGCGGGTCGCGGCCGTGCCCTTCGCCGTCTCCTCGATCGCCGAGGCCGCGGCCGTGGCCTCGCTCGAACACTTCGGCGAGGTTGTAGGAAGGGTACAAACGCTCGTGGACGAGCGGGACCGCGTCACGGCGGGCCTGCGCGAGCTCGGCTGGGACGTCCCGGACGCCCAGGGCAACTTCGTCTGGCTCGCGCTCGGCGACGCGACGCCCGAGTTCTCCCAGCTGGCGGCGGCGCAGGCCCTCTCGGTGCGGGCCTTCGGGACCGAGGGCGTCCGGGTGAGCATCGGCGAGTCCGAGGCCAACTCGCGCTTCCTCGAGCTCTGTAGGGCATTCACAAAGGTGCCGCAGTCTTCCTAGAAGAATTCCACTTCGCGGCGGCCCAGCTCCTCTCGGTAGAGTGTCAGCTGGGCCGTCCCCTATATTCCGGCATGAGAATGCATTCCTGACGGGGAATATGTGCCGGCCCACCGCCCGGTGCTCCGGGATCGGTCCCCACGGAAGGCGAGGAGGCGGTATGGGAGTAGAACTTCCCACCACCGAGTTCAGCGACATCCCCGACGAGCTCGCGATGGAGCTCGAGGCCCACGCCCATGACGGCGCTGAGGGGCACGGCGCCATGGTCCAGCTCCTCGACGAGGACGGGCGCTTCCGGTCCGACTCGAAGCTCGCGGAATCCATCAAGGGCCTGAGCAAAGATTCCCTTCTGGACATGTACCGGCAGATGGCCATGATCCGGCGCTTCGACACCGAGGCCACCGCGCTCCAACGGCAGGGGCAGCTCGCGCTCTGGGTCCCGCTGCGCGGGCAGGAGGGCGCCCAGATCGGCTCCGGCACGGCCACCCAGGCCCAGGACTACGTCTTCCCCACCTACCGCGAGCACGGGGTAGCCCTCACCCGCGGCGTGGATCTCGCCGAACTCCTGCGCCTCTTCCGCGGCCTCTCGAACGGCGGCTGGGATCCCCGCGCCACCGGCTTCCACCTGTACACACTCGTCCTCGCCGCCCAGACGCCCCACGCAGTGGGCTATGCCATGGGCATGCAGCGCGACCAGGCCCGGGCCGCGGCCCGCGGCGAGCAGGGGGGCGACCCCGGGGCCGTCGTGGCCTACTTCGGCGACGGCGCGAGCTCCGAGGGCGACGTGCACGAGTCGATGGTCTTCGCCGCGAGCTTCAAGGCACCCGTGGTCTTCTTCTGCCAGAACAACCAGTGGGCCATCTCCGTCCCCGCCGAGGTGCAGTCAAGGATCCCGCTCTTCAACCGCGCCAAGGGCTACGGCTTCCCGGGCGTGCGCGTGGACGGCAATGACGTGCTCGCCGTGTACGCGGTGACACAATGGGCCCTCGAGCGGGCCCGCTCCGGCAAGGGTCCGGTCCTCGTCGAGGCGTACACCTACCGGCAGGGCGCCCACACGACCGCGGACGACCCCACGAAGTACCGCCTCAGCGACGAGGAGCAGGCCTGGCTCGCCAAGGACCCGCTCGCCCGGTTCGAGAAGCACCTGCGCACCGAGGGCATCGCCGACGAGGCGTTCTTCGAGCAGGTCGCCGCGGACGGCGACGCGCTCGCCACCAAGGCCCGGGCCGACATCCTCGGCTTCACCGCGCCGAACCTGGCGGACGCGTTCGCGAACGTCTATGCCGAGCCCCACCCGCTCGTGGAGCAGGAACTCGCGTGGCACCGCCAGTACGAGGCAGGCTTCGCGGACGCAGACGCAGACGCCGAGGCGACGAGAGAAGGCGGCCGCTGATGCCCACCATGACCATCGCCAAGGCGATCAACGCAGGCCTGCGCGCCGCGCTCGAGCAGGACGAGAGCGTCCTGCTCATGGGTGAGGACATCGGCACCCTCGGTGGGGTGTACCGCGTGACGGAGGGCCTCAAGGCCGACTTCGGCCCCGACCGCGTGGTCGACAGCCCGCTCGCGGAGTCCGGCATCATCGGCACGAGCATTGGCCTGTCCCTGCGCGGCTACCGCCCCGTCGCCGAGATCCAGTTCGACGGGTTCGTGTTCCCCGGCTTCAACCAGATCACGACCCAGCTGGCCAAGATGCACGCCCGCAGCAACGGACAGCTCACGGTCCCGGTGACCATCCGCATCCCCTACGGCGGCGGCATCGGCTCGGTCGAGCACCACTCCGAGTCCCCCGAGGCGCTCTTCGCGCACACCGCCGGCCTGCGGATCGTCACCCCCTCCAACGCCCACGACGCCTACTGGATGACCCAGCAGGCCATCGCGTGCGAGGACCCGGTGATCGTCTTCGAGCCCAAGCGCCGCTACTGGCTCAAGGGCGAGGTGGACACCGAGGACCCCGGCGCGAGCGCGGACCCGTTCCGGGCCCACGTGGTCCGCGAGGGCACCGACGCGACCGTCGTCGCGTGGGGCCCGCTGGTCCCGGTCGCGCTCGCGGCCGCCGAGGCCTCCGCCGAGGACGGGCACAGCGTCGAGGTCATCGACCTGCGCTCGATCTCCCCGATCGACTTCGATGCCATCCTCGCGTCCGTGACCAAGACCGGGCGCCTCATCGTCGCGCACGAGGCGCCGACGTTCGGCGGGATGGGCGGGGAGATCGCCTCGCGCGTGGCCGAGCTCGCCTTCCTCTCGCTCGAGGCCCCGGTCATCCGGGTCGGCGGCTTCCACATGCCCTACCCCGTGGCGAAGGTCGAGGAGCACTACCTCCCGGACATCGACCGCGTCCTCGAAGCCCTCGACCGCGCCTTCGCCTACTAGGAGCAGCCCCGTGACGCAGCAGATCTTCTCCCTCCCCGACGTGGGCGAGGGCCTCACCGAGGCCGAGATCGTGTCCTGGAAGGTCCAGCCGGGCCAGACGGTCGCCATCAACGACGTCATCTGCGAGATCGAGACGGCGAAGAGCCTCGTCGAGCTCCCCAGCCCGTACGCCGGGACCGTGGTGGAGCTCCTCGCCCGCGAGCACGAGACCATCGAGGTGGGCACGCCGATCATCGCGATCGGCGGCTCGGCCGCGCACGACGGCGGGACCGCGCCGTCCGCGCCCGCGTCGCCGTCCGGTCCGGTCGAGCCGGTCGAGTCCCCGGTCCCGACGATGCAGGAGCCCGGGGTGGAGAGCGGCCCGCTGGTCGGTTCCGGCCCGAAGGCGGACGCCGCCAAGCGCCGCCCCCGCCGCCAGACCCCTGCCGCCCAGCATCAGCCCACCACCCCCACGGTGGCGCCCCCCGCGAGCCAAGCGCAGAGCGGTGGAGGCGGAACGGAGGGCCCTGGTGTGGTTGGGCGCCGCGAAGCGGGCGGGGCCCCCCGTTCCGCCGGAGCCGCGGAGGCGCCGTCGGCAGCGCAGGCGCCGAACGCCGTCGTCGGCCTCCTCTCCCGCGTCCTCGCCAAGCCGCCGGTCCGGCGGATCGCGAAGGAGCTCGGCATCAACCTCTCGGACGTGCCGGCCACCGGTGCGCGCGGCGAGGTGACCCGGGCCGACCTCGAGTCCTACCAGGCCCAGCGCGAGCGCGAGCAGGCCGCGGCGCCGACGTTCTGGGACCACACGAAGAGGCCGAGCGAGCGCCGAATCGAGGTCGTCCCCGTCCGCGGCGTGCGCAAGGCGACGGCGAAGGCGATGGTCGACTCGGCCTTCAGCGCCCCGCACGTGAGCATCTTCGTCGACGTCGACGCCTCGCGGACCATGGAGTTCGTCCAGCGGCTCAAGAAGTCCCGTGACTTCGAGGGCGTCAGGGTCTCCCCGCTGCTCATCCTGGCCAAGGCAGTCATCTGGGCCGCGGCCCGCAACCCGAGTGTCAACTCGGAGTGGGTCACCGGCCCGGGCGGCGACGAGATCCACATCAAGCACTACATGAACCTCGGGATCGCGGCAGCGACGCCGCGGGGGCTGCTCGTGCCGAACATCAAGGACGCACAGGACCTCTCGCTCCGCGAGCTCGCGATCGCACTCAACGAGCTCGCGACCACGGCCCGCGGCGGGAAGACCAAGCCCGCTGACATGCAGGGCGGTACGATGACCATCACGAACATCGGCGCCCTGGGGATCGACATCGGCACGCCGATCATCAACCCGGGCGAGGTGGCCATCGTGGCGTTCGGCACGATCCGGCAGAAGCCGTGGGTGGTCTCGGGCGAGGTCATCCCGCGTTGGATCACCACGCTCGGCGGCTCGTTCGACCACCGCGTGGTGGACGGCGACCTCTCGGCCCGGTTCATGGCCGACGTCGCGGCGATCATGGAGGAGCCGGCGCTCCTGCTCGACTGAGGGAGGCATCGTGGCGCCAGCTGACCGCCCGGGGGCCGGGCGCACGCTGAGGGTCGAGCTCGAGGACCCTCTGTCGGTGCCCTGGTGGGCGCGCGTCCTCTACACGCTCACGAGCCAGTACGGCCGTTCGCCGATGCGGTTCGTGGCGCGGGGTGACGACGGGCGGATCCTGTACCGCGGGGCGACGTTCGCCGGACCCGCGCTCGGGCGGACCGCGCCCCAGGAGGCCTGGACGCCGGGGCTTGAGGCGAGCCTGGCCGAGCTGCGGGCCGAGATCATCCGGGACGGATGGGCCGAGTCCTCCCGCGGGCCGCGGCCGTGGGACCTCACCTACGTCCGCCCGGACCGCACCGCGGGCTGACCGCTCCGCCGCACCTTGTGGCGGCCGGGCGCCGGGCGCACCATGGAGGCGGCAGCCAGGGCAGTCTCTGGCGCAGCGAGCACCACCCCTGGGCTGCGGGAGGTTGATCCATGTGGCTGCATCCATGGACGCCGGATCCGTGAGCGCCGCCCCGACCGGACAGCAGATCATCGCCCGGCTCGAGCGGCTCGAGGTGTGGAGCCTCTCCTACCTCTTCATCGGGATCATCGGCCTCGGATTCCTGTTCACGTTCTACGACATCTTCGATATCAACGTCTCGTTCATCCAGACGTGCATCGAGCTCAACAAGGGCTGCACCCCGGAGACGGCGCTCGAGGCGCTGCCGCTGCCGGTGCTGCTCAATCTGGCCGGCTACGTTCTCGGCACACTCGTGCTGAGCCCCATCGCGGACCGCATCGGCCGGCGGAACATGCTCATGATCACGATGCTCATCACGGGCCTGGGCTCGCTGTACAACGCGTTCGTGGGCGACTACGCCAACTTCAACATCGCCCGCACCGTCACCGGCATCGGGATCGGCGCGGACCTCGCGATCGTGAACACGTACATCAACGAGATGGCCCCGCGGCATGCGCGCGCCCGGTTCACCACGATCATCTTCATCATGTCCGCGCTCGGCGCCTTCGTGGGCATCTGGCTCGGCCTCATCCTCACGACGCCGGCCACCCCCTGGCCGCTCGGCCTCCCCTTCGCCGCGGCCGGGCCCGGGTTCGAGACCGGGTGGCGGTGGATGTACGGGGTCGGCGCGATCCTCGCCGCGGTCGCGGTGCTGCTGCGGTTCGAGCTCCCCGAATCGCCGCGCTGGCTCATCGGCCAGGGCCGTTTCGCCGAGGCCGATGCGGTGGTGAAGGACATGGAGGCGCGCGCCGCCAAGCACGGGCCCCTCTCCGAGCCCGTGGTGACGGACGTGCACGGGGCGACCAGGCCGCCGTCGCCCGTCCCATACCGAGACCTCTTCACCAACCCGCTGTACGTGAAGCGCATGGTGCTGCTGTTCTTCGTCTGGTTCATCGGGTACATCACGGTCTACGCGTTCGCGGCCGGCTTCACCGTGGTCCTGGCTGCCCTGCACTACCCGCCGCCCGAGGCCGGGGTCATCGCCGCGGTCGGGACCCTCGGCTTCGTGGCCGAGGCCGCGATCATGAGCGTGATCGTCGAGCGGCTCGAGCGGCGCTACTGGCTGCCCGTGGGCGCCGCGGTGACCGTGATCGGCTCGCTCGTCGTGGCCGCCGCGGGCACCAACGTGGGGATCGCGATGATCGGCGCCATCCTCATCTTCGCCGGCTTCAACCTGTGGGTCTCGCCGACCTACGCCCTCACCGCCGAGTCCTTCCCCACCCGGGCGCGGACCACGGGCTTCGCGGTGGTGGACGGCGCGGGGCACATCGGCGGCGGCATCGGCGTCATGGTCATCACTCCGATCCTGCCGATGCTGCCCGTGATCGGGGCGCTCGGGCTGATCTCGGTGTTCCTGGTGATCGCTGCCGTCCTGGTGCAGTTCACCCCCCACACCCGCAACAGGCACCTCGACCACATCTCGCCCTGATCCGGATCTCGCTCTGATCCGGGCGGCGGCCCGGGAGCAGCCGGGAGCGGGGCCGGGCATGGAAGACTGGAAAGGTGCTAGCCAGCCATCGCCCGACGCCCCCGGCGCGGTCCCCGCGGGGGTCCGCCGCCGCCGTCGCGCGGGCGCTCAGCGAGGTCTTCCAGCCGCCGTTCACCGTCGCGGTCCAGCTCCTGCTGAGCCCGGCGGCGAGCCCCGGCTGGCCGGGGACGTGGTGGTACGGCGCGGTCGCCTTGGTGTTCACATCGGTGCTGCCCTTCGCGGTGCTCCTCGCGCTCGTGCGCGCGGGCAAGGTGGTCGACCACCACGTGAGCGAGAGGTCCCAGCGCGCGCCGGTGCTCGCCATGGCGATCGTCTGCGTGCTGCTCGGGCTCGGCGTCCTCGTCTGGGCGGGCGCACCGGACTCCGTGGTCGCGATGGTCCTGGCGCTCATTGCTGGGATCGCCGTCCTCGCGATCGTGAGCATCTGGTGGAAGGTGAGCGGCCACGCCGCTGCCGTGTCCTCGGCCGCCGTCTCGGTGATCGTCCTGTTCGGCCCCGCATGGTGGCCTCTGCTCCTCGTGGTCCTCGCGGTCGGCTGGGCCCGCGTGGTGCTCCGCGCCCACACGCTCGCCCAGGTCGTCACCGGGACCCTGTTCGGGCCGGTCGTGATCGTGGGGCTGTGGCGGGTGTTCCTGGGGCTCGGCTGAGCGGGGGCGCGGGCGGCTGCGGGGCGTCGGCGCCGCCGGAGCCCTAGCCCTCGGGCTCGGAGCCGAGGTCCGCCCCGACCGGTCCGGTCGGCTCGGCCGGCTCGCTCGGCCCGCCGCGGCCGGTGAACGTCTTGATGATCGACCACGCCACGGCCGTGACCGGCACTGCCAGCAGGGCGCCGATGATGCCGGCCAGGATCGTCCCGGACGCGAGGGCGAGGATGATCGCCAGTCCGTGGATCGAGAGGACCCGGCCCATCAGGAGCGGCTGGAGGAGGTGATGCTCGATCTGGTTGGCGGCCAGAACCACGATCAGGACGATGAGCGCCACGACGGGGCCGTTGGAGATGAGCGCGATCCCGACGGCCAGGAAGCCCGCAAGCGTCGCCCCGAGGATCGGGATGAACCCGCCGATGAACACGAAGACGGCCAGGGGCAGGGCGAGCGGGACATGGAGGACCGCCAGCCCGGTGCCGACGATGACGGCGTCCGCGGCGGCGACCAGCACTGTGCCGCGCACGTAGCCCCCGAGGACGTGGGCACTGCGGTCGGCGGCGAGCCGGGCCTTCTCGCGGTGGGCCGGGGGCATGAACCACAGCACGAACTCGAGGATCTGGCGGCCGTCCTTGAGGAAGAAGAACAGGATGACGGCCATGAGGATGAGGGCCGTGAGGATCTCGCCCGCCGTGCGGGCGCCGGTGACGGCCTCGGCGCCGATGCTGCCGGAGGTGAAGAACCGCTGGATCGAGTCGCGGGCCTGGGTGATCTGCTGGTCGCTGATCCGGGCGGGGCCGTTGTTGAGGAAGACGTGGAGCTGCTCGAGGCCCGAGGTGAACCGGTCGGCGAGCTCGTGGGCCTGGGCCCGGATGAGGAAGACGATTCCCGTGATGATCCCGCCGAAGACGACGAGGATGGCCACGAAGGAGGCCAGCACGGCCAGCGCGCGCGGCCACCCGTGGCCGTAGAGCCAGCGGACGAGGGGCACGATCGCGCACGCGAGGATCGTCGCGATGATCACCGGGATGACCACGAGGGGGATCCTGAGCAGGACCCACACCACCGCCCAGAGGAGGGCGCCGACAGTGAGGGCCTGGACGGAGCGGATGCTGGCCCGGCCGAGCGTGTCGGACCAGAGGGCGGTGAGCTTCTTCCGGGCTGGGGGAGCGGGGGTCTCGGACATACAGTCCTCATTCCGGTCGTTGGCGGGCCAGCTCAGGGTACCGCCGTCGGTCGGCGGCTCCCGGGAGCGCCGGGGTCGATTCAGCTCAGTGGAAGCCGATGATTCACCTCCCCTAATGCCCAGTCCTAGCGTGGGGCAATCCGGACGTGATGCAGACCACAGACTCGGCCGCGCGGGCAACGGAGCCTCCGGCAGGAAGGCGCACGATGCCCCCTGAGCAGATCCTGCCCCCGGACGGCCGCGGCCGTCCCAGATCGCTGGCCTTCTCGACCCGGGGGATCCCTGCTGCGCAGCGCATGGAACTCTGGTCGGTCCACAACGCGAGGGCCCTCATCGACCTGGACATCCGCACCATGGACGAGGCCCCGCTGGACGCGGCGGAGGTCAACCTGCACTTCGGCTCGGTCAAGCTGGCGCAGGTGCGGGGGAGCGCCCAGGTGATCGAGCGGTCCGAGGCCTACATCCGCAAGCACCCCATGGGCGTCATCGGCGTGTTCTTCGCCCTCCGCGGGGAGGCCTTCTTCTACTATCCCGGGGGCTTCGAGGCCCTCCGGCCCGGGCAGGCCGTCCTCTACGACGCAGACAGGCCCTTCATGCGGGGCTTCCACCGCGGAGTGGAGGAAATGGTCCTGACGATCCCGCGGGAGACCTACCTCGAGCTGTCCGGCGGCCGGCCGCTCCGCAGGCCCCTCGTGGTCGACTTCCAGGAACCGGCCCCCGCGAACCGGCACATGCGCGCCCTCGCGCGGCTCGTCCGGGCCGCGCTCGCAGCCTGTCCGGGGGCCGGCGGTCCCGGCCCGGACCCGGCCCCGGGCCCAGACCTGGGTGCGGTCGAGGCCTCGGCCCTGGAGCTCCTCCGCCTCCTCGTGGTGCGCACGGGCGAGGGCACCGCCGAGGGGTACCTCGCGGCTGCACGGTGCTTCATCGACGAGCACCTCGGGGACCCTTGCCTCGGTCCCGCCCAGATCGCCGACGCCGTCGGCCTCAGCGAGCGCCACCTCACCCGCGTGTTCACCGAGGCGGGCGAGCCTCCGGGCGCCTATGTCCTGAGGCGTCGCCTCGAGCGCGCCGCCGGCCTCCTCGCCGACCCGCGCGAGGGCATGACGCCGATCTCCGCCATCGCCGCCCGCTGCGGCTTCTCCGCGCAGGCCTACTTCGCCCGGGCCTTCAAGGCGCGCTTCGGCCTCACGCCGCGCGAGGCCCGCCGGGACCGGCGTCCCGGGCGGCCCGACCCCCGAAGCTGACCGCGGCCCCGCCTTTTGCACTGCGGGGACGCGTTCTTGCACCTCACGGACAGGCAGGACGCGAAGGGCGCCCCCGCTGAGTGTGACTTGGAACACTCGGGCTATGACCACTGACACAGCCTTCGATCCACGGGACCTGCGCCACGCCTTCGGACGCTTCGGTACCGGCGTCACGGTCGTCACGACCCGCAATGATGACGGCGAGGCCCACGGGGCCACGGTGAGCGCCTTCACCGCAGTCTCCCTCGACCCGCCGCTCGCCCAGGTCACGCTCATGCGCGACTCGAAGCTCGCGACGTATGCCGCGGCCCGGCCGTTCGCGATCAATGTGCTCAGCCTCTCCCAGCAGGACACCTGCCTGCACTTCGCAGGCCGGCCCATGAGGGGCGGCCCCGCCTGGGGAACGAGCGCCACCGGAGTCCCGGTGCTCGCCGGCAACGCCGCGACCCTCGAGTGCCGCCCGTGGAACGTGTACGACGGCGGTGATCACCTCATCGTCATCGGCGAGGTCCTCGCGCTCGAGATCACCCCCGTCCCGCCGCTGCTGTTCTTCGGCGGGAAGTTCCACCACCTCGGCGGCCTCGTCGGCGGGGCGCCGTGGGACTACTGCGGTGACGGCCATGCCGCCCAGCTTGCGTCCTTCCCGGCCCTCGCCCCCGCCTGAACCCGTTCCGCCCTCTCCCAGACCCGCCCACCGCAGTCCGCGGCAGCGCCGCCGTCGGCCGCCATGAAAGGAAACCCACGCCATGACCGAGATCCTCGACCAGCCCGTCACCCAGCTGCCCGACATGAGCACCCGCACCACCCCCGCCAACCCGCTCAAGCCGCAGACCGGCGACGAGTACATCGAGTCGCTGCGCGACGGGCGGGAGGTGTGGATCTACGGCGAACGCGTCAAGGACGTCACCACCCACCCGGCGTTCCGCAACTCGGTCCGGATGGTCGCCCGGCTCTACGACGGCTTCCACCGCGAGGAGACGGCCTCCAAGCTCCTGGTCCCCACCGACACCGGCTCCGGGGGCCTCACGCACCCGTTCTTCAAGGCTGCCCGCGGGGTCGAGGACCTGAAGGCCTCGCGGACAGCGATCGAGACGTGGGCCCGGATGTCCTACGGCTGGCTCGGCCGCTCGCCGGACTACAAGGGGTCCTTCCTCGGCACGCTCGGCGGGATGCCCGAGTACTACGAGCCGTACCAGGACAACGCTGACCGCTGGTACAAGGAGTCGCAGGAGAAGGTCCTCTACTGGAACCACGCCATCGTGAACCCGCCGGTGGACCGCCACCTCCCGCCGGACCAGGCCGGGGACGTGTTCATGAAGGTCCAGAAGGAGACCGACGCCGGCCTCATCGTCTCGGGCGCCAAGGTGGTCGCGACCGGGTCCGCCATCACGCAGTACAACTTCATCGCGCACTACGGCCTGCCGATCAAGCGCAAGGAGTTCGCGCTCATCTGCACGGTGCCCATGGATTCTCCGGGCGTGAAGCTCATCTCCCGGGCCTCGTACGCGCACCAGGCCGCCGTGATGGGCACGCCGTTCGACTACCCGCTGTCCTCCCGGCTGGACGAGAACGACGCCGTGTTCGTCTTCGACAACGTGCTCGTCCCGTGGGAGAACGTCTTCTCCTACGGCGACGTCGAGAAGATGAACAACTTCACCCCGGCCACCGGTTTCCTCAACCGCTTCTCCTTCCAGGGGGTGATCCGCCTGGCCGTGAAGCTCGACTTCATCGCCGGACTGCTGCTCAAGGCTCTCGAGATCACCGGCACCAAGGACTTCCGCGGGGTGCAGGCCCGCGCCGGCGAGGTGATTGCGTGGCGCAACATGTTCTACGGCCTCGCGGACGCCATGGCGCTCAACCCCGACGCTGGCCCCAACGGGACGGTGCTGCCGAAGGCGGACTATGCGATGTCCTACCGCGTGTTCATGTCGGTCGGCTACCCCCGGATCAAGGAGATCATCGAGCAGGACGTGGCCTCGGGCCTCATCTACCTCAACTCGAGCGCGCTCGACTTCAAGACCCCCGAGATCCGCCCGTACCTCGACAAGTACATCCGCGGCTCCGAGGGCGTGACGGCCGTGGAGCGGGTCAAGCTCATGAAGCTGCTCTGGGACGCGATCGGCACCGAGTTCGGCGGCCGGCACGAGCTCTACGAGCGCAACTACGCCGGCAACCACGAGGGCGTGCGGCTCGAGACGCTCATGGCGGCGCAGGCCAACGGCACCACCGCGGCGATGAAGGGCTTCGCGGACCAGTGCCTCGCCGAGTATGACCTCGACGGCTGGACGGTGCCCGACCTGATCGGCAACGAGGATGTGAGCGTCTTCCTCAACCGCTGACCCTCAGGAGGCGACTCCCAGGACGTGACCCTCAGGACCTGATTCCCAGGAGGTGACCCTCAGGACCTGATTCCCAGGAGGTGACCCTCAGACGGGCGGGGACCGTTCCCCCTCCGTCTGGGGGTCACCTCCTGTCCGTCAGCTTCTGCGGGTGCGGCGGACGACGGCGGCCCGGCCCGCCTGCCGCTCAGGGCTCCCGGATGGTCAGGGTGCCGGCCAGGTCGAGGTCGGCCTGGGTTCCCGGGTAGCCGGACTCGGCGATGAGGATCGCCCCGAACGCGGCCGACCAGAAGGTCTTGACCTCCTGCCGGGGGCTGCGGTCGATCACCCAGCCGCGCAGCGCCAGCATGGTCTCGAGGTACTGCTCGGAGATGCGGAACAGGAGGCTCAGGTGGCCCTTGACCACGGGGCTCAGCTTCGGCTTGGCCCGGGCGAGGGCGAGCGCGCTGATCACCACGGGCAGCGACGGGGTCACGAGGGCGGTCCGCGCCATGGCGCGCCGGAACGCCTCGGCCGACGAGAGCCGCGCGCCCACGCCCTCGAGCCGCCCGGCGTCCCGCAGCAGGAGCACGAAGGCGGCGTGGATGAAGAGGGAGTCCTTCGAGCCGAAGTGGTACGTGATCTGGTTCGGGAAGACCCGCGCCGCGGCGGCGATCTGGCTGACCGTCACGGAGTCGGCGGGACGGGTGGCGAACAGCGCCGCCGCAGCGTCGACGATGCGCTGCCGCGTCTCCGCACCGCGGCCCTTGCGCGGGGCCAGGAGGCGGCGTGCGGCGGCGGCAGCGCGTGTCTCGACGGGACCCATAGCTGAATTGTATGCTGTACAAACAACTTTCCTTCTTGTACGGCATACAAGGCCTGCGCGGGGGCGCTTCCACACAGAGGACATCATGGGGACCGAGATCGTCATCACCGGAATGGGTGCCACGACGCCGCTGGGCGGCACCGTGCCCGAGCTCTGGGAGGGCGTCCTGTCCCTCCGGTCCGGGGTGCGCGCCCTCTCAGGATTCGACCCCTCGCTCCCCGTCCACATCGCCGGGCGGCTCGCGGTCGAGCCGGAGCAGGCCATGCAGCCTGTCCAGGCGCGCCGCCTCGACAGGAGCCAGCAGGCCGCGGTCATTGCGGCCCGCGAGGCGTGGGCCGACGCCGGCGCCCCGGAAGTCGACGGCGACCGGCTCGCCGTCGTGATCGGGACCGGCATTGGCGGGGTGGAGACCCTCCTGGCCCAGGACGACGTCCTCGAGGCCTCCGGCTCCCGCCGGGTGTCCCCGCGCACGGTCCCCATGCTCATGGCCAACGCCGCCGCCGCTCAGCTGAGCATCGAGTACGGGGCCCGCGCCGCCGCCATGGCCCCGGCCTCCGCGTGCGCCTCGGGCGCCGAGGCGATCGTGCACGCTGCCCGGCTCATCGAGTGCGACGAGGCGGACATCGTCATCGCGGGCGGCGCCGAGGCCGCGATCACGCCGCTGACCATCGCCGGGTTCGCCCAGATCGGTGCCCTCTCGAAGGCCCAGGGCGACCCCGAGGCCGTCTCCCGCCCGTTCGACGCCGACCGCACCGGGTTCGTGCTCGGCGAGGGGGCCGGCGTCGTGGTCCTCGAGCGCGCGGAGCACGCCCGGGCGCGCCGGGCCCGCGTCCACGCAGCCCTCTCCGGCTACGGGGTCACGGCGGACGCGTTCCACATCACCGGCACCGACCCCGAGGGCGTCGGCCAGATCAAGGCGATCCGCAAGGCCCTGCGCCGCGCGGGCATCGACGGCGGCGATATCCAGCACGTCAACGCGCACGCCACCGGTACCCACGTCGGCGACATCAGCGAGGCCATCGCCGTGCGCGAGGCCCTCGGCGAGCAGGTGGCGGTGACCGCGCCGAAGGGGGCGGTCGGGCACCTCGTCGGCGCGGCCGGTGCGGTCGAGGCAATCCTCACGGCGCTCACCCTGGAGTCCGGCATCATCCCGCCAACGCGCAACCTCGACCGCCTCGATCCGGCGATCGACCTCGACGTCGTCGCAGGCGCCCCGAGGGCGGCCCGCGTCGAGGCCGCCGTCTCGAACTCGTTCGGGTTCGGCGGCCACAACGTGAGCCTGCTGCTCACCCGCGCCTGAGCCTCGCCGTCCGGGCGGGCTGGGAGCTCACCACGGGCGCGGGCCGAGCATCGCCACGTCCCGGCGCACCTCCTCGCGCCGCTCGTCGAGCCCCTGCGCCCGCCGGTCCGCGCCCCGCCACGCGCGGACCGCGCCTTCCCACCTGCGGGCCCACCCGCGGACGACGGCGCGCAGCAGCTCGGGCATCCGGCCCGCCTCCCGCGCAGCCTCCTGCGTGTTCCCCGGCCCGGTCCACGCCACGCCGTGGAGCTGCTCGACGGTCCCCTGTGCAGCCATGACCACTCCTCTTCCCTGCCCGTTCCCGGGGCTCCTGGTGTCCCGAGACCAGTGTCGCGGGGGTGCAGGACAGGGTCGGTCCGCTGTCTCGATCGGGCGGCGGCGCGCTCAGGAGGGTCACTGAGGACAGCTCCTGTCCGCAGCAGGAGTCCATGATGGAGCCATGAACGACACGACGCAGCGCGTCCTGAGCCTGCTGAACCTGCTCCAGTCCCGCCCCGTGTGGACGGGTGCGGAGCTCGCCGAGCGGCTCGGGGTCACCACGCGCAGCATCCGCCGCGACATGGACCGCCTGCGCGAGCTCGGCTACCCCGTGCGCGCCGAGCACGGGACCGGGGGCGGCTACCAGCTCGGCGCAGGGAAGGCGCTGCCGCCGCTGCTGCTCGACGACGAGGAGGCCGTGGCGGTGGCCGTCAGCCTCCGGCTCGCCGCGGGCGGGACGGTCGCGGGGCTCGGCGAGGCCGCCGTCCGCTCCCTCGCCAAGCTCGACCAGGTGCTACCGGTCAGGCTGCGCGCCGAGGTCAAGGGCGTCATCGAGGCGACCGTGAGCCTGGACAGCCCGGTGACGGCCGTGGACGCGGACATCCTCGTGGCCCTCGCGCGGGCCATCCGCACCCCGGAGCGGGCCACGTTCGACTACACGAAGTCCGGCGGCGAGCGGTCCGAGCGCCGGGTCGAGCCGTACCGCCTCGTGGCCGCCGCCCGCCGCTGGTACCTCATGGCGTGGGACCTGGACCGAGAGGACTGGAGGACCTTCCGGCTGGACCGGATGACGGCAGCGCGCGGCACCGGCTGGCGCTTCAGGCCCCGGGAGGCGCCGGATGCGGTCGAGTACGTCCAGTCCTCCATCACGCAGGCGCCGTACCAGTTCGTCGCCAAGGTCCGCATCCACGCCCCGGCCCACGAGGTAGCCGAGCGCGTCCCGTCCACCATGGCCGTGGTGGAGCCGGACGGCGAGGGCAGCATCCTCACCGCGGGCGCGGACGACCTCGACTACGTGGCCTACCACGTGGTCCGGCTCGGCTGGCCGGTCACCGTGATCGACCCGCCGGAGCTGCGCGACGCGATGCGCGAGCTCGCGGAGCGGCTCACCGCGGCCGGGTCCTGACCGGCGCCCTCCGACCGCGGGAGCCAGGGCAGGCCGAAGCGAGGGCTAGCCGAACTCGGCCCTGCGGTGCCGCAGCTCCCGGAGGGCCCGGTTGAGCGGCGAGCCCTCGAAGGGGAGCGCCGCGAGGTCCGCGCCGGCCGCGGCCCTGAGCGCCAGCGCGGTGGCGGACGCGGCGGCCCGCTCGGGCAGGCCGATCGCCGCGGCGAACTCGGCCCAGTGCCGGGCCCGCAGGCCCTTGGTCCTCCCGGCGATGGGCAGCGCCATGGTCATGTCTCCGTAGAGCACGGTGCTGGGGAGGTCGAAGGCCGGGGCGGGGGCACGGTGCCCGGCCGGGCCGGTCAGGACCGCCACGTTCTTGGCGTGGAGGTCGCCGTTGCCCGTGAGCCACGCGAAGAGGAACTGCAGGTACAGGTTGCGGACGGCGACCGCCGGTGCCCGGCAGGCCGCTGCGACGGCGGCGACGAGGTCCTCGGCCGCCACCGAGTACTTCGCGGCGGGCAGGATGCCCAGGATCTGGGCGCCGTCCTCGAGCTCGAGGCGGCGCCAGCGGCCGGCCTCATGCAGCCTGTCGAACCGCGAGACGAGGAGCCCCGGCACCCCCCCGGCGTCGCGCACCACGTGGGCGGAGGCGACGGGGATCCGCAGCGCGCGGGCGGCCGCGAGGTGCAGCGCCTCGTTGAGCACGAGGTGGGGCGTGCCGGGCGGGTCGAGCTTGAGGATCCACCGGTGGTGCGCGGAGGCCACGGGCGCGGAGAGCATCGAGGCGCTGACCTTGTCCTGAACGCCGGGCAGCCCGTGCAGGTCGAGGGCATCGGCGAGCCGCGAGAAGTCCGCGGGCGCCGCGTCGAGGTCGGCGAGCGGTTCCGGCTCCGCTGGGGCCGCGCCCGCGGGCACCACCTGCACATCGCCGGGAACGTCCGCCCCGACGGCGAGGAGCAGCGTGAGCTCGTCGTCGAGGCTCGTCTTCGCCGCGGACCGGAGCACGCTGAGCCGGTGGCCCTCTGGCAGGAGGCCGGCGAAGAAGGCGGGGAGGCCGTGCAGGGGGCCCACGGCCTCCGGCCCCAGCGGCAGGGTGCGGGCTACCGGCCGCCCCTGCGCCGCGATGTAGTCCTCCCGGTAGGCGAAGCTGATGCGCGCGCGCTCGTCGCGCCAGAGCCTGCCGGCGCGGACACCGGCCTTGTAGACGTCGGCCTCGTCGACGAACCTGAGCGCGGAGAGGTCCCGGGACATCAGCTCGCGCCGACCGTGAGGCCCACCGCCTGCGCGGCGGCGACGACGGCGCCGATGCTGGGGCTCGGCGCGCCGCGCTCGATCTCCCGCACCGTCCGCTCCGACGTCCCGGCGAGCTCGGCCAAGGTGGCCTGCGTGATGCCGGCGTCCTTGCGCGCGGCCCTGATGCTCGCGCCGAGCGCCGCCAGCGCCTCCCGTGCCGCGTCGTCCACCCTGCCTCCTCGCGGCAGGATCCTGCCGATTTCCTGAGCTCCTGCCCACAGTGTCCCCCACGAGGCACGATCCGGCAAGATCCTGCCGATCTTCTCGCCGAGGAGGCCCCTGGCGCGCCGCGCGGGCCGGATCCGGCAGCATCCTGCCGTCCGCCGGGCCCCGCTCCGCCCCCGAGCGCCGCTTGAGCCCTTGCCCCGGCCCCGGCGGCACAGCACGATGTCCACAGCGGCGAGTGCCGCCGTCGTGCGCCGATCCGTTGGATCCGAAGGAGAGCCCATGTTCGCGAGCCCGTACCCGGACGTCGAGATCCCCGAGGTCCCCCTCCACGAGTACCTGTTCGGGGGCCTGGCGGGGGAGGACCTGGGCAGGGTCGCGATGGTGGACGGCACGAGCGGGGCCGAGACCACCTACGGCGAGCTCGTGGCCCGCATCGACGCCCTCGCCGGCTGGCTGGCCGCCCACGGGGTGGGCCCGGGCACCACGCTCGGGATCATGTGCCCCAACATCCCCGCCTTCGCCGTCGTCTTCCACGGGATCCTGCGCACCGGGGCAGCGGTCACCACAGTCAACTCGCTCTACACCGCCGAGGAGACGGCCCGCCAGCTCGCCGACGCCGGCGCCGCCTGGCTGTTCACCATCTCGCCGTTCCTGGACCGCGCCGAGCCCGCCGCAGGGGAGGCCGGCATCCCGCCCGAGCGCACCGTGGTGCTCGACGGCGGCCCCTCGCCCTCCGGTGCCGCGCACCCCTCGCTCGGGGAGGCGCTGTCCGCCGGGCTGCACGCGCCGGACGTGGCCGTGGACCCGCACGCGGTCGCGGTCCTGCCCTACTCCTCGGGCACCTCCGGCACACCCAAGGGCGTGATGCTCAGCCACTACAACCTCGTGGCGAACGTGGCCCAGGGCCGGCCCCTGCTGGGGGTGACGGCGGAGGACACCCTGCTGGCCGTGCTGCCGTTCTTCCACATCTACGGCCTCACGATGCTCGTCAACGCGGCCTTCCTGCAGCGGGCGCGGCTCGTGACGATGTCCAAGTTCGACCTCGCCGAGTTCCTGCGCATCACCCAGGACCACCGCTGCACGTACCTCTTCATCGCCCCCCCCATCGCCGTGGCGCTCGCCAAGCACCCGCTGGTGGACCAGTACGACCTGACGAGCGTGCGGGTGGCGTTCTCAGGGGCCGCGCCGCTGGACGCCGGGCTCGGCGCCGCCGTCGCCGCGCGCCTCGGCTGTGCGATGCTGCAGGGCTACGGCATGACCGAGCTGAGCCCCGCCTCGCACATCCTCCCACTCGCCGAATCCGGCCGCATGCCCTTGGACTCGGTCGGGGTGACGGTGCCCAACACTCAGTGCAAGCTGCTCGATCCTGCCACGGACGAGGAGATCCCGCTGCCGCCCTCAGGCCAGGACCCGGCGGCCGTGAGCGCGCCCGGCCAGCTGCTGGTCCGAGGCCCGCAGGTGATGCTCGGCTACCTCAACCGCCCCGACGCGACCGCAGCGACCATCGACCCGGACGGGTTCCTCCGCACCGGGGACATCGCCACGGTCCGCGCGGACGGCGTCGTGACCATCGTGGACCGGCTCAAGGAGCTCATCAAGTACAAGGGCTACCAGATCGCCCCGGCGGAGCTCGAGGCGGTGCTGCTCACCCACCCGGAGATCGCGGACGCCGCGGTGATCGGCGTGCGGGCGGACGACGGCGAGGAGGTCCCCAAGGCGTTCGTCGTCCGCCAGCCGGGGGCCCAGCTGGGGGACGAGGAGGTCATCGCCTTCGTCGCCGAGCACGTCGCCCCGTTCAAGAAGGTCCGCGTCGTCGAGTTCCTCGACGCGATCCCGAAATCGTCCTCGGGCAAGATCCTCCGGCGCGAGCTGCGGGCGGCCGAGCGGGCCTAGTGCCAGCCCTGCCTCCGAGGGCTACTTCCTCTCGATGAGCGAGCCGAGCCGCGTGATCGCTGCGATGACCTCCTCGCGTTCCGCCACGGTGACCTGCTGGAGGACGAGCCCGTCCAGTGCGGCGAACACGGCGCGGGCCGCGGCGCGGTCGGGCTCGTATCCGTGTCGGACCAGGACGTCCTGGACCATGCTGATGTAGCTCTCGTAGAGGTTCCCCGCGATCCTGCGCAGCTCCGGGCTGCGGCGGGAGGCAAGGATCATGGAGTACTGGAAGACCTGCAGATTGGGCTCCTCGCCGACGATCCGCGTGAGGGTCTCGGCGAAGTCGCGGTCAATGGCGGATGCCAGCGTGAGGTCCGCCCGCTGCTGGGTGCGCTGCACCGCCCAGACCGTCGCCGCCTCGAGGAGGGCTTCCTTCGACCCGAAGTGGTGCGAGATCAGGGTGTTGTTCACATGCGCCCGCTGCGCCACCTTGCGGTAGCTCAGTCCGTCCAGGCCCTCTTCCGCCACGACATCGACCACCGCGCGGATAAGGGCCTCGCGTCCCGCGCCGTACCTGACCTCGCTCACCGTCATGGGTCGATGCTACCGGCGACGCTCCATCAAACTCTGCAAACGCAGAGCTTGACAGCGGAAACTAAGCAAGTGCAGAGTTAAGGACGTGATGCGCGCCACCTGGCTGGCGCGCCAATCCCTACAGACAGCCCCCCTCGCAAAGGAGCGACCCCATGAGCGCCCCCATCTTCCACGCAGACACGGACCGAGGGCTGGCCGAGCCCTTCGCGGTCGGCACGGTCCAGTGGCTCCGCAAGTCCGGCGACGGCGATCGGCCCACCCTCTCCGGCGGGATCTGGACCGTGACGCCCGAGGACGCCCCGGAGACGTTCGACCTCGCCTTCGAGGAGGACGAGACGCTCTACATCGTCCAAGGCCACCTGCGCATCGAGGTGATCGGCGGGGAGGCCTTTGACCTCACCGACGGGAGCATGGCCTCGTTCAACAAGGGTGCGAAGACGCGCTGGACCGTGGTCAGGCCGACTACCGAGTTCTTCGTCTACAGCTGACGGGACCGGGTGACAATGCAGAACACTTCAGACGTCATCGTCATCGGCGCCGGCTTCGCCGGCCTTGTCGCAGCCCGCGAGCTGGGACGGAAGGGCCTGGGCGTCCAGATCCTCGAGGCCCGCGACCGCATCGCCGGACGCACCTGGCTCGAGCCCCGGATGGGCCGCAACCTCGAACTCGGCGGGACCTGGGTCCACTGGAGCCAGCCCCATGTCTGGGCCGAGCTCACCCGCTACGGCATCGGGGTGGTCGCGGCCCCGGAGTTCGAGAAGGCCTACTGGCATGCGGACGGCAGGCTCCACGAGGGCGCGCCGGAGGAGCTGATGGCGATCCTCGATGGACCGAACCGCAGCTTCCTCGCCCCGTCCCGACGGCTCATCCCCCTGCCGTACGAGCCGCTCACCAACCCGGCGGTGAAGGAGGCGGACCAGCTGACCGTCGCCGAGAAGATCGACGAACTCGGCCTCGACACCGTCGCGGACGAGCTCATGCGCAGCTTCTGGGCCCTGAACTTCAATGGCCGCATCCAGGACGCCGCCTACACCCAGGCCCTCCGCTGGGCCGCGGCCGCCTTCCACGAGTGGCCCGTCATGTTCGAGACCTGCGCGACCTACAAGGTCCAAGGCGGCACCCAGGCCCTCGCCCGGGCCATCCTCGACGACTGCCGCGCGACGCTGACGCTCAACGCCCCCGTCGCGCAGGTGCGCCACGACGAGAAGGGAGTCGTCGCCGTCGGACGCGACGGCACCGAATACGCCGCCAAGGCCATGGTGGTCACCGTGCCCCTGCACGCTCTGGGAGGCATCCGCTTCGGGCCGGAGCTGTCTGCCGGCAAGCGCGAGGCCGCCGAGCGCGGACAGCTCGGCCTCGGGGCCAAGCTCTGGATCAAGGTCAAGGGCCGCCACGAGCGCTTCGTGGCCATGGGCCCCCAGGAGTGGCCGCTGAACTTCGTCCAGGCCGAGTACCTCGACGAAGAGAGCACCACACTCGTGGCCTTCGGCCCTGACGGGCGCTCCGTCGACGTCGAGGACGCCGCCGCCGCCCAGGCGATCCTGCGGCGGTGGATCCCCGAGATCGAGGTCCTCGAGGTCTCCGGCCACAGCTGGGTCGAGGACGAGTACGCCCGGGAGACCTGGCCCATGCACCGGGCCGGCTACCTCTCCGAGAGCCTGCCCGAGCTCCAGCGTCCCGAAGGCCGGATCCACCTCGCCGGGTCCGACTACGCCAACGGCTGGGGCGGATTCATCGACGGCGCCATCGAGAGCGGGTTCACCGCAGCCCGAAACATCACCGAGCAGCTCCACATCCGGCAGTGGCCGCCGGCCACCAACCCGGCCCGGCAGGCAGGCTAGCCGCGGGAACCGGACGGTGTGCCGACCGCGACCCCCAGCGCCTCGACCGCGTCGGAGAGCTGTTCGGCGGTGATCGCCCTGCAGAAGTACTGCAGGGTGAGGCCATCGAGCGCGGCGAACATGGCCAGGTTCAGGCCGGGGTTGTCCTCGGCCCCGAGGGCGGTGCGGCCGGCGGCCAGGGCAGCCACGTAGCGGCCGTAGAGCTCGCGGACAGCCTCCTGCAGCTCGGGCCGCCTCGTCGCCTCGATGACCATCTCGAACTGGAAGATCTCGATGTCGGGCTCGGACAGGACATTCCGGATGAGGGCCTCGCGGAAGGCGGTGGAGTCGGTTGCGTACTCGCTGAGGTCGGCACCCCCGATAGCGCGGTCCACGGTCCACTCCAGGGCCGCGGCGAGCAGGCGATCCCGGGTGCCGAAATGATGGGCGATGAGGCTGTTGTTCAGGCCTGCCTCCTCAGCCACGGCGCGGAAGGTCAGCCCGCGCAGGCCCTTGCGCGCGCCGACGCGGACGGCTGCTTCGAGGAGCGCCTCCCTGCCCTCGCCATGACTGGGCTGTCGTTTCTCGCGGCTCACAGGTTCAGCTTAGGCGCTCCCCGGAACCCGCCAGACGCCCTTGACACCCCCTCGGGAACGCTCGTAATCTCTATCACTAAGCAGATGCTCAATATGGGTCCAGGGATCCCATACCGCATCGGACGTCCAGCTCGCAGCCTCGGCACTCGCGCCCCATGAGGCGTCCCAGACTCTCCCCGCCCGCACAGGGCCATCGCAGTAGGTCCAAAGGAGGACCCGTGAGCAATACCCAGCACGAGATCGTGGTGCCGCCGTCCGTCGGCGAGACACGACTGAAGTCCAACAGCCTCGGATTCATCGGAATCGCCTTCTTCGTGGTCTCCGCCGCGGCGCCGATGGCGGCGTTCGTCGGCGCGAGCCCCGTGATCTTCTCCGTGATGGGCCCGGGCGTCCCACTCGTCTACGTCCTGGTCGCACTCGTGATCGCAGTCTTCGCGGTCGGCTACCTGAAGATGAGCCGCCACATCGTCAGCGCGGGCGGCTTCGTCGCCTACATCTCGCGCGGCCTCGGGCGGCACGCCGCCACGGGCGCGGCCGGGATCGTGATCGTCACCTACGTCTCGCTCCAGGTGGGGCTGTGGGCCCAGTTCGCGGTGTTCGCGCAGCAGCTCGCCTCGCGCCTGTTTGGCCTGGACCTGCCGGTGTGGGGCTGGGTGCTCGCGTTCCTGATCATCACCACCGCGCTCACGATGCGCGGAGTGGACCTCAACCTGCGCATCCTCGGGGTCCTCCTGGTCCTGGAGATCATCGCCATCGCAGCCCTGGTCATCGGGATCATGGCGGGATCGGGCGGCAAGGACATGTCGCTGGTGAGCTTCGCCCCGTCGCAGCTGGTCCAGCCTGGCCTCGGTGTGGCCGTGCTGTTCGTCTTCGCCTGCTTCACGACCTTCGAGGCCACGACCGTCTTCGCCGAGGAAGCCCGCGAGCCCCGCCGTACCATCCCCCGCGCACTGTTCGCCGTGATCATCTTCGTCGGCATCTTCTACACGGTGGCCACGTGGGCCGTCAGTGTGGCGGTCGGCCCGGACAAGGTCCAGGACGCAGCGGCGAACGACCTCGCCGGCATCATCTTCTCGGTCGCTGCCAAGTACGTCGGGCCGTGGCTGGACATCACGATGCAGGTCCTGGTCGTCTCGAGCTTCATCGCGATGCTCATCGGGGTGCAGAACATGTTCTCCCGCTACGTCTTCGCCCTCGCCCGCGGAGGGGCGCTGCCGAAGCCGCTCTCGCGGGTCTCGAAGAAGGCCCAGGTCCCCGCCACCGCGGCGCTCGTGAACGGCATCGTGATCGCCGTGATCCTCATGGCCTTCCTCTGGTCGGGTGCCGACCCGATCGTGATCGTCTTCTCCTGGTTCGTCGCCCTGGGCACCGTCGGCTTCATCGTCATGATGGGCTTCGCCTCCGTCTCCATCCTCGTCTTCTTCATCCGCGAGAAGCTCGAACGCGGATTCTGGAGCACCCGCGTCGCCCCGGCCGCCGCGATCGTGCTCATGGTCACCGTCCTGGTGATCGCGGTCGCGAACTACGACGCGATGCTCTCCGGCGACGGCTCCATCGCGAGGCAGCTGCTGTGGTTCATCCCCATCGCGTTCGCTGCCGGGGCGGTCCTTCCCCTGATGAAGAAGGACATCGACTTCGACCGCCTCGCCACGGCGGGCGGCTGACCGTCCCACCCGGGCCACCACTCCTCCGCAGGACCACCAACGTAAGGAACCACCATGTCCACCACCCACCAGCAGCTCGCCCCGACCGAACAGGACTACGTCCCCACGGACCAGTGGCCCGACGTGACCGTGATGCTCGACGGCTTCGGCGAGCCCACCCTGCCGGCCAGCGACAGCCTCGAGGGAGCACCCATCGAGGTCCGCTTCGAGAACGGCTGGACGATCGAGCACACGTTCGCCGACGGACAGGTCACCTGGACGATCACCGACGGCGAGGGCGCCGGGCAGTCGGGCACCCACCCCTACCGCGCCGTCGAGGTCCGCCCGGGCATCTTCTTCGTCGACTTCGTCAAGGGCGTCGGCGCCCACTCCAGCGATGTCTCCATGGTCATCGACCAGTCGGACGGACGGGTGACCGTCGCGGACTCCTCCTTCGTCGACCGCGACGGCAAGGTCCGCATGCACACCGAGATCCTCTCCGGCCGCGTCGCCGGCACCGGCGAGATCGAACCCCGCCGGCGGACCAGCGAACTCGTCGGCAAGCGGATCTACTACCGCTACAGCCCGACCGAGCACTACGAGCACATCTACCTCAACTCCGGCACCTTCGTCTGGCACTGCATCAAGGGCGGCGAAGTGGGCCTGGCCGACGCAGACCCCATCCAGGTCTTCGAGCTCGCCGACGGCATCGTCATCCTCCACTGGAGCGAGACCGTCATGCCCGTCGAGTCGATCGTCGTCATCGACCTGGCCAACAAGCGCTCCATCGGGCGGATGTTCTGCTGGGACGGCCCGACCCTGGACACCGTCCACCTGCCCTTCGACAGCCAGTTCACCATCCTCGAGGACACCGCCTACCCGGCCGAATGAGCCCCAGGCGAACCCCACGAGAGCACTACAGGAGATCACCATGACCACCACGACGTCGTCGATCCTCGACGCCATCACCGTCCCCGAAGGCCAGGGCCGCCCCATCCCCGATGCGGCGACCCGCGAGACCATCGGCCATGCCCCCGTCCACGGGCTCGACGACCTCGAGGCAGCGATCGCTGCCGCGCGGGAAGCCCAGCCGGCCTGGAACGCCCTCGGCCATGCCGAGCGGTCCCGCATCCTCAACGCCATCGCGGACGACCTCGAGGCCAACCTCGAAGAGCTCGCCCGCATCCTCTCCCGCGAGCAGGGCAAGCCCCTCGACGGGCCGAACGCCCGCTTCGAGGTCGGCGCGTGCGCAGTGTGGACCCGCAACGCGGCGAACACCGTCCTCGAACCCGAGGTCGTCTTCGAGGCAGGCGCCGCCCGCTCCGAGGTGCACTACGACGCCCTCGGCGTCGTCGGGGCCATCGGACCGTGGAACTGGCCGATGATGATCACGGTCTGGCAGATCGCCCCCTCCCTGCGCATGGGCAACACCGTGGTGGCCAAGCCGAGCAGCTTCACCCCCCTGTCTGTGCTCGCCCTCGCCGAGATCTTCAACCGCCACCTGCCCCAGGGCGTCCTCAGCGTCGTCTCCGGCAACCGGGAGGTGGGCGCCGCGATCGCCGCCCACCGCGGCCTGGACAAGATCATGTTCACCGGCTCGACCGAGGCCGGCCGCAAGATCGTCGCCTCCTCCGCCCAGAACCTTGCGCGGCTGACCCTCGAGCTCGGCGGCAACGACCCGGGCATTGTCCTCCCCGGCACCGACGCCACGGCGATCGCGGAGAACCTGTTCTGGGGCTGCTTCATCAACACCGGCCAGACCTGTGCCGCGCTCAAGCGCCTCTACGTCCACGACTCCGTCTACGACGACGTGGTCGAGGCCCTCGCCGAGCTCGCCCACGCGCTGCCCATGGGGCCGGGGCTGGAGAGCGGGAACGTGCTGGGCCCGCTGCAGAACCAGAGCCAGTTCGACGTCGTCAAGGACCTCGTCGACGACGCCCGCGCGCGCGGCGCCCGCATCGTCGCGGGCGGAGAGCCCGCTCCCGAACTCGGGCCTCTCTTCTACAGGGCCACCGTCGTCGCCGACATCGAGGACGGCGCGCGCCTCGTGGACGAGGAGCAGTTCGGGCCGGCCATCCCCGTGATCAGGTATACCGACGTCGACGACGCCGTCCGCCGCGCCAACGCCTCCGAGCAGGGACTCGGGGCCTCCGTCTGGTCCGACGACATCGACGCCGCGGTCGCGGTCGCCAAGCTGATCCAGGCCGGCACCGTGTGGATCAACCAGCACGGCACCCTCAACCCGGACGTGCCCTTCGGCGGGACCAAGCAGTCCGGCTACGGCCAGGAGTTCGGCGTCGCCGGCCTCAAAGCCGTCGGAGCCCCCAAGGTCATCAGCCGCTGACTCGGGGGAGAGGCCTCCGCGCCGGGCCGCGCGCCGTCCTCGGACGGCGCCGGCCCGGTGCGAGGCCAGAATCCACCACCACCTGAATTCGGAGGAAGCACACCATGGCCTACACCGGCTCCCATGTCGACGGGCACGTCGTCGTCGTCACCGGCGGCGGCACCGGGATCGGCGCCGCCATCGCCTCCCGCTACGCCGCAGAAGGTGCCCGCGTGGTCATTCTCGGCCGCAGACCCGGGCCGCTCGAGGCCGTGGCCGAGGAGATCGGCGCCCTGCCGCTCGTGGCCGACGCCGGTGATGCCGAGGCGGTGAGGGCCGCCTTGGCAGGCGTGGTGGGGCGGTTCGGCCGCGTCGACACCCTCGTGTGCAACGCGGGCGGCCCGGGCTTCACATCCGTGGCTGAGACGAGTGACGCCGCTTGGAGCGAGGCGCTGCATGCCAACCTGACGACGTCGTTCGTCACGGCGCGGGAATTCCTGCCGGCCCTCGTCGAGTCCTCGGGCCGCATCGTCGTCGTCTCCTCGCTCTCGGGCCTGATGGCCGGGCCCTCCATGGCCGGCTACACCGCCGCCAAGCACGCCCTGATCGGGCTCACCAAGTCCCTCGCCCGGGACTACGGCAGGCACGGTGTGCGGGTCAACGCCGTCTGCCCGGGGTGGGTCCGCACTCCGATGGCCGACGAGGAAATGGACGAGCTCGTCGAGGGCGCAGGCCTGCCCTCCCGCCAGGATGCCTACGACACCGTGACGGCCGATCTCCCGCTCCGCCGCCCGGCCGCCCCGCCTGAGATCGCGGCCGCCGTCCGCTTCCTCGGCTCCGACGAGTCCTCCTACATCACCGGGGCCACCCTCGTCGTCGACGGCGGCGCCCACATCGTCGACCTGCCCACCCTTGCCTTCGAGAAGGCACGGGGCTAGCGGAGAGGAAGCCTGCCCATGGATCTGAATCTGAACGGGCGCGTTGCCCTGGTCACGGGAGGCGCTTCGGGCATCGGCCGGGCCTGCGCCGACGCCTTCGTCTCCGAGGGAGCCCGCGTCGCGATCCTCGACCGCTCACCCGAAGGCCACCGCCTGGCTGAGGCCTACCGCGACGAGGGCGCGGACGTCGTCTTCGAGCAGGCCGACGTCACCGACGAGCACGATGTAGAACACGCAGTGCGCAGGATCGTGTCCACCCACGGGGGGATCGACACGGTGATCGGCTGTGCAGGCATTTCAGGCCCCGTGGGCGCCCGGGTGGATGAGATCGAGGCCAGTGACTGGGACAAGGTCATGGCCGTCAACGTCCGAGGCAGCTTCCTGATCACCAAGCACACCGTCGGACACCTGCAGGCCAGCGACGTCGGCACCATCGTCTACCTCGCCTCGGACTCGGCCTTCGTCGCCTACGAGGGTATGGCCCCCTACAGCGCCTCGAAGGGCGCCGTCGTCATGCTGACCAAGGCCGTCACCGCCGACTACCCCGGGATCCGCGCCAACGCGCTGTGCCCGGGCATCGTCGACACCCCCATGTCCCGGTCCGACATGGGCCATCCCGACGGCTTCGAGGGCAGCGGACTCCCCGTCATCCCGGCCCGCCAGCTCGCCCACCACGCCCTGTTCCTCGCCTCGCCCACGAGCGCGCCAATCAATGGGACAACCCTCGTCTCCGACTTCGGCTACCTCGCCCGGCCTGCCCTCGGCTCCCTCGACTTCGCGGCCCAAGGGCAGTGACGCCGGGCCGTGCCGTTGACGGTTCGATGGACTGCGCCTGTGCGATCCAGCTGGCGGTCCGCAGACAGCCACACTTCATGAGGTTGCCGGCAACGTTGCCGAGTTGGCGAAGACGCCTCTCCTGATGGGTTACTGGGAGCACAGCGAGCCACCAAGACTCAGGAGCGGGGCCATGGAATCGACCGACTACGCCGTCATCGGGGCCGGGCTGGCAGGTGCCTCCACCGCGTGGCACCTGGCGGCGCGGGGCCATCAGGTGACCATCCTCGAGCGCACCACCCCGGCCAATGAGCTGGGGAGCTCCCACGGGTCCGCGCGCATCTTCCGCTACGCCTACGAGGACGAGTTCTACACGCGCCTCCTCCAGCGCTCCGAGGACGGCTGGGCGGAGCTGGCCCGGCTCAGCGGCCGCGAGCTCATCACCACCACCGGCTCCGTGGACTATGGCGCCGAGCGCGACCCGGCGGCGCTCGCCGCCGTCCTCGCGGCCTGCGGGATCGAGCACGAGCTGCTCGGTGCCGACGAAGCCCGCCGCCGGTGGCCGCAGATCGCCTTCGACACCGAGGTGCTGTGGCACCCCTGCGCGGGCGTCATCGACGCCCAGGAGACGGTGATGGCCATGGTCCGCGCCGCCGCCGGCCACGGCGCCCGGCTCGAGACCGGCTGGGCGGCCCAGTCCGTGGCCCGGAACGGGTCAGCCTTCGTCATCACCGCGGAGGACGGGCGGACGCTGCGCGCCGGCCGGGTCGTCGTCGCGGCGGGCGGCTGGCTGCCGCGGCTGCTCGCGGTGCTCCCGCTGCCGGAGGCATTCCTCGCCGCGATGCCCCGCCTCGAGGTCCGGCAGGAACAGGCGTACCACTTTCCCTACGCCGGCGGGCCGGCCGAGGCGGCTGCCGCGTGGCCCACGTTCATCCACGGGCGTGGGCCCTGGACGGCGTACGGGCTCCCGGGCGGCCGCGACGCCGGGTCCCGCGGCCAGAAGCTCGCCGAGTTCAACGGCGGGAAGGTCCTTCCCTCGGCCGCCGAGCAGGACGGGCTGATCGACCCCGAGAACCGGCGCCGCATCGTCGAGTATGTGCGCGAGTACCTGCCGGGCCTCGTCCCCGAGCCCTACGCCGAGACCACGTGCCTCTTCACGAATACCCCGACCGAGGACTTCGTCATCGACTCGGCCGAGGGCCTCACGGTCGTGTCCCCGTGCTCCGGGCACGGCGCGAAGTTCGCGCCCGTGATCGGCGAACTCGCTGCGGACGTGGCCTCGGGCGCCGGGGGCGTCCCCGAGCGCTTCCGCGTGGCCAGATAGAGGCCTTCAACGGCCCGAGTACTCCCGCGGGGTCATCCCGAGCACGGCGCGGAAGTCCCGGGTGAGGTGGGGCTGGTCGGCGTAGCCGAGGCTGTGGGCGAGCTCGGCGAGCGGCGTGCGGGGATCGGCGCGCAGCCGCTCGGCCGCGAGCTGGATCCGCCGCCGGCGCATGAGCGCGGCAGGGGTCGGGCCCAGGAAGTCGGCCGCGAGCCGGTCGAGCGTGCGCTCGGAGGCCCCCATCGCGGCCGCGAGGTCCGCCACCTTCAGCAGCCCCGGCCGCGAGTCGGCGAGCTCGGCCATGCGGTTGGCCTCGAGCCCGCGCGGGTCTGCGGCCGGCAGGAGCCCCACGATCCAGCGCAGCACCGCGTCCGCCGCCTCCGCGTAGCGGTCCGCCGCCGGCTGCTCCGATCCCATGGCGCGCACGACGGCGTGGTGTACCTCGGGCGCGTCGAGGTCGCGTTCGGCGTCGGCGAACTCCGCGGGCCGCCGGACGAACAGCGGGGTGGCCGCGGGCCGCAGCAGCAGCCCCACGCCCCACCCGCAGCCCGCGAGCGTGCGGGTGGAGGCCGACGTCGTGGGCCCGTAGACCGCGAAACTCTCCGGTTCGGCGACGATGTTCAGCGCGGGATAGCCCAGGACCAGCTGGCGGACGGCCTCGCCCGCGGGGAGGTCCCATTCAACGATCCAGAGGTGCCGCACGGCGTGGCCGGCCCAGTCCGGCGGAGCGATCCGCGTGATCGGCGCGCGCGGATCCGGGGTCAGCTCTCCGCGGGATGTCGGCTGCACAGGGCACAGCCTAGGCGGTGGCGGGATTCTTCAAGAGCCCCGGCCCGGCCGGCGGCTAGCGTGGCCGCATGAGCGAAGAGACAGAAGAGACCACTGCCGCCTCGGGCAGCCGCGCCGCCAACGGCGAGCACACCGTCAACGGGATGCCGCGCGGCTCGACCTCGTTGACGCCGTTCATCGTGGTCGACGGCGCCGTCGCTGCGATCGGCTTCTACGAGGCCGTCTTCGGCGCCCGGCTCCTCTCCCGGACCGACATGCCCGGGCCCGACGGCAGGCCGCTCGTGGCGCACGCCGTCCTCGACTTCCCCAGCGGCCGCCTCGAGCTCGGCGACGCGAACCCGCAGTACCACCTCGTGCTCCCGCCGGCGGGGGACGACGACTGCTACTCCCTGGCCGTCTATGTCCCGGACGTGGACGCCGCCGTGGAGCGGGCCGTGGCCGGCGGGGCCACGGTGCGGGAGCCGGCCACCGACTTCGTCTCGGGGGACCGGTTCGCGAGCATCCGCGACCCCTTCGGCATCCGCTGGTCCATCATGACGCGGGTCGAGGACCTCTCCGACGAGGAGGTGAAGGCCCGCATCGACGCGTGGGCCGCGTCGCTGGGCGGCTGACGCGGCTCAGGGCGACCCGTCCGCGCGGATCCCGGCAAGGTAGGCCGGGAACTGCCAGCCGCCGAAGAATCCCAGCGCCTCGATCCAGCTCGCCTCCGTCCGCGCATCGGCGGGCGCACCCGCAGCGGTCATCGAGCGCGCGAGCGTGGCGACGCGCTGGGCGATCGACGCGAGCCGCTCCCTGGCCTCGGCCAGCCGCGCGGCGGTCGCGGCCTCGTCCGCTGCCCGGGCGCGCACCGCCTCGGCGAGGTGGAAGCGGCACAGGGGCACGCCGCCGTCGTCCGTGCCGGGGACCGGACCGCCGAGGCAGGCTGGGCAGGCGGAGGGGAGCCACTCCTCGGCCGTCGCCGCACACCAGCGGCGGGTGTGGCGCAGGAGGTTCGCCTCCGCCGCGAGCGCGGCGCTGTTCGAATTCGCGTACCCCAGGGCGAACCCCTCCCGCGGAGCCCCCGCGAGCTGGGCGCAGAGGTAGCAGCGGCGCGAGGGCACGAGGGCCGCCTCGGCGCGGCGCCCCCAGCCGCGGGGCCTGCCCAGGCGGTCGGACAGGGTGCGGCAGAGGTCCTCGTACAGCACGCACACGTCGAAGGGCTGGTGGCCGCCGCGTCCGCCGACCCCCGCCTCCCACAGCTCGATCTCCACCACCGCGTACGCCCAGGTGTGCCGGGGACAGAAGCCCAGAGAGGCGCGCAGCCAGGACCGCACCGCGGCGTCCATGATGTCGCCGTGCACGAACGCCCACAGGAGGCGCGTCTCCTCCGTGGTGAGCAGCAGCGGCCCCGCAGGCAGCACCACGAAGCGGTCCGGAACGGCCATGCCCGCCTCCTCGCAGCGCGCTGGATGATGCGACTGTACTCCTCGGTAGCGTAGGATGCTGGGCGATGTTTGCCGCATCAAGCAGACTCAACACCCAACGGATTGGAGTCACCATGCCCACCGTCAACGCCTACGCAGCACCGGGCGCCGCAGAGCCGCTCGTCAAGACCACCATCGAGCGCCGCGAGCTTGGCCCGCAGGACGTCCTCATCGAGATCAAGTACGCGGGCATCTGCCACTCCGACATCCACACCGTCCGCGGAGACTGGGGACCCCAGCAGTACCCGCTCACGCCCGGCCACGAGATCGCCGGCATCGTCACCGAGGTCGGCAGCGAGGTGACCAAGCACTCCGTCGGCGACCGCGTCGGCGTGGGCTGCATGGTCAACTCGTGCGGCCACTGCGTGAACTGCCAGAAGGGCAACGAGCAGTACTGCCTCGAGGGCAACGTCGGCACCTACGGTGCCGTGGACCGTGACGGCACCATCACCCAGGGCGGCTACTCGACCCACGTGGTGGTGACCGAGGACTTCGTCCTGCGGATCCCCGACGGCCTCGACCTCGACGTCGCGACCCCGCTCCTGTGCGCGGGCATCACCACCTACTCGCCGCTGAACCGCTGGGGCGCTGGCCCGGGCAAGAAGGTGGCCGTGGTGGGCTTGGGCGGCCTCGGCCACATGGGCGTCAAGATCGCCCACGCCATGGGTGCCGAGGTCACCGTGCTCTCACAGTCACTCAAGAAGAAGGAGGACGGGCTCCGGCTCGGCGCGGACCACTACTACGCCACGTCCGATCCCGAGACATTCGAGAAGCTCGCGGGCACGTTCGACGTCATCCTCAACACCGTCAGTGCCCCGATCGACCTCAACGCCTACCTCGGCCTCCTCGCCGCGGGCGGCGCCATGGTCAGCGTCGGCGCGCCGCCGGAGTCCCTCGCGGTCAACGCCTTCAGCCTGATCGGCGGCGGCAAGACCCTCGCCGGGTCGATGATCGGCGGCATCCGGGAGACCCAGGAGATGCTGGACTTCTGCGCCGAGCACGGCTTCGGCGCGGACATCGAGCTCATCCCCGCGGAGCAGATCAACGAGGCCTACGAGCGCGTGCTCGCCTCCGACGTCCGCTACCGCTTCGTCATCGACGCCGCGACGTTCTGACGGCCGCGTCCTGAGCGGGCTGCGCCTCTGCGGGTCCGCTCCGGCGCACGACGGCGCGCCGCACCTTCCGGGTGCGGCGCGCCGCTGCGTGGGGGCCTAGTCGAACCGGACGGCGTTCCACTCGAGCACGCGCGGCTCGGCCAGGCCCTCGAGCACGAACGGGTCCCCGGCGATGAACCGGTCGGCGTCCTGGCGTGAGCTGAAGATCCCCATCGAGCCGGCCGCCGGGTCCGGCGTCAGGAAGGGTCCGAGCGCGAGGAGGCCCCCGCCGTCGGCCCGGAAGGCCTCGTAGTAGGCCTTGTGCCGCGGGTAGACCTCGAGGATCCGCTCCCGGTCGGCGCCGTCGCGGAGGGGGTAGAGCACCACGATTTCCATGCCGGGATCCTACGGCGCGGGAGGGGCTAGGCGGCGCGTCGGTCGCGCCCGGAGTCCGTGTCCTCGCGGTCCTGGCGGGACGGGCCGCGCCGCGAGGGCTGGCTGCCCTGGGCGGATTCCCTCTCGTCCCTCTGCTTGCGGATCCATTCCTGCCGGTGCTCATGGACGCTCGCTCGCCGCTTCACTGTCCTGTCCTTCCTTCGGCTCTGCGTCAACGTATCCATCACCACTACCCGGTCGTGCTGCCGCAAACCGCATGGGGGAATGCGGCGGGGGCCGAGGGCGTTGACGCAGCAAGGTAGTTGACGAGTCCATAAAATCGACGGGAGCACATCACCATGGGGCAGGGCAGTAGGAGCATCGGCATCCTCGGGGCGGGCCGCGTCGGGACCGCCGTGGCCCGGGAGGCCCTCAAGGCCGGGTACGAGGTGCGGATCGCCACCGCGAAGCCGGTCGAGGACATCGCCCTGATCGTGGAGATCATCACCCCCGGTGCGATGGCGGTGACGGCCGCGGAGGCGGCCCAGGCCGACCTCGTGGTCCTCGCCCTGCCGCTGCACAAGTACCGCACGCTCGACCCCGCCGCGCTCGCCGGCCGCGTGGTCATCGATGCCATGAACTACTGGGAGCCGACCGACGGCGCCATGCCCGAGCTCGGCGGCCGCGGCTCCTCCGAGGTGGTGCAGGACTTCCTCGCCGCCTCGCGGGTGGTCAAGACGCTCAACCACATCGGCTACCACGAGCTTGAGGCGGACGGCCGCCCCGCTGGTGCCGCCGGGCGCCGCGCGCTCGCCGTCGCCGGGGACGACGCCTCCGCCCGCGAGCGTGTGCTCGCCTTCGTCGACGCGCTCGGCTATGACGCGGTCGACGCCGGGCCGCTCGCCGCCGGCCGCGCCCTCGAGCCGGGCACCGAGGCCTTCGCCGGGGCGCACGACGCCGCGGGGCTGGCCGAGGCGCTCAGGCGCCACACCGCGTCAGTCGCCGAGAGCGCCGCGGCGTAGAGACGAGGCGCGGGCCCGCGCCTTCACCGCCGACGCTGCTCCCGCGCACAATGGCAGGATGACAGCGGCCGGTGCGGACGACAGGGCTCATGGCGGCCTCGGGGCTGGTGCGGTCGACACGGGCGCCCTCACCACGGCCATCGTGGCGGCGGGCGCCGCCTTCTTCGCCCAGCCCGGCGACTGGACCTTCCTCTCGGTGGTCCTGGGGATCGCCTTCCTGCTGGTCCTCCTGGCGTACCACCGCCCCCGCGAAGGGGCCCCGACCCTGCAGGCCGTCTTCGTGCGCGCAGCCTTCGCCGGGACCGTCGGCCTGTCGCTCTGCATCGCCGCGGGAGCCCCGCTGCAGCTCGCGGCCGAGGGTGCCGGAACGCCCAACGCCCACCACGAGGCGGCGGACGCGGTCACCGAGTGGGTCAGCTGGGCGTGGATCCCGGTGACACTGCTGGTGTTCTGGCTCGAGCCGAGGATCACCCGGGCCCTGGTGTGGACCGGACCGCGGGGTGCAGACCCGTCGCATAAGCCGGACCCTGACGGGGTATAGGCACCGCGGAGGTGTCGACGAGCGGAGGCCACGATGACAGCGGAGGCAGTGATGGCAACGGCACACGGTGTGGGAGCGGGACGCGTCAGGACGTGCAGGGAGCTCAGCCTCGGCATGGACATCGAGGCCCGAGTGGGCGGCGTGTGGCACTTTGCCGGACGCGTGCTGGAGATCCATCCGAGCATGGGCCTCTTCTGGGCCGAATCGGCGGCGGGCGAGCGCCGCATCATCGAGTTCGAGGAGTACGAGGTCCACCGGCGCGCCTCGGACCCCGCCGCTGCGTAGCGGCGGGGTCCGAAGGATCGGGCCACATGATCAGTCGGTTTCCGGTCCGGAGCAGTAGATGCAGGCCCCGGCCTGGGGGCCGCCGGTGCAGAGGTCTTCCTCGACGGTCTCGAGCTCGAGGCTCCCGATGTCATCGAGTGCTGTGGGCGCCATGGTTCTGTCCTTCGTGCTCGGATGCGTGTGTCCCGGCGCCGGCTCCCCCGACTTTCGGGGTGCGTGTTGCGAGCTGCGCGAGCCGGCGCCGGGAGGCTTTCCCTGGGTCAGTGGGCGGGGACGGCGGCGGCGAGCGCCTGCTTCTCGGTCTCAGTGGCGACGAAGCCGGAGGTCAGCTCGGCCTGGAGGACGTCCGTGTCCAGCGCCTTCTCCCAGCGGGCGACGGCGATGCAGGAGACGATGTTGCACGCGGTGCTGGTGAGGGCGCGTGCCTCGCTCATGAACCGGTCGATCCCGATGATGAGGGCGACGCCCGCGACAGGGAGCGTGGGCATGACGGTCAGGGTGGCGACGAGGGCGACGAAGCCGCTGCCGCTGACTCCGGCTGCGCCCTTGGAGGTCAGCAGCATCATGCCGAGCATGAGGAGGATCTGGCCCCAGCTGAGGTGGATGTCGCAGGCCTGGGCGATGAACATCGAGGCGAGCGTGAGGTACACGGCGGTGCCGGTGAGGTTGAAGGAGTAGCCGGTGGGGACGACGAGCCCGACGACGCCGCGCTCGCAGCCGATCCGCTCGAGCTTGGCGAGCAGGCGCGGGAGCACGGGCTCGCTCGAGGAGGTGGCGAGGACGATCAGGAACTCGTCCTTGAAGTAGCGCAGGAGCCGCCAGAGGCTGAATCCGGTGACCTTGGCGAGGATGCCCAGGCCGATGATGACGAAGGCGATGCAGGCTGCGTAGAAGGCCAGGATCAGCATCCCGAGGTTGCCGATGGAGTGCGCGCCGTACTTGCCGACGGTGAAGGCCATGGCGCCGAAGGCGCCGATGGGGGCGACCTTCATGACGTAGCCGAAGACGACGAACAGGAGCTTGTTGAAGCTGTTGACGACCTCGAGGGCGAGCTTGCCCGGTGCGCCGAGCTTGGTGAACGCGAAGCCGCACAGGAGGGCGACCAGGAGCACGGGCAGGACCTCGCCGTTGGCGAACGCCCCCACGAGGGTGGTGGGGATGATGTTCAGGAGGAAGTCGGCCGGGTTGCTGCTGGGCAGCTGGCTCGTGTACTTCGACGCGACGGACGCGTTCAGGTGGGCCGGGTCGATGTGCATCCCGGCCCCGGGCTGGAAGAGGAGGACCGCGCCGAGGCCGAGGGCGAGCGCCAGGGCCGTGAGGGTGTAGAAGAGGCCGAGCGAGCGCAGCAGGGTCGGGCCGACCTTCTTGGTGTCCGTGAGGGAGGTGATGCCGCTGACGATCGTGCAGAAGACGATCGGGGCGATGAGGAACTTCACGAGCTTGACGAAGCCGTCGCCGAGGGGCTGGAGCGAGGACCCGAGGTCCGGCCAGAGGGCGCCGACGAGGATGCCGAGTGCTACGCCGACGAGGACTTGGACATAGAGGTGTCCGAGGATGGACTTGATCTTCATTGAACAACTTCCTGGGTGGGGCCTGCAGCTTGTGGCAGGGCCGGGGGGATAGTGGTCAGGCCGTCTGGGCCATGGGGCGTGCGACGTCGATGTCGGCGACCGCGAGCTGGCGCGCCGCCCGGTGGAGGGCGACCTCGGTGACCGCGCCCGAGCGGTCGGTGACGACCTCGGCGGTGATGACGCCGGCGGGTGTGCCGAGGCGCAGCAGCCCCCCGGCGTGGGCCGGCGGCAGCGCGCCGGCCACCACCGACCCGGGCACCGCGGCGGCGAGGGAGACCGCGACCGCGGAGGTCAGGCCGATGGCGGGGTGCGGTGCGAGCATCGAGAGCATGCGCACGCGCAGGTCGTGGCTCTCGGCCCCGACCCGGGTGCCGTCGGCTGCGGTGTAGTCCCCCGCGGGGGCCACGACCCCGATCTTGGGGATGGCGTTCTGCGGCGGGTCCTCGGGCTTCCTCAGGCCCATCGCCAGGCCGGCGGCGGCCCGGGCGGAGATGAGCTGGGGGAGGTGCGCGCCGAGGCCAGCGTCCATGGAGGAAAGGTCGATTCCGAGCTGGTCGGCGCGGAGGAGGGCCGCGGGCGCGCCGGCGTCCACCATGGTCACGGTCAGCGTGGCCCGTCCCACGGCCAGCGCATCGGCCGGCCGGCCGGTCGGCAGCACCCTGCCGGTGGTTCCGCCCCACGGCGAGTGGAACGACAGGCTCACAGGGACTCCGAGGGCGCTGCTGCCGGGCACCGTGGCCCGCCCCGAGGTCGGGATGCGGCGGCCGGGCGTCGCGATCGTCCCCGTGAGCACGGCGCCGGTGTTGAGGTTGCGCATCCTCACGCGGGTGGCGCCCTCCTGCGGGGCGACGATGCCGGACTGGACGGCGTAGAGGGCGATGGCGGTCGCGCAATTGCCGCAGTTGGACCCCAGCTCGACGGTGGAATCGCCGATCCCGACCTGCGCAAAGAGGTAGTCGAGGTCCGCTGGGCCCGCCGGGGTCGCGGTGATGACGGCGGCCTTCGAGGTGGTCGAGGTGCCGCCGCCGACGCCGTCGAGCTGCCGGGCGTCCGCCGCGCCGAACGCGTCGGCCAGCAGGTGGAGCACCTCTTCCGGGGTGCCGGCGTGCCGGGCCACGTCCTGGGCGTCGAAGAGCCAGCACTTGCTCGTGCCGCCTCGATACCAATGACCGCGGAGTTGCACGGTCCTCTCCTTCACGCTTGGTGGTGCGCCTCACAGCGCCTGCTCCTTCTACGATCGGGGCAGCGAAGGTTCAGCACAATCGCAGAAAAGTAGACGTCCCTCTACTTTTGCTAAACTCGGGACATGGCTGATCTCGACCTGCGGCGACTCCATCTCCTGCGGGAAGTGGGCCGTCTGGGCTCCCTGACCTCGGCCGCGGCGGCCCTGTCCTTCACCACGTCCGCGGTCTCCCAGCAGATCTCCAAGCTCGAGCGCGAGATGGGGGTGGTGCTCGTGGAGCGGCACCCCCGGGGGGTGGTCCTGACCGAGGCGGGCACGGCGCTGCTGCGCTATGCGGACGAGATCGACAGGACGATCGAGGCGGCCCACGCCGAGATGGGCGAGTTCGCCGGGCTGCGCCGGGGGCAGCTGCGGCTCGGCACCTTCCCCACGGTCGGGGCCTCGCTGATGCCCGACGTGGTGCTCGCCTTCCGCGCGCGCCATCCAGGGGTCGCCGTCACGGTGGCGAGCGCCCGGCGCGACGGGCTCATCGAGCGGCTCAAGCGGCGGGACATCGAGCTGGCGCTCCTGTGGGACTACCCGTGGGAGCGCATCAAGGACGAGGAGCTGGCCGTCATGCCGCTCATGGACGATCCCACCGTGCTCCTGGTGCCCCGCGAGCACGCCCTCGCCAGCGGCGGTCCGGTGCGCGTGGGCCGCCTGCGCGACCAGGAGTGGGTGGTCCGCGACGAGCACCCCGTGGCGGATGTCCTCAGCCGCCTCTGCCGCGGGGCGGGCTTCGAACCCCGCATCGCGCTGGCCGCCAACGACTACAACGAGACCCAGGGCATGGTCGCGGCGGGGATCGGGATCGCCCTCGCCCCCCGGCTCGCCCTCAGCGCTCTGAGGCCCGACATCTCGATCGTGCCGATCGAGAACTCGCCCACCCGGAGGATCCTGCTGGCCCAGCTCGCCGGCCGGCGCCTCAGCCCGGCGGCGCAGCAGGCCACCGAGGTCTTCCGCTCTACAGCCGAGCGGGCGCAGGGCTCCCTCCATGCGGCACGGTAGCCCCGGGAACGCCGCTCAGGCGCGCGGATTCTGCGGGGCGAGCCCCGCGACCGCGACCACCAGCGGCCGCCCCTGGCCCGGCTCGGGCTCCATGTCCACGAGCGCAAGCTGGCCCAGGTGCAGCGGCTGCCCCTCCTCCGCGGCGCCGCGCCGGGTCGCGGTGATGTGGGCGCGGTAGCCGTCGCCGGCGAAGTCGGGGCGGCGGAACGTCGGCACGTGGAGCTCCAGCGCCTCCACGAGGTCTCGGTGGAGGGCCCGGACCCCGGGCGAGTCGACGAGGGCCACCGGCGTGTCGTGCCGCGGGCCGAACAGTTCCCCGGGGCCCGCCACGGCCGTGATCGGGGCCGTCCGGGCGGCCACCGCGCCCATGTCCGCCGCGAGCTGTGCCGCACTCGCCCAGGTCGTGAAGACGGGCATCACCGTGATGTGCAGGGGCCAGTCCCGCACCGCGTACCGCTCGCCGACGGCCATGGGGGCCAGAGGCAGGACGATCGCGAAGCGGTGCACTCCACGATCGTAGGCGCCGCTAGTCTGGCCCTATGACCACACAGACCCCGTCCGCGCCCCTCCGCGTCGCCGTCCACGGCGAGCTGCTGCCGTTCATGACCGAGGCGATCGAGGCCGGAGGGGGCACCCTCGTCGGGCTCGACGGGGAGCCGGAGGTCCTCGCCCTCGACCACGGCAACCCCAAGCACGACCTCCTCGCCGTGCTCGACGGCACGCCCTCGATCCGCTGGGTCCAGCTGCCCTCGGCCGGGATCGAGGCCTACGCGGACGCTCTCGCCGCGCACCCCGGAAAGGTGTGGACCAGCGCCAAGGGCGCCTACGCCAAGCCCGTCGCCGAGCACGCCCTCGCCCTCTCCCTCGCGCTGCTGCGCCACCTGCCGGAACGGGCCCGCGCCCGCTCGTGGGGCCCGGCCACCGGCACCTCCCTGCACGGCATGCGCGCCCTCGTGATCGGCGCCGGCGGCGTGGGCCTGGAGATCCTGCGCCTCTTCCGGGTGTTCGACATGGAGGTCGACGTGGTGCGCCGCACCCGCGCCTCGGTCGCGGGGGCCAGGAGCACGACGACGCCGGCCCACCTCGCCGAGCTGCTGCCGGAGGCGGACGTCGTGGTGGTCGCCGCTGCCCTCACCGCGGACACCTCCAAGCTCATCGGGGCCCCGGAGCTAGCCCTCATGAAGCCCACCGCGGTCCTCGTGAACATCGCCCGCGGCGGCCTGGTCGACACGGATGCGGTGGTGGCGGCGCTCCGGTCCGGGACGATCGCCGGCGCGGCGCTCGACGTCACGGATCCCGAGCCCCTTCCCGACGGGCATCCGCTCTGGGACGAGCCGCACGCGCTCATCACCCCCCACGCCGCGGACACCCTCGAGATGATCCGTCCGCTGCTCGGGGAGCGCCTCGCCGAGAACCTGCGCCGGTACTCGGCCGGTGCTGAGCTCGAGGGCCTCGTGGACGCCGCCGCCGGCTACTGACAGGCGCCCCCGGGCGGGAGGGCCCGCCCGGGGGGCGAGGATCAACCGAAAGGTGGACGCGCGCCGTGGTGCGCGTGGGCGAGGATGGTCGGGTGACCACGTTGAAGACCCTGGACCGGCCGCGCGCCGCCACCCCCCGCTCCCTCTACCGGGCGCTCGCCCTGGCCGAGATGGCCACTTGGACCCTGCTGATCCTCGGGATGGTGCTCAAGTATGCCGTAGCGCTCGGCGACTGGCCTGTGCGGGTGGCGGGCATGGTGCACGGCATCGTGTTCGTCTCCTACGGAGTGACGGCCGCGCTTGTGGGCGTCAACCAGCGCTGGCCGCTGGCCCGCATCGCGGCGGCGGTCGCCACCGCCGTGGTGCCGTACGCGACCTACCCGTTCGACCGCTGGCTCGAGCGCCGCGGCCACCTCGAGGGGGCGTGGCGCCGTGAGCCCACCGAGGATCCCCGAGACCACACGCTCTCGGGCCGGGCCCTGCGGGTGCTCCTCGCCCACCCCATCGCGCTCGGCGCCGGCATGGTCGTGGCCGTCGCCGCGATCGTCTCCGCGCTGCTCGTCGTCGGGCCGCCCACGCAGTGGGGCCGCTGACCACGCAGGTCCCCCGACGGCGCAGGCCTCCCGACGGGGCCGCTCAGAACGACTGGCCCGGTCAGAACGACTGGCCGCCCACATCGACCTGGCCGTAGTCCACGAGCCACCGCAGCGACTCCTTGAGCGCCTCGAGCGACGAATAGCGGGGCGCGTAGCCGAGCACCTCGCGGGCGCGGGCGATGCTCGCGGCGATGCTCCGCTCGGTGTGCTCGTACGTGGCCCGGGCATGCTCGGCCCCGTACCGCTGCTCGAACTCCGCGGGGTCCACGAACTCGAGCACGGGCTCGCGTCCGAACCAGGCCGCAACCCCGGCGGCGAGCCCGTGGAGCGTCATCGCCTGCGCGGAGACCACGTGGAAGCTCGAGCCGACCGCGCCGGGCCGGCGCAGCGCGAGCTCGAACGCCTGCGCCACATCGTCGGCGTGGACGTGGTGCAGGATGCCGAGGCCCCGGTCCGGCAGCGCCTGCGGCTCGCCGGTGGCCAGGCGCCGCCACACCTCGGGGTCGAGGTTGCCGGCGGGCGTGATGACGGGCCACCCGGGCCCGGAGATGTGGCCGGGATGGAGCACGACGGCGGGCACCCCGCCCCTGCGCGTCTCGCGGTGCAGCAGCTCCTCGACGCGGGCCTTGCCCGTCCCGTAGGGGCCGAACGGCGTGCGGGGCTCGTCCTCGGTGACCGGGACGCGGAGCGCGCGCCCGTGGACCCAGATGCTCCCGCAGTGGAGCAGGAGCGGCCGGGCGGGACGCAGCGCGTCGACGAGGTGCTGCGCGGAGTCGGGGGTGAAGCAGAGGAGGTCTACCACCGCATCGGCCCCCAGCTCGGCGATCCGGCGGCCGAACGTGCCGGCGGCCTCCTCGGCGTCCCGGTCCGCGGCGACCCGCTCCACCAGCGCCCACTCCGCGGTGTCGACGTAGGGCTCACGGTTCCCGCGGCTCACCGCCACGACGTCGTGCCCCGCGCGCACCAGGCGCGGCACGAGGTAGGACCCGATGTGCCCGGTGGCACCGATGACGACGACGCGGCTCATGATGCGAACCTACCCCACGCCCTCACAGCGGGCCGCGGGGCGCATCAGCGATTCCGCGCGGGTCACCCCTTCCGCACGGATCACGGCCGGGCTTATCTTCTAGGAGTCATTGGGGGCGGGTCCGAAGGGCCCGGCAGGCTTCAACCCGGAAAGGGCGGCCACCATGGCTCAGGACGTCGTCACCCCTACCCACGGCGGGCATCCCCTCAAGCGCGTGGTCGGGTTCTGGGGACTCATGTTCGTCTCGCTCGGCTCCATCATCGGTTCCGGCTGGCTGCTCGGGGCCCTGGGCGCCGCGAAGTCGGCGGGCCCGGCCTCGATCATCTCGTGGCTCATCGCGGCCATCATGCTGATCGTGCTTGCCCTGATCCACGCGGACCTCGGGGCCGCCTACCCGGTGGCCGGCGGGACGGCGCGGTACCCCCTCTACGCCTTCGGGGCGCTCGCCGGGTTCTCCGCGGGCTGGGTGGGCTACCTGCAGGCCGTGACGATCGCGCCGATCGAGGTCGAGGGCGCGATCACCTACCTCGAGAGCGCACCGTGGGCGAAGGGCATCGACCTGGTCAACGCCGACTCGACCCTCACCCCGGTCGGCCTCCTCATCGCGGTGCTGGCCCTGGCCGTGTTCACGGTGGTCAACCTGCTCGGGGCCAAGTGGCTCTCCGACAGCAACATCGCCGTGGTCATCTGGAAGGCCGCCGTGCCCGCGCTGACGATCGTCGTCATCATCGCCCTGACCTTCCACCCGCAGAACTTCAGCCAGGGCGCGGGCGGCTTCGCGCCCCATGGGGTCCACGGGATCTTCGCCGCGCTCCCGCTCGGCGTCGTCTTCGCCCTGCAGGGCTTCGAGCAGGCCGCGCAGATGGCCGGCGAGGCGAGGAACCCGAAGAAGGACGTCGCCCGGGCCATCATCACGGCCATGCTCATCGGGGCGGCGGTCTACATCCTGCTCGAGGTCGCGTTCATCGGCGCGATCAACCCGGCCAATGTCGCCGCGAACTGGGACAACCCGCTGGGCGCCGGCGCGTTCGGCCCATACTACGACCTCGCGCTCGCCGCGGGCGCGGGCTGGCTCGCCACTGTCCTCCTGATCGACGCGGTCATCTCCCCGTTCGGGACCGGGCTCGTGTACATCGGCACCTCGGCCCGCATCTCCTACGCGCTGGGGGAGGACGACGCCCTGCCGCCCTGGCTCACCTCCGTCAGCAAGCGCGGGGTGCCGTTCGGATCGATCCTGCTCGCGTTCGTCATCGGCCTCATCGCCCTCCTGCCGTTCCCGAGCTGGCAGTCCCTCGTGGGCCTCGTCACGGACGCCACGGCCATCATGTACGCCTTCGCCCCGGTTTCCCTGGAGGCGCTCATCCGCCAGCACGCCGGCCGGGAGCACCCCTACCGGGTGCCGTGGCCGCAGGTCCTGACCCCGTTCGGGTTCGTCTCGGCCAATCTCATCATCTACTGGTCCGGGTTCGAGGCGATCTGGAAGATCCTCACGGCGATCCTGATCGGCCGCGTGATCTTCGAGATCGCGCTGCACCGCTCCAAGTCCCTGCGCTTCCGCCGGGACCTCGACTGGCGCGCGGCCTCGTGGATCTGGCCCTGGCTGATCGGCCTCGTCGTCCTGGGCCTGCTGGGGCGCTACGGGACCGGGTCGCTGAGCATCCTCCCCGAGTGGGTCGACATCCTCTTCGTGGTCGGCTTCAGCCTCGTGATCTTCTACTACGCCGTGAGCCTCGCGATGAAGCCCGAGGACATCGTGGCCGCGGTCGGCGAGGACGAGTTCGAGTTCGCCACGATCGACTCTTCCGAGGCCGCCGCGGACGCCGCGGCCGGACCCGGCCCGGAGGGCACCCGGCCAGCGGAGGGCGGCGCCGCAGGCTAGGACGCGACCGTGAACTGCCCCATCATGCCCTGGTCCTCGTGGGTGAGCAGGTGGCAGTGGTACATGTACGGGTGCTCGGCGTCCGCATAGCGGGGCATGCGGAACGCGATCCGGTTCCGCTCCCGGGGCAGCAGCGGGATGGTGTCCTTCCAGCCCGCCCGCTCGGGCGGCGGCGGAGCGCCGTTGATGTCCAGCAGCCGGAACTGGACCCCGTGGACGTGGACGTTGTGCTGGTAGGGATTGACGTTGTCCACGAACCACACCTCCGGCGCGCCCGGCGCCGCGGTGAAGTCGATCCGCTCCATGTCCATGGTCCGGCCGTTGATCTGCCGCCCGCTGAACGTGAACGAGCGCGACGTGGCGGTACGGGCGTCCACGGGCTCCGGCAGCGCGCCGAACGCGGCTGGCAGGGCGGGCGACGGCGCGAGGCTGGCCGCGGCGTCGAGCCTCACCACGTCGAAGTCCCTCCCGCCGCCGAACGCGTCCGGCGGGCTCACCCGGCCCAGGTCAGGGGCGAACGAGCGCAGCATCAGGGACTCGCCGGGCCTGAGCTCGACCACGATCTCGGCCCGTTCGGCGGGTGAGAGCTGCACGGCGTCGAGCTCGAGCGGCGCGGCGAGCAGCCCGCCGTCGGACGCCACCATGTGGAAGCGGCGGTGGTCCGCGAAGCCGAACCTGAACCAGCGCCCGGCGCTCGCGTTGAGGATCCGCAGCCGTACCCGCTGGGTGGTCACGGGCAGCACCGCCCCCAGGGTGCCGTTCGCGGCGATCGAGTTGCCGAGGGTGCCGAGCGAGTTGCCCGAGGGGTCGAACGTGACCTTGCCGCTGCCGTCGAGGCGGCGGTCCTGGACGATGAGCGGAATGTCGTCCACGCCGTACTCGTGTGGCAGCGCCGCGCCCGGGCCGTCCTGCGCCTCGTCGAGGAGGAACAGGCCCGCGAGCCCGAGCCCCACCTGCTTCTCGGTGCTCCCGTGCGGGTGGGGGTGGTACCAGAGGGTCGCGGCGGGCTGGTCAATAGTCCACTCCGGCGCCGCGGAGCCGCCCGGATCGATCATGGCGTGCGGGCCGCCGTCCGCCGCCGCGGGCAGCATCATCCCGTGGAAGTGCAGGGTGGTCGCCTCCGCGAGCCTGTTCTCGATGCTGACCCGGACCTTCTCGCCACGGGCCGCGCGCAGGGTCGGGCCGAGGAGGGCGCCGTTGTAGCCCATCGACTCGGTGGCCTTGCCAGGGACGTACTCGTGCGTGCCCGCCTGCGGGGCGAGCCGGAAGGTCCGCACGGGGGCGCCGCCCGAGGTCTCCACGGTGCCCCGGTCGAGCGGAGGGATAGGCAGCCTCGCGCCGAACGGGACCGCGGGCACCTCCTCGGTCCCCGCGCAGCCGGCCAGCGCGGGGGCGGCGGGGGCGAGCACGGCGGCGGCCGCGAAGGCGCGGAGGAAGACACGGCGGGTGAGGAGCACGTCTTCCAGCGTAGGCCTACAGTGGCGGTATGGATTCACCGATCGTGGGGCGCGCGGCCACCGTCGTCGTGGTGCGGGACGCGGACGCGGGGCTGGAGGTGCTGCTCCTCGAGAGGCCGGTGGCCGGATCCTTCGGGGGCGCCTGGGCGTTCCCCGGCGGCCGCGTCGACCCGGAGGACTCCCACCCGGACGATCCCCAGGAGTCCTCCGCGCACGACGACGAACCCTCCGCGGCCGCGCCGCCGGCCGTGCGCCGGGCCGCGGTGCGGGAGACCCGGGAGGAGACCGGGCTGGTCCTGGCGGAGTCGCACCTCGTGGAGCTCTCCCGGTGGGTGCCGCCTGCGCGCGCGCCCAAGAGGCTCACCACATGGTTCTTCCTCGCCCGCGACCCGGGCGGGGAGATGCTGCTGAGTGCCGACGAGCACGTGGACTCCGCGTGGCTCCGGCCGGCCGTGGCCCTCGAGCGGCACGCGGCGGGGGAGATGGTGCTGTTCCCGCCGACGTGGCTCACGCTGCACGGCCTGGCCCGGGCCGGCTCCGCCGAGGAGGCGCTGGGGGGTGTGCCGCGGCCGGCGGCCCGGTTCGCGAGCTACCAGCTCGTGGACGCCGAGGGGAGGATCGAGGCGGTCCTCTGGGCCGGCGACGCGCAGTACGGGGACCCCGGGGCGGCCGGAAGCGGGCGCCACCGGCTCACGATCTCGCGCCTGCCGTGGGTCTACGAGCGCAGGCCCGACGCCCTGGGCTGATCCCCGGCGAGGGGCCGGCTACCGGGCGTTCGCCTCGACGGCGGCCCGCACCACCGGGGCCAGGCGCCGCACGCCCTCGCGGATCTGCTCCGGTGCCACACCGGAGAACGCGAGCCGGAGCCTGCTGCTCGGCGCGTCCGACGGCGTGAACGCGGCGCCGGGGATGAACACCACGCCCGCATCGATCGCCTCGTGGAGGAGGGGGTAGGTGTCGACCCCCTCGGGGAGGGTCACCCAGACGAAGAAGCCGCCGCTCGGCGTCGTCCACGTCGCCTCGGACGGGAAGTGCTCGCCGAGTGCATGCAGCATGGCCGCGCACCGCTCGGCGTAGACGGCGCGGGATTCGGCGAGGTAGGCGCGCCAGTCGAAGGTGCGGAAGAACTCGGTGACGAGCATCTGGTTGAGCATGGACGGGCACAGCACCACCGCCTCGGCGGCGAGGTAGAAGCGCCGGTAGAGGTGCTTGGGGACGAGCGCCCAGCCGAGCCGCACCCCGGGGGAGAAGATCTTGGAGAACGAGCCGCAGTAGATGACGTCGTCGGGGTTGTCGGCCCGCAGGGGGGCGAGCGGCCGCCCGTCGAAGCGGAGCATGCCGTAGGGGTTGTCCTCGAGGATCAGGATGTTGTGCTCGCGGCAGATGTCCACGATCCGCTGGCGCCGCTCGGCGGCCAGGGTGATGCCCGAGGGGTTGTTGAAGCTCGGGATCGTGTAGAGGAGCTTGATGGTGTCCCCGGCGGCCTCGAGCTCGGCGATGCGCGCCTCGAGGAGCTCGGGCATGAGCCCGTCCTCGTCCATCCCGACCGGCTCGACGCGCACCTGGTACGCCTCGAAGGTGTTCAGCGCCCCCACGTAGGTGGGGTCCTCGGCGAGCACCACGTCGCCCGGGTTGCAGAACACCTTGGCCGCGATATCCTGCGCGGACTGCGACCCCGTGGTCACCACGACGTCCTCGGGCGAGGCACCGAGGATGCCCTCCTCAGCCATGATCTCGCAGATGAGCTCGCGCAGCGCGAGGGTGCCCTTGCCGCCACCGTAGTGAAGCGCCTCCATGCCGTGGTCCATGATGACCCGCTGGGCGGTCTCGGCGACGAGGCCGAGCGGGAGGCGTGTCAGGCTCGGGGACCCGCCCGCGAGGGAGACGAGGCCCGGGCGGATCGAGATGTCGAAGACGTCCCGCACCGCCGACTGCCTGATGTTGTGCGCCCGTTCGGAGAAGAGCGCCTCGTGCCGGTGCGCGGCGTCCGCGCGCTCGAGGGCGGTCTGGGTCTCTGCGGTCAGCTCAGTCTCGTGGGGCGTCACGCCCACATCCTAGCCCGAAAGTTGCCCAATATGCACCCAATGTTGTTTTGCTTCCCTAGTGCGCGCTTGGGTGTGCACGCACGACGGCGGCGGCCCGCCCGGGTGGGCGAGCCGCCGCCGTAGAGGGTCGGCTACTGGACCTCAGGCCCTGCGGCGCGTGATGGCGCCGTAGATGCCGAGGACGACCAGCGAGCCGATGATCGCGACGATCCACGTCTGCAGGCTCCAGAAGTTGGCGAGCCCGACGCCGAAGATCGCGCTTCCAATCCATCCTCCGAGGAGGGCACCCACGACTCCCAAGAGCATGGTGATGAGGATGCCCCCGCCCTGACGGCCGGGGAGGATGGCCTTCGCGATCGCCCCGGCGATCAGGCCGAGGATGAGGAACGCGATGATGCCCATGGATTAGCTCCTTCTGAGGGGGACTCGATGTTCTCTGGACCGATCATCGGATCGGTCAGCGAGGTGAACCGTTCGGCGGTGGGGCGGCCTCAGTGGCCGGTGATGTCCTTGGCGGCGTCCTTGATGTGCTCGCCGGCCTGCTTGACGCCGGCCTTCGCCTGGTCGCCCTTGCCCTCGGCCTGGAGGTCCGGGTTGTCCGTGGCCTCGCCGGCACCTTCCTTGGCCTTGCCCTTGAGCTCTTCGGCCTTGTTCTCGAACTTGTCTCCGATACCCATGGCTTTCTCCTTCTGGGAAGCGAGAGGGGCTGGAGTGCCCCTTCCCTCTGGTCCTTGCCGCGGGCTGCGGGGAGTGCCCCCGAGCCGCATGCCCTCCCGTTTCCCCTGGGCTCCGCTGGTCAAACATCGGCTCGTGGAGCAGTCCGCCGGCCCGGTCTGTGTGACGGCGGCTGCACGGGGAAGGAGGGAGGGATGAAGACCATCGAGGCCACGATCGATTCCACCGTCTGCACCGTCGAGGTCAGCGCGGTCGCCGACAGCTCTGTGCTCTCCTCGTGCGCTCCCGCGCTCGAGACGATGCCGCCCGAGCCGGCCCCGCCGCACCGCCCGCCGGAGCCGGGCGTTCCTCCCGGACCGAGCATCCCGCCGGACCCCGGGCCGGACACGTTCCCGCCGTTCGACCCGGATGGCGCGCCGGAGCCCGGGCTTCCGTCTCCGGGGCGGCCTGCCCCGGGGGAGCCATTCCCTCCCGGCGGCCCCGTGCCCCCTGACTCGCGTCAGCCGTAGAGGCTCAGCCTCGGGCGCTGTCGAGTCTCCGCACTGATGCGGACTCCCCGAGCTCTCGGACGGGTGCCGGTTCCCTGCTTCCGGCCTTGTGCTGGGCGGCTGCGCTGCCCGTCGTCTTCATCACGGGGCGGGTGGCCGAGCGCCGGTCCGGCCTGTGGAGGCCGATCAGCACTCGGGCCAGATTGCGGGCTCGGAGGGCTGCGCGCTGGTCCCCTTCGATGGAGGCGACCATGGCGCCCTTGGTGAGGATGTGGAAGGACCAGGCGAACCCTTCGGGATCATTGAGCCCCGCTGCCTCGGCGAGGGCGGCGAGGCGCTCGCGGATTGCCGCCAGATGTGCCATGGCGGCCTGACCGAGGGGATGCTCGGCGCCGAATTCGATCATGACGTGGAGGAAGGTGTTGACCTCGACCGCGCCGCGGCTGAACCACTCGTCCAGCACGGTGAATGCGGCGAGCAGGGCGTCGTCGGGGTTGTGCGCGTGGGCGATCGCGTCCTCAATGGCGTCGTGGCGCGCCTGGTACCAGCGGTCCATGTACGCGAGGACGAGCGCTTCCTTCGAGGGGAAGTGCCGGTAGAACGTCGCCTTGGCGACCCCCGACCGGGCGATGATCTCGTCGATCCCCACGTCCCTCACGCCGCGCTTGGCGAAGAGCCCGTAGGCGGTCTCCAGGATCCGCTCGCGGGCAGGCTTGCGTGCCGCGGCCTCGGGGGCCCGGCCGTTGTCTCGACCGTTCATGCCATCGATGGTAGCACGCTGGACAGACAGGTCTGTCTACCTATATAAACGTTTCTGACGGAACAGACAGGTCTGTCTCGTTGAAGACTTCGAGGTAGCCAGCATCAACACCGGGCACCGCCAGGCGGTGCAGGGAGGGTAGGTCGCTGTGGGCGAGTCAGCTGTGATGGAGCGGGAGAGCCGGTTGAGGGTCGTGGCCGGGGGCCGGGCCGGGGAGTCTGGCGCGGAGGCCGACGGCGGTGCTGCCGCGGGCGTTTCTGCTGCGGGTGCTTCTGCTGCCGCTGCCGGTTCTGCTGCGGGCGGTGCCCTGAATGCTGGGGCGGGGGCCCTGGTGGTGGAGCATCTGGGGCTGGCGGATGCGCTGGCGCGTCGGCATCGGGTGCCGGGGCATGATTTCGAGGATCTGCGGCAGGTGGCGCGGCTGGGG